>NZ_JNNN01000078.1:0-371151 GCF_000735635.1 Massilia sp. LC238 | reverse complement strand
CCGGCGTCGCTCTTCGGACACCGTCACGACTTCGATGGTTTGGTTGTTTCTAGTCATACTCACAGTCTTATTCCTATCCGTAAGGATACAGCATCGACTGTGTCTGGTACTTCAAGGGGCTATCTCATCTGTGGCTTCCAGATCATGAAATGCCCACAGCCCCGACCGTTGTCAGGATAGTATTCCTCTCTAAAACTCTTGCATCCTTGATTTTCGAGGCACGCCTCCCAGGGAGTATCGTGACCAAGATGTGCTGGTCTCCATTCGTAGATCCAACGAACTGGCTCACTGGCTAGACTGCCTCCGCAAACACGATAGCAAATCGCCCCATGCCCATATTCTGGAAGGCGAGCGCAGGCGTCATTATTCTTCTGCACTTCCGGCATCGGTTTTGCACTGGTAGTCCAGACGATCTCCTTCGTGTCTTGACCTGTTGTATAAGCTGCCTCAATTTCTCTCAACTTCAGATCATTGATATTAAAGATGAGTGAGAATTGCGCGCTTGCAGAGGCCATTTGAAGGAGGAGTGCGAATGCAAGAGTGAAACGTGAAGCTGAAGCGATGCTTCCAGTCGATTTCATCATGATTCATTTCATTCTTGAGATGAACGACGCTCCAAACGTATTTACGCCGCGTGAATACTCATCCTAGACCTCCACAACCCTCATGTCGAGACTACTTGAGACAGTTACGATGAAATAAGAACAAACAAAAAAGGCCACCGGGGCAGCGCCACGGTGGCCTTGCGATCACGATAAAGAGTCTGCCGATCAGCGGCGCGCGTCCGCTCCCACCTCGTCAGGACGCAGGGTCGAGGCCAGCTTGTCCAGCACGCCGTTGACGTACTTGTGGCCGTCGATGCCGCCGAAGGACTTGGTCAGCTCGACCGCTTCATTGATGACGACGCGGTACGGGATTTCCGGATGGTTCTTCAGCTCGTAGGCGCCCAGCAGCAGCACGCCGTGCTCGATCGGCGACAGCTCGGCCACGCCGCGGTCGATCAGCGGTGCGATGACCTCGCGCAGCTCGACCGAGGTGGCGATGGTGCCGTTCAGCAGTTCGCTGAAGAATTCGCCGTCGGCCTTGTCGAAGCCGTGGGCGCCGCGGATGTTGGTGACGACCGTGCGGGCCGGTTCATTGTTGAGCAGCCATTGGTACAGGCCCTGCAGCGCGAACTCGCGCGCGCGGTGGCGCGGCGTGCGGTTCTTGCTCGGGTTGGCGTGCGTGGTCTTGTCAGTCATGTGGTTTCCTTTACTGCTTATTCTTAGCGCGCCTAACAATTCCCCCCATGGCGGCGTTGCATCGTCTCGCCGTACTATCGTACTGTCTTCGACGATGCGCCTTGCCCTGGGGGTTTTGTTAAGCGCTTTATTCGTCTTCGGCCTGCAGCTCTTCCAGTGCGAACAGCAGGTTCGACATCTCGACCGCGACGCGCGCCGCATCGGCGCCCTTCTCGGCCATGCGGGCTTCGGCCTGCTCGTCGTTTTCGGTGGTGAGGATGGCGTTGGCGATCGGCATGCCGTAGTCCAGGCCGATGCGGGTGATGCCCGCGCCCGATTCGTTCGATACCAGCTCGAAGTGATAGGTCTCGCCGCGGATCACCGCGCCCAGCGCGATCAGCGCGTCGAACTGCTGGGTCTCGGCCATCTTCTGCAGCGCCAGCGGCACTTCCAGCGCACCCGGCACCGTGATGTGGAGGATATCCTCGTCGGCCACGCCCAGGCGCTTCAGTTCGACCAGGCAGGACGACAGCAGGCCGTGGCCGATGTCGGCGTTGAATCGTGCCTGCACGATGCCGATGCGCAGGCCTTCACCCGCCAGATTGCTTTCAAAAGTTCCTACCGTCATGGCTGACCTCTTCTTCTCGATTGGTATGTATATAGTAGTGTGATTTTATGTCCGGACGCGCCGCATCACGCGCTGGGCTGCGGCAGGTAGCCGGTGACTTCCAGGTCGAAGCCGGTCATCGACGGCATCTTGCGCGGGTTGGCCAGCAGCTGCATCCTGCCGACGCCGAGGTTGCGCAGGATCTGGGCGCCGATGCCGTAGGTGCGCAGGTCCATCGAGGCGGCGCGGGCGCTGCGGGCGCTGGTGTCGCGCGGGGCGAACTGGGCGAACAGCTGGTCCGCGGTCTCGCCGCAGTTCAGCAGCACGATGGCGCCCGAATCGCCGCCCTTGATCGCCTTCATGGCCGAGGCCAGGTCCCAGGAGTGGGTCGAGGCGCAGTCGCCCAGCACGTCGAGGATCGACACCGGCTGGTGCACGCGCACCAGCGCTTCCTTGTCGCGCGCTAGTATCCCGTGCACCAGGGCCAGGTGGGCCGCGCCGCTCGGCTTGTCGCGGTAGGCGACCAGCTTGAACTCGCCGTACGGGGTGCTCAAGGGGCGCTCGGCCACGCGCTCGACCAGGCTTTCGTTCTGGCTGCGGTAATGGATCAGGTCGGCAATGGTGCCGATCTTCAGCTTGTGCTCCCTGGCGAACTCGATCAGGTCCGGCAGGCGCGCCATGGTACCGTCTTCCTTGATGATCTCGCAGATCACCGAGGCCGGGGTCAGGCCGGCCATCTCGGTCAGGTCGCAGCCGGCCTCGGTATGGCCGGCGCGCATCAGGACGCCGCCCTTCTGGGCACGCAGCGGGAAGATGTGGCCCGGCTGGACCAGGTCGTCCGGCGTCGTGCCCTTGTTCACGGCCACCTGGATGGTACGCGCGCGGTCGGCCGCGGAAATGCCGGTGGTCACGCCCTCGGCCGCTTCGATCGACACCGTGAAATTGGTGCCGAAGGAGGTCCCGTTCTTCGACGTCATCATCGGCAGCGCCAGTTCGTCGCAGCGTTCTTCGGTCAGGGTCAGGCAGACCAGGCCGCGCGCATGGCGGATCATGAAATTGATCGCTTCCGGAGTGACGAAATCGGCGGCAAGCACCAGGTCGCCCTCGTTCTCGCGGTCTTCTTCGTCGACAAGAATGACCATGCGCCCTGCGCGCAATTCGGCAACGATTTCCTCGGTGCTGGAGATAGACATACGGATTCCTTGAAACGGATTTTGCACAATCCGCTATTTTAAAGGATTTACCGCCTTTCAACCGAAGCACTGGCGATCCTCTTCAACACAACACTGTGAGTTCGTCAACTTACGTTGCCATCAAGCAACATGCAACAATGTGTGTATTTTCATGTGGTGAGAATTGCTAAGCTAAGTTTCCGACACGCAACAAAGAGCGTGTTCAAGCACGACTCGATTATGATAAAAACATTGCGGCCGCATGTGCCGCCGAGGCCTTTCCCCGGCGCTACGCGGCCATCTCCTGGAGTAGACATGGCGGTCGTTCCGCATTCGTTCAGTCGCAGTCCGCTTTCGCAAGAAAGGCAGGACTGAATGGCTACGATCCTGATCGTCGACGACCGGCCGAGCAACCGCGCCTTCCTGAACGCCCTGCTCGGCTTCACCGGCCACCGCCTGCTGGAGGCGGAAGACGGCGCCGAGGCGCTGGCGCTGGCGCGCGCCCAGCGTCCCGACCTGATCATTACCGACATCCTGATGCCGGTCATGGACGGCTATGAGCTGGTCCAGCAGCTGCGCCAGGATCCCGACCTGCGCGGCATCCGCGTGATCTTCTTCTCCGCAGTGTATGCCGAGCGCGAGACCAAGGCGATGGCGGCGCGCAGCGGCGTCGCCACCGTCCTGCCCAAGCCTGCCGACCCGCAGCAGATCCTCGACGCCATCAACCTCGAGCTGGGCGTGGTCGAAGGCGCCCCGCCGCTGCCGGTGCCGGAACCGGCGCCGGAACGCGAGCGCGCCCTGCCCTTCGACCTTGGCGCGCGCCTGGCCGAGCTGGAGCGCCTGTGCCTGGCCCTGATCGGCGAACGCCGTGTCGAGACCCTGGCCGCATCCTTCCTGGACGCCGCACGGCGCGTGCTGCATGCCGATTTTGCCGCGCTGTGCCTGCTCGACCGGGGCGAACGCGGCGTGCGCCACCTCGACACCTGGGCGCTGGCGCCCGAACTGCTCGCCTCGCACGCGCTGGACGAGGGCCGGCTGCCCGGCATGCTGCTGCGCGCCAGGGCCCCGCTGCGCCTGGCGCAAGGCGATCCCCTGCTGGACGGCATGCCGTCCTGCCATCCACCCATGGGCAGCTTCCTCGGCCTGCAGGTGCACGACCTGCAGCATCCGCACGGCTGGCTGTACTGCGCACGCCGCCCGGGCGCCCCAAGCTTCACCGACGAGGAAGAGCGCTGGGCGACCGCGCTGGCCGCCCAGCTCGCGGTGGCCCATGAAAACCTGAACCTGTACGACGTGGTGCAGCGCCACGCCACCCAGCTGCAGCTGGAAGCCCTGGCGCGCGCCGACGCCGACAAGGCCCTGCGCGAGAGCGAGCACCGGCTCGAGCTGGCGCGCCAGGTCTTCGACAGCACCCAGGAAGGGATCCTGATGACCGATGCCGAGGCGCGCATCGTCGCCATCAACCCGGCCTTCGAGCAGATCACCGGCTACCGCGAATCCGAGATACTGGACCGGACCCCGCGCATCCTGCGCTCGGGCCGGCACGACGCCTCTTTCTACCGCGACATGTGGCACTGCCTGGAACAGGAAGGCCAGTGGCGCGGCGAAATCTGGAACCGCCGCAAGAACGGCGAGGTCTACCCGGAACGCCTCAGCATCAGCGCCGTGCGCGATGAATCCGGCAAGCTGACCGCCTACGTCTCGGTCTCCACCGACCTGTCGGCGCTGAAGGCGGCGCACCACCAGCTCGACTTCCTGTCCAACCACGACGCCCTCACGCTGCTGCCGAACCGCTCGCTGTTCAATGACCGCCTGCAGCAGGCAATGGCCGCCGCGCGCCTGGGCGACGGCCAGCTCGCAGTGCTGTTGTTTAACGTCGACCGCCTCTCGCGCATCAACGACAGCCTGGGCCATGCGGCGGGCGACGCCGTGCTGCGCGAGGTGGCGCGCCGGGTCGGCCAGATCGCCGGGCCGACCGACACCCTGGCGCGCCTGTCCGGCGACGAATTCGTCCTGCTGCTCACCAATTGCAAGGACAACGACGACATCATCCTGGCCGCGCGCCGCCTGATCGACGCCATCGCCCAGCCGCACGCGGTGGGCGAGCACGACGTGGTGGTCACCGGCAGTGTCGGCATCAGCATCTTCCCGCGCGACGGCAGCGCCCCGGGCGACCTGCTCAAGGCCGCCGACGCCGCGCTCACCGAGATGAAGGGCGCGGGACGCAACGGCTTCCGCTTCTTCAAGGGCGAAATGAATGCCCAGGCGCTGCGCTGGCTGGCGCTGGAGACGCGCCTGCGGCGCGCGATCGAGCGCGACGAACTGGCCTTGCACTACCAGCCCCAGGTCTCGCGCATCGACGGCAGCGTGGTCGGCATGGAAGCCCTGCTGCGCTGGCGCAGCGAGGAGATCGGCACGGTCTCCCCGGCCGACTTCATCCCGCTGGCCGAGGACACGGGCCTGATCCACCCGATCGGCGAGTGGGTGATCCGCCAGGCCTGCCTCCAGAACAAGGCCTGGCAAAACGCCGGCCTGCCGCCGGTGCGGGTGGCCGTCAACGTCTCGGCCAACCAGTTCAAGTCCGGCTCGGTGAGCACGGTCGTGCGCAAGGCCCTGGCGGAGAGCGGCCTGGCGCCGCGCTACCTGGAGGTGGAGCTGACCGAAAGCGTGATGCTCGGGGACAGCAGCGTGGCCGAGACCGAGATGGCGGAGCTGCGCGCGCTGGGCGTGTCGCTGTCGCTGGACGATTTCGGCACCGGCTATTCCTCGCTCGGCTACTTGTCGCGCTTCCCGCTCGACAAGCTGAAGATCGACCAGACGTTTGTGCGCAACATCACCACCGAGCAGCGCAGCGCGGCCATCGCCCAGGCCACCATCGCGCTGGCCCAGGGCCTGTCGCTGTCGGTCGTGGCCGAGGGCGTGGAGACGATCGGGCAGCGCGACTTCCTGGGCCTGATCGGCTGCGACGTGATGCAGGGCTACCTGTACAGCCGCCCGGTGCCGGCGCACGAGATGGCCGCGCTGCTGGCCAAGGGGCGCGTGGCGGTGTGAGATGCCCGGTTTGACATGCATATACGACTGTGCAACAGTTTCCTGGGGTGTGCGCGGTAGAATGCGTGCTCATCCCTAGAACTGGATCCCCGATGAGCAAGAATTTCATGCGCGGTCTGTGCGTGGCCGCGCTGCTCTGTGCGCAGGCGCTGGCCGGCCATGCCGCCGCGGCTTCCGCGAAGCCCGCCGCCAAGGCCAGTGCCGGTGCAGCGGCGCCGCTGCGCCTGGACGCCCCGATCCCGGTCGGCCCGCAGGTCAAGGTGGGCAAGCTCGCCAACGGCCTGAGCTATTACATCCAGCGCAATGCCCGCCCCGAGCGCAAGCTCGAGCTGCGCCTGGTGGTCAAGGCCGGCTCCATCCTCGAAGACGAGGACCAGCGCGGCATGGCCCATTTCGTGGAGCACATGGCCTTCAACGGCTCGACCAACTTCCACAAGCATGAGCTGGTGTCCTACCTGCAGTCGATCGGCGTCGGCTACGGGGCCGACCTGAACGCCTATACCTCGTTCGACGAGACCGTCTACATCCTGCCGATCCCCACCGACAAGCCCGAGCACGTGGCGAAAGCCTTCCAGGTGCTGGAAGACTGGGCCCACGGCCTGCGCTTCGACCCGGATGCGATCGAGAAGGAACGCGGCATCGTGCTGGAAGAGCTGCGCCTCGGCAAAGGCGCCTTGGACCGCATGAGCAAGCAGATCATGCCGGCGATCTTCAACGGCTCGAAGTACGCGGAGCGCCTGCCGATCGGCACCGAGGAGGTGCTGCGCAGCTTCAAGCCGGACGCCCTGACCCGTTTTTACCGCGACTGGTACCGCCCCGACCTGATGGCGGTGGTGGCGGTCGGCGATATCGATCCGCTGCAGGCCGAACAGCTGGTGAAGAAGCATTTCGCCCACTTGAAGAACCCGGTGCCGGCGCGTCCGCGCGCCTATGCCGAGATCCCGGCGCGCCAGGCCACCCAGGCCCTGGTGATCACCGACAATGAGGCCACCGGCAATGCGGTGCTGATCCGCTACCCGGTCCAGCCGGTGGTCGAAGCCGGCACCATCCGCGCCTACCGCGACGACCTGGTGCAATCGCTGTTCTCCGCCATGCTCAACCAGCGCCTGCAGGAACTGTCGCAGCTGCCGGAGCCGCCCTTCATGGGCGCCAGCAGCTCGCTCGGCAAGCTGACGCCGCGCTACCGCTCGTACAACGCCTCGGCCGCGCTGGGGCCGCGCGGCGCCGAAACCGCGCTCACCGCCCTGGTCGAGGAAAACGAGCGCGCACGCCGCTACGGTTTCGGCGCGGCGGAACTGGAGCGGGTCAAGAAGAGCCTGATGCGCAACTACGAGCAGGCCTGGAACGAGCGCGCCAAGAGCGATTCCGGCACCTATGCCGCCGAATACATCCGCAACTTCCTGCAGCAGGAGGCGATCCCCGGCATCGACGCCGAATACCGCTACGTCAAGGAGCTGCTGCCCGGCATCACCCTGGACGAGGTCAATGCCTACGCGCGCCGCACCATTCCGGCGGACTCGGGCAAGCTGGTGCTGTACACCGGCGTGACCCGTCCCGACACCCCGAAAGGCGCGCAGCTGCTGGCGGCGGTGGCCGGCGCCGAGCGCGCCGAACTCCTTCCGCACGACGAGAAGGCGGTGGCGGCGCGCCTGATGGAGCGCCCGCCGAAGCCCGGCAGCATCGTGGCCGAGTCGCATGACAAGGCGCTCGGCCTGACCCGCCTGACGCTGTCGAACGGGGTCAAGGTGATCCTCAAGCCGACCGATTTCCGCAACGACCAGGTCTTGATGAGCGCCGCCCGCTTCGGCGGCCAGAGCCTGTTCGGCGACCAGGACATCCTGAATGCGCGTTTCGCGAATGCGATCGTGGCCAGCATGGGCGTGAAGGACTTTACCCCGCTCGACATGCGCAAGATCCTGGCGGGCAAGGCGGCCCAGGTGAACGTCGGCCTGGCCAACTACACCGACGTGGTGGTGGGCGCCTCGGGCGCGACCGACATCGAGACCATGCTGCAGCTGACCTGGCTGAAGTTCCAGGGGGTACGGCGCGACGAAGACCTGTTCCGCTCCTATGTCGGCAAGCAGGTCGAGCAGGCGCGCAACCAGACCGCGCAGCCGGGCGCGCGCTTCGGCGACGCGGTGATGGCGGCGCTGTACAACATGCACCCGCGCGCGCCGCGCACCCTGAAGGCCGAGGAATACGAGCAGATCGACCTGGATCGCAGCATCGACATCTTCCGCCAGCGCTTTTCCAGCGCCCGCGACCTGACCTTCATCCTGGTCGGCAGCTTCGACGTGGCCGCCCTCAAGCCGCTGCTGGCGACCTATCTCGGCAGCCTGCCGACACCCGAGCTCACGGTGGCCTACCGCGACGTCGGCCTGCGTCCGGCGACGGGCGTGGTCAAGCGCGAGGTGCGCAGCGGCTCCGAGCCGAAGAGCACGGTGTCGCTGACCTTCACCGGCAAGGCCGAGTTCAGCGAAGATGAACAGCTGCGCCTGGCGGCGCTGCTCGAGGTGCTCAACCTGCGCATCATCGACGTGCTGCGCGAAAAGATGGCGCTGATCTACGGCGGCGGCGCGTCTGGCGTGCTGAGCAAGATTCCGTACGGGAATTACTCGATCGGCGTCACGCTGCCGACCGGCCCCGAGAATGTGGACAAGGTGATCGCGACGACCTTCGCCGAAATCGCGCGCCTGCAGGCCGAGGGGCCCGAGATGGGCGACCTCGACAAGGTGAAGCGCAACTGGATCCAGAACCACCGCGGCTCGCTGCGCGAGAACGGCTACTGGCTGTCGCACCTGCAGTCGGCGCTGAGCGAAGGCACCGACCCGGGCGCGATCCTGGAGGTCGAGAAGCAGGTGCAGGCGATTACAGGCGAGGAGATCCGCGCTGCGGCGCGGCGCTACTTCAACCAGCAGAACTACGTGCAGGTGGTGCTCAATCCCGAACAACAGGCCGCAACTGCGGTGGCGGCCTCCGGCGCCAACAGCGCGGCGCCGGGCGGTTGAATCAGCCCCTGGCCGACAGCATGCGCTCCACGTAGCGCGCGATCAGGTCGATCTCCAGGTTGACCTTCGACCCGGCCTTCAGGTGCTTGAGGGTGGTGACCTCGATCGTGTGCGGGATCAGGTTGATCGAGAAGCGGCATACCTTGCCCGCCTCGTTTTCAACATCCTCGACCCGGTTGACGGTCAGCGAGACGCCGTTGACCACCACTGAACCCTTGTAGGCCAGGAATTTGGCCAGCTCGACCGGGGCGTCGATGACGAGTTCGCGCGACTCGCCCACCGGCTCGAAGCTGTGCACGGTGCCCAGTCCGTCCACGTGGCCGGAAACCAGGTGCCCGCCGAGGCGCTCGGCCAGGGTCAGCGCCTTTTCCAGGTTGACTTCGCCGGGGGCTTCCAGGCCCACGGTCTTGCTCAGGCTTTCGCGCGAGACGTCCACGGTGAAGGCCTGGTCGGTCTTGGCGACCACGGTCATGCAGGCGCCATTGATGGCGATCGAGTCGCCCAGCGCGACGTCCGCCAGGCCCAGCGGGCCGGCATCGACTTCCAGGCGCACGCCCGCGAACGAGCCGCCCTCCAGCGGGGTGACCGACGTGATGTTGCCGACGGCGGCGACGATTCCAGTAAACATACGGCTTATTCCTTCGTAGTGATGTCAGGTTGGGCGAAGCGGGCCAGGATGCGGATGTCCTCGCCGACCCGCGCCAGGTCGTGGAAGCGCAGCCGGCGCTGCTCGGCGAGGCGCGCCAGCGGCGGCAGCGCGAACATGCCCTGCCCCGGCCCGATCAGGCTCGGGGCCAGGTAGACCAGCAGTTCGTCGACACAGCCTTCGCGCACCATCGACGCATTCAGTTTCGAACCGGCTTCCACGTGCACTTCGTTGATCTCGCGCCGGCCGAGCTCGCGCATCAGGGCCGGCAGGTCGACCTTGCCTGTCGCATTCGGCAGCAGGATGACTTCATGGCCCGCGGCGCGCAGCAGCGCGGCCTTCTCGGCGCTTTTTCCCTGCAAGTCGAGGGCGGCGACGATCCAGCACGGCTCTCCCTGCAGGATGCGCGCGCCGAGGTCGATCTCGAGCCGGCTGTCGACGATCACGCGGCGCGGCGGCAAGGGGGTGTCGATGCCGCGCACGGTTAGTTGCGGGTCGTCGGCCTTGACCGTGCCGATGCCGGTCAGGATCGCCTGTGCGCGGGCGCGCCAGGCGTGGCCGTCGGCGCGGGCTTCCGGGCCGGTGATCCATTGGCTTTCGCCATCGGCCAGCGCGGTGGCGCCGTCCAGGCTGGCGGCGACCTTCAGGCGCACCCAGGGCAGGCCGCGCCGCATGCGCGAGAAGAAGCCGATGTTCAGCTCATGGGCCTGCTCGGCCAGAACGCCCGAGGTGACGGCGATGCCGGCCGCCTCCAGCTGGGCCAGGCCGCGGCCGGCGACCAGCGGATTGGGGTCGAGCATGGCGGCCACCACGCGCTTGACCCCGGCTTGCACCAGCGCGTTCGAGCATGGCGGCGTGCGCCCGTAATGGCTGCAGGGCTCCAGCGTGACGTAGGCGGTGGCGCCGGCCACGTCGTGGCCGCGCCGGCGCGCGTCGCGCATCGCCTCGATCTCGGCATGCGCCTGTCCGGCGGGCTGGGTGTGGCCGGCGCCGATCACGACGCCGTCGCGCACGATCACGCAACCGACCCGGGGATTCGGCGCCGTAATCAACATGCCTTTGCCCGCCCAGGCCAGGGCCAGCGCCATGCCGTCGGTATCGTTGTGAATCTGTGCCGTATCGTTTGCCAAGGTATTCCGTTCCGCTATCGAGCCCGCAGCCGGGAGCTAGGGCGGCGCCTGGGCGCCGTCGCAGCCATCGTCGCGCGCCGGGTTGCACTGCCGTACGCGTCCGAGCATGTTGATTTTAATACGCCGGGTGTGCCCACCGTGGAACATGGACAGCGTACCGAGCCGCGACGCGCCGCTGTTGCTGTCACTGCAGCTGCGTCCGGCGCCATTGTAGGCGATGTACTGGGGCGGCGCTGACTGGGTGAAGGAAAAGTCGATGCGCAGGCCTTGCGGCAGCGGCCCGTGGACGGCCAGTATCTCGTCGCCGATTCCCGGCTGGCGGTCGCCGTCGCGGTCGATGAAGACGGTCCAGCCGCGCGTCCAGTCGGCCCCGGCCGGGTCGCGCGGCGCCAGCTTGACCTGTTCGTTGCGGGCGATCGCCTGCGCCCGTGTATGCAGGACGGCGTCATGCAGTTCGCCGGCCGCCGCCCTGATCTGCTGGGAGGCCAGCAAGGCGTGCAAGTCCGGCGCGGCGACCGCGAAGGCCACGGCGGCGATCGCCAGCACCACGGCGAGCTCGGCCAGGGTGGCGCCCTCGGCGGCGCGGCTCTGGACGGGGCCGCTCATGGCCAGCAGCGCGGCCCGCTGCCGCTCGCGCCCTGTGCACCGGTGCTGTCCAGGCGCAGCTCACCGCAGTCGGGATCGCTGAAGCCCGTATCGACGTTCGCGGTGCCCGGCCGGGCGCGCAGCGCGATGCACTGGCTGATGGCCTGCCCTTCGCAGGCACGCCCGTCGAGCTCGTAGGCGCTGTCCTGCGGACGCGAACCTAGCCACCAGCGGAACTGGCGGCTGTCCGCATCCTGGGAGGCGACCGAGAACGCCACATAGGTATGGTGCAGGGCGCGGTACTGTTCCTGGCGCTGCATGGCGTCGACCAGCGCCAGCTGGGCCTCGACCCGGCGCGCCTTGACCACGTGGCGCGCATACCCCGGGTAGGCGATCGCGGCGAGGATCGAGACGATCGCCAGCACGACCAGCAGCTCCACCAGCGTGAACCCACGACAGCGCTTCATCATCCCTCCGCTCCCGCCGCCACGGCCTCGTGCCAGTTGCCGATCTCGCGCCAGCCTACCCGGATGCCGGGTCCGCCCGCCGTGCCCGGCAAGGGGGGCGGCGCGGGCGCCGGCGCTTGCGGGTTTGATTCTTCTGCCGGACCAGCCAGCAGTTTGCGGTAATAGGCCTGCAGCGCCACCTGGGTGGTCGCCGCGCTGCCGAAGCCGAGCGCGCTCACCCGGTACAGCAGCGCGCCGCCGGCTGCCGGCATCCGTTCGATCAGGTAGCGCGGGGCCTGGCCTGGCAGCGCCCCCTCTCCGACCGGAAGCAGCGCGCCGGTGAAGGTCCCGAGCGGGACCGCCGGGCCGTCGTCGTCCGCCAGCAGGGCGAATACCGCGCGCGCGTCCGGCGCGTGTTCGCACAGGCCGTCATAGGGCCTGCCGCCGCCGCAGCCGGGGGCGAACACGGCCGGAGTGGCCTGCGCCAGCGCGGCGGCGCGCGCCGAGCCCGGATCCGCGCCGCCTTCGATGTCGTGCTCGGCGTCCGCCAGCGCGGCCATCGCGGCCTGCAGCGCCAGCAGCCGGTCGCGTTCATGACCGGCGGCGCGCGCGCCGCTGATCGCGGTGCGCGCCGCGGCAATGCTGCTCAACAGCACGGCCAGCATCAGCAGCAGCGCCGTGAGCAGCGCGACGCCATGCTGGGCGGCGCGGCTTGGCGGGTGGGTGAATGCGCGCATCGGCGTCAGCGCACCCGCGCAGGCAAGGCGATCGTGGTGCCGAACACCTTGCGGTAGCGCGGCCCGTCGTCGCCGGACAGGGCCGTCTCGTGCAGGCGCGTGCCGGCGTCGATGCCGGCGAGCGCGCCATAGTCGCGCCCGAACAAGTCGTACACCAGATCGCGTGCCGAGGCGAGCCGGCTGGCCGGCCCGCGCAGCAACAGGGCTACGCGCACGCTTGCGATCTTCTTCCAGTGGGTGCGCCGGCGCAGGTCGGCGTCGCGCTCGGCGGGGGTGCTGCCCACCAGCACCAGGCCCGCGTCCAGCCCGGCCAGCGCGCTGGCGTTCAGGTAGCGCTCGGGCGTGCCGTCGGCGTCGCCATCGAGCCCGTACAGCACCTGGAAGCTGTCGACGGCGCCGACCACCGCGTCCGCCGACCAGGCGCTGGCGCCGCGGTACTTGCAGCGCAGCTCGGTGTCGCCCTGGGCATTGCGGGCGACGTAGAAGATGCTCCAGCCTTCCTCGTCGCGGTGCACGGCGAAGCCGGCGCAATCGAGGCTGGTGCCGTCGCCGTTGGGCGGCGCACCGGTGCCGGGGAAGCGGATCGCCAGCACGTCGCTGCCGTTGACGGCGTCGACCGGCGCATTGTCGATGCCGAAGCCGGCTTGGCTGACCCGGCGGGCATCGAGCCCGGACAGGCGTGCCGGCGCGTCCGGCTCCGGTCCGGCGCTGTGCTCCTCCCAGTCGGCCGCCGCCGACTGGCGCACGGCGCGCGCGACCGCCTCCAGCGCGTAGCGTCCGGCATCGTCCATCGCAGCCGTCTCCACCTGCGCGGCGAAGGCGCGGTTGGCCCAGATGAACAGGCTGGCGGCGGCAAGCAGCACGCCCAGGCCGACGACCATGGCGACCAGCAGTTCGGGCATCGTCATCCCCCGCTCCCGGTGTGCGCGGCGCATCATCGGAGCACCCCCACGTAGCCGGGCGCATCGCCGCTACCCTGCCAGCCCAGCTTGACGACCGGCAGGGCGTCCGCATTGCCGTCGCAGCTCCAGCGCGGGCGTCCATCGGCGCTGTCCCAGGGCGAGCCGTCGCGGCACACCGCGATGCGGCCGCGCGGGAATTGCGCATGCACCGCCTGGCGGATTTCATGCAGGTCGAACTCGGCCAGCCGGGCCGGCGTGCAGGCGGCGTCGAAGCAGCTGGCGCCGGCCACGGGCGGGCCGCCTACCGCGTCGTAGGACAAGGCCAGGTAGGGATTGGCGCCGTCGGGCAGGCTTGCCACCGCGGGATTGACCTGCATGCGCGCGGACAGCGAGGCTGCCAGCTGGGCCGCCTCGGACATCAGCGCCGACTGCTGGCGGGTGCGTTCGGCGCTGAGCTGGGTGGCGCCCGCGCCGACGATGCCGACCGCCAGCACGAACAATGCGACCAGTACCTCGGCCAGCGTGAAACCATGAGTCTTCCCCTGCACGGCACCCTCCCCTCGTTAGCCTGCGCAAGCAGCTTGCGCTTGCGAGCTGCGAAGTTATCAGGCGTGGCGGGGCCAGCCGTGAGCTGGCGCAATCGGGTTTGGGGAACTGCTGAGCTTAGGTGGCAGCGCTTGCTACAGCGCTCATTTACGCGGCTGGCCGACTTCGGCGATCGCCTCTTGGAACTCGGCCAGGTCTTCGAAATTCTTGTACACCGAGGCGAAGCGGATGTAGGCGATCTTGTCGAGGCGCTTGAGTTCCTGCATCACCAGCTCGCCGACGTAGCCGGTGTCCACCTCGCGCAAGCCGCTGGTCAGGAGCTTTTCCTCGATGGTGGCGACCGCGGTATCGATGGCCTCGGCCGCGACCGGGCGCTTGCGCAGGGCCAGCATCAGGCTACCGCGCAGCTTGTTCGACGAGAACTCGGTGCGGCTGCCGTTCTTCTTGACGATGATCGGCATCGACAATTCGATGCGTTCGTAGGTGGTGAAGCGCTTGTCGCACTTCGCGCAGCGCCGGCGCCGGCGGATGGCGTCCCCCTCCTCGGACACGCGGGTGTCGAGGACCTGGGTATCTTCATGCTGGCAGAACGGACATTTCATGGGCGCCGGAGATTCAAAAAGGGCCGCAGCGAGCGGCCCTGGGTTGCTTACTTCGCGTAGACCGGATACTTGTCGGTCAGCTGCTTCACTTCCGCCTTGACGCGCTCGATGGTAGCCGCGTCGTGCGGGTTGTCCAGCACGTCGGCGATCAGGTGGCCGACCTTGACCGCGTCTTCTTCCTTGAAGCCGCGGGTGGTGAAGGCAGGGCTGCCCAGGCGGATGCCCGAGGTGACGAAAGGCTTCTGCGGGTCGTTCGGGATGCCGTTCTTGTTGCAGGTCATGTGTGCCTGGCCCAGGATCGCTTCCGCTTCCTTGCCGGTCAGGCCTTTCGAACGCAGGTCGACCAGCATCACGTGCGACTCGGTGCGGCCCGAGACTATGCGCAGGCCGCGCTCGGTCAGGGTGTTGGCCAGGGCGCTGGCGTTCTTGACCACCTGCTTCTGGTATTCCTTGAACTCCGGCGACAGCGCTTCCTTGAAGGCCACGGCCTTGCCGGCGATGACGTGCATCAGCGGACCACCCTGGATGCCCGGGAAGATCGCCGAGTTGATCTGCTTTTCGTACTCGGCCTTCATCAGGATGATGCCGCCACGCGGGCCGCGCAGCGATTTGTGGGTGGTCGAGGTGACGAAGTCGGCGTGCGGCACCGGATTCGGGTACTCGCCTGCGGCGATCAGGCCGGCGTAGTGGGCCATGTCGACCATGAAGTAGGCGCCGACTTCCTTGGCGATGCGGGCGAAGCGCTCGAAATCGATGCGCAGGGCGAAGGCGGAAGCGCCGGCGATGATCATCTTCGGCTTGTGCTCGCGGGCCAGGCGTTCCATGGCTTCGTAGTCGATGTCTTCCTGCTCCGTCAGGCCGTAGGAAACGACGTTGAACCATTTGCCCGACATGTTCAGGGCCATGCCGTGGGTCAGGTGGCCGCCTTCTGCCAGCGACATGCCCATGATGGTGTCGCCTGGCTTGAGCATGGCGAAGAACACACCCTGGTTGGCCTGCGAGCCCGAGTTCGGCTGCACGTTGGCGGCTTCGGCGCCGAACAATGCTTTAAGGCGGTCGATCGCCAGCTGCTCGGCGACGTCGACGTATTCGCAGCCGCCGTAGTAGCGCTTGCCCGGATAGCCTTCGGCGTATTTATTGGTCAACTGCGAGCCCTGCGCTTCCATCACCGCCGGCGAGGTGTAGTTCTCCGAAGCGATCAGTTCGATGTGGTCTTGCTGGCGAACGTTTTCCTTCTGGATGGCATCCCACAGTTCCGGGTCGACATTGGCAAGCGTATGATCTTTTGCAAACATGTAAAACTCCAATCGAGAGAAATACCAGACAACGGCAGCGCAGTGCGGGCAGCGGGACCAGCGGCGCAAGGCAGCCCGATACGACACGTACCAGTTGTGGCTGCCCAGGCGAACGGCGAGTTGGCGTCTCAGGTTCCCCGGTGGGTCTCCACCTTTGCCGTGGCCGCTTCAGGATGCGGGCGCACGGTGTTTCGCCAGTTACGTGAGACGTGAATTCAGCTGATTGTATGTGATCCGGGCCTCTTAGGGCAAGGAAACTGCTGTCGTCTTAACAAGCTCGGGGCGGCCAGCGGGATGCTGGCCATTTCGGCTACAATTTTCAGCTCCTTTGCCCTCAGGACCTACCATGATCGTCTTTATCACCGGCGCTTCGGCCGGCTTCGGCGCCGCGATGGCGCGCATTTTCGTCCAGAACGGCCACCGCGCCATCCTCGCCGCGCGGCGCACCGAGCGCGTCGAAGAGCTGGCACGCGAACTGGGCGACGGCGCTCTGGCGGTCACCCTGGACGTCACCAGCCGCGCCTCGATCGAGGCCGCTTTGAGCAGCCTGCCGGAAGGCTGGCGCGACATCGACGTGCTCATCAACAATGCGGGCCTGGCGCTGAACACCAAGCCGGCGCACGAGGTGCCGCTGGAAGACTGGGACACCATGATCGCCACCAACTGCCAGGGCCTGGTGACCATGACCCGCGCCGTGCTCCCCAGCATGGTGGCGCGCGGGAGCGGCCTGGTCATCAACCTGGGCTCGGTGGCGGGACACTACCCCTACCCGGGCGGCAACGTGTACGGCGCCACCAAGGCCTTCGTGGAACAGTTCACCCTGAACCTGCGGGCCGACCTGGTCGGCACCGGCGTGCGCGCCACCAACCTGGCGCCGGGGCTGTGCGGCGGCACCGAGTTCTCGAACGTGCGCTTCAAGGGCGACGACGCTGCCGCGGCCAAGGTGTACGAAGGCACGACGCCCCTGAGCGCCGAGGACATCGCCGCCACGGCCTACTGGATCGCAACCCTGCCGCCGCACGTGAACGTGAACAGCATCGAACTGATGCCGACCTGCCAGGGCTTCTCGCCCTTCGCCATCAAGCGCACTTGACCTGTAGGTGTGCCCCTTTGCCGAACAGTCCACGGACTGTTCGACTTGCTGGCGTGTATCGGGCGCTCGGCAATTGTGAGAAAGTGTTACAGTCATTGGCCTTTCGGCTATGTTTCACGTCTACTATTACGCGCCGACATTGCCTTACCGATAGGCACGCCCGACCATTTCCTTCCTATATGTTCGCAAACGTACATAAGGAGGGTAAAAATCGCGTAAAATGTTTCCTATTTTCATTTAAATGGCAGGGGAAATGCCTTCAGCTTTTGACTGGACAGTCAGGGTCTATTACGAAGATACCGACGCCGGTGGCATCGTGTTTTACGCCAATTACCTGAAGTTCTTTGAACGAGCGCGCACCGAATGGCTGCGCGCGGCAGGCGTCGGCCAGCAGGAATTGCTGGACGCCGAGGGCGCCGCATTCGTCGTCAAGAGCGCTTCCCTGGACTACCATGCGCCGGCGCGCCTGGACGACGTGCTGACCATTCGCACCACGGTCGAAAAGCTCGGCCGCGCATCGGTCCAGTTCGCCCAGCAGGCCTGGAAGGGCGAGCTGCTGCTCACCAGCGCCAGCGTCAAGGTCGGCTGCGTCGACACCGCCACCATGCGCCCGCGTTCGCTTCCCGAGCAGGCAGCTGATAAAATGCGCGCCGCGTAGGCGCATGTTCATTTGACAAGATATTAGACAACAGACTTCCACCCGATGACCGAGACTCCAGACCTTTCGCTGACCGCCCTGATCTCCAATGCCCACGTGCTGGTGCAACTGATCATGGCCCTGTTGCTGATCCTCTCGATCGTCAGCTGGACCTATATCTTCCGCAAGACTTTCGCCCTGCGCGCCGCGCGCAGCCAGACCGAGCAGTTCGAACGCAGCTTCTGGGCGGGCGGCAACCTGCACACCCTGCACCAGAGCGCCAGCGCCCAGCGCGACCAGAGCGGCCCGCTGGCCCGCATCTTCGAGTCGGGCATGGGCGAATTCATCAAGGGCAAGCAGGCCGCGCGCGACATGAACGACATGGGTCCGGTACTGGACGGCTCGCGCCGCGCCATGCGCGCCGCCTTCCAGCGCGAACTCGACGCCCTCGACATCCACCTGAACTTCCTGGCCTCGGTCGGCTCGGTCTCCCCCTACATCGGCCTGCTCGGCACCGTGTGGGGCATCATGAACGCCTTCCGCGGCCTGGCCAACGTGCAGCAGGCCACCCTGGCCGTGGTCGCCCCCGGCATCGCCGAGGCGCTGATCGCCACCGCGATCGGCCTGTTCGCCGCGATTCCGGCGGTGGTGGCGTACAACCGCTTCACCCACGACATCGATCGCCTGGCGATCCGCTTCGAGAGCTTCGTCGAAGAATTCTCGAACATCCTGCAGCGCCAGGCGCGCTGATCGACGGAGGACCGGGATGGCCTTTAACAGCAGCCTGCGCAGCGGACGCAAACGCGCTTTCAAATCCGAGATCAACGTCGTGCCCTACATCGACGTGATGCTGGTGCTGCTCATCATCTTCATGGCGGTGCCGGCCAACGAGGCGCCGAGCGTGGTGAACCTGCCGGCCGCCGAGAAGTCGGCGCTGCCGCCGGACACCTATATTCGCGTCGCGGTCCAGACCGACAACAAGCTGTCGATCGGCGTCGGCGGCAAGCAGAAGCTCGCCATGGAAGACGTGGCCGACCGCACCGCCCTGCTCGCCCGCCTGCGCGCCCTGCACGAAGAGAATCCGGACTACCCGGTCCTGATCGAAGGCGACCGCGAGAGCAAGTACGACGACGTGATCCAGCTGATTTCCGAAGCGAAGAAGATGGGCATCAACCGGGTGGGATTGGCCACCAAGTGACATGTCTGCAATGAAGCCTGCCACCGCCGGCGCGCCCTACCGCGTGCCGCCAGAACCGAGCCGCCTGCCAGCCTTCCTGCTGGCAGTGGCGGTGCATGCCGTCCTGCTCGGTTTCCTGTATTTCGGCATCAGCTGGCAGAGCAACGAGCCGGTCGCCGTCGAGGCCGAAGTCTGGGACATGTCGGTCCAGAGCGCCGCCGCGCCGGAGCACCCGCCTCCGCCCGCCCCTGAGCCGGAGCCCGAACCCGAGCCCGCGCCGGTTCCCGCTCCGCCGCCGCGCCCGGTAGAACCGCCGCCGGTGGAACGCCCGGCGCCGGTCGAGCCGGACATCAAGCTGCAGCGCGAGAAGGAGCGCAAGGAAAAGGAACAGCGCGAGCTGGCCGAGAAGAAGGAGCGCGAGCGCAAGGAAGAGCTGCGCAAGGAAGCGGAACGCAAGGAACTCGCCAAGAAGGAAGAGGCCGAGAAGAAAAAGAAAGAAGAAGCCGAGCGCCAGAAGAAGGAACTCGCGAAGAAGGAAGAAGCCGAGAAGAAGAAGAAAGACGAAGCCGCCAAGCTGGCCGAGGCCAGGAAGCAGAAGGCCGCCGCCGAGAAGGCCGAAGCCGCCAAGCTCGAGAAGTTTCGCCAGGAAGACCTGAAACGCATGGCCGGCGCCATGGGCAGCACCGGCACGGCCGAGAAGTCGACCGCGCCGAAGGCCGACTCGGGCTACGTGGCCGCGATCACCGCCGCCATCAAGAGCGCCACCGCCTATGGCGGCAGCACCACGATGCCGGGCAATCCGAAGGCCGTGTTCAAGGTCGAGCAGCTGCCGACCGGCGAAATCATGTCGGTGCGCCTGGTGAAAAGCAGCGGTGTGCCTGAGTTTGACAGAGCAGTGGAAAATGGTATCAAAAAGGCATCCCCGCTTCCGAAAAAGAAGGACGGAACGGTGGAACGCATACTTGATGTCAATTTCTCGATGAAAGACTACGACTGATTCGGTTTCAACGACAGACTATGAAAAAACTCCATTACCTGCTGTTTAGCGCCACCCTCCTGATGGGGACGGCGACCCATGCCCAGATCAAGGTCGAGATCGCCGGTGTCGGCAGCAACCAGATCCCGGTCGCGGTCGCGGCCTTTGCCGACGAAAACCTGGCGCAGGACGACGTCTCCGACATCATCCGCGCCGACCTCGAGCGCAGCGGCATTTTCAAGGTCATCGATGCGCGCCAGACCATCAGCGACAGCGCCAGCGTCGACCTGGCCGCCTTCCGCGCCAGCGGCGCCGACGCGCTGGTGGTCGGCAGCGTCAGCCGCAGCCCGGACGGCCGCTTCGCGATCCGCTACAAGCTGCACGACACCGTCAAGGGCGCGCCGATCTCGCAGCTGGGCGGCGAAGTGCAGCCGAAGTACGTGCGCCTGCAGGCCCACCGCATCGCCGACGACATCTACGAAAAGCTGACCGGCGTGCGCGGCATCTTCTCGACCCGCATCGCCTACGTCAAGAACACCGGCAGCGGCAGCGCGCTGGTGGTGGCCGACGCCGACGGCGAGAACGAGATCGTCGCCGCCCACGGCCGCGAATCGATCATCTCGCCGGCCTGGTCGCCGGACGGCACCAAGGTCGCCTACGTCTCGCTGGAAGACCGCAAGCCGGTGGTCTACCTGCAGGACCTGATGACCGGCCGCCGCAACGTGATCTCCAACGTCAAGGGCAACAACTCGGCGCCGGCCTGGTCGCCGGACGGCAGCCTGCTGGCCGTGGCCCTGTCGAAGGACGGCAACACCGAGATCTACACCGTGCGCCCGGACGGCACCGGCCATCGCCGCCTGACCAATAATCCGGCCATCGACAGCGAACCGCAGTTCTCGGCCGACGGCCAGACCATTTACTTCATGAGCGACCGCAGCGGCGGTCCACAGATCTACAAGATGAGCGTCTCGGGCGGCAACGCCACCCGTGTCACGTTCAACGGCAACTACAACATCAGCCCGCGCGTGTCTGCCGACGGCAAGACCCTCGCCTGGATTTCCCAGCGCAACGGCAATTTCTCCCTTTACGCGATGGACCTGGCCTCGGGCCAGGAACTGCGCCTGGCCGATGGGGCCACCGAACCGAGTTTTTCGCCTAACGGCAAGTACATCATGTATGCGACCAAGGGCGGCGGGCGTGCCTCGCTGGCCGTGGTCTCGGTGGATGGACGGGTCAAGCAGCGCCTGACCACCAATGCGGGAAACATTCGGGAGCCCAGCTGGGGTCCCTTCATGAAGTAAAAAGCAGTAAAACTTTAATAGACAAGGAGAAAAACCATGCGCAACTTCCAGAAATTGGCCCTCATCGCCTCGGCTGTCCTGCTGACCGCCTGCTCGTCGACCAAGCTGCAGGAAACCCCGGTCGTCGAAAAGACCCCGACCCCGGCGCCTGTCGCCCAGGCTGAACCGGAACGCGTCATCCGCCCGGTCGAGACCGGCAACGTCGATCCGCTGAACGATCCGCAAGGCGTGCTGGCCAACCGCAGCATCTACTTCGACTACGACAGCTTCGTCGTGCGCGAAGACGGCAAGCCGGTGGTTGCCAACCACTCGCAATACCTGACCAAGAACACCGGCCGCAAGATCCTGATCCAAGGCAACACCGACGAACGCGGCGGCACCGAGTACAACCTGGCCCTGGGCCAGAAGCGTGCCGAAGCCGTCCGTCGCGCGATGGCCGCGCTGGGCGTGTCGGACAACCAGATGGAAGCCGTCTCGCTGGGCGAAGAGAAGCCGAAGGCAACCGGCAGCAACGAAGAAGCATGGGCTCAGAACCGCCGCGCCGACATCGTTTACCAGTAATAGTTGATCAAGTCGGCTGATACGGCTTAAGCCTGAGCCGATTGACAGCGGGGCGGACAGCAGTGCAGACTGCATCCGCCCCGTTTTTATTCTGCTACCCGAAAGAACTCCGCCATGATGAAACTGTCCCCGTCCCGCCTGGTCCTGCTGGCCGTGATGGCCTGGATGCCGCTGCAGGCATCCGCCGGCCTGCTCGACGACAACGAAGCGCGCAAGGCCATCCTCGAGCTGCGCGCCAAGGTCGATGCCGTGGCCCGTGAGCTGAAAACCCAGATCGACAACAAGTCGGACAGGACCGCGCAGCTCGACATGCTGAACCAGCACGAGCAGACCATGCAGGAAATCGCGCGCCTGCGCGGCCAGATCGAAGTGCTGGCCAACCAGATCA
The DNA here is from genome assembly GCF_000735635.1 of Massilia sp. LC238. Classification (NCBI taxonomy): domain Bacteria; kingdom Pseudomonadati; phylum Pseudomonadota; class Betaproteobacteria; order Burkholderiales; family Oxalobacteraceae; genus Massilia; species Massilia sp. LC238. The sequence goes on along the minus strand of NZ_JNNN01000078.1, from coordinate 349,071 downwards.
CCCGCGCCCAGGAAAGCCAGAAGCAGCTGTACGCCGACCTCGACGCGCGCCTGAAGAAGGTCGAGCCGCGGCAGGAAACCGTCGACGGCCAGGTGGCCACGGTGCTGCCGTCCGAAAAGTCCGCCTACGACAGCGCGACCGCCATGTTCCAGTCCGGCGACTACCAGGGCGCCACCACCGCCCTGCAGGACTTCGTGCGCCGCTACCCGGATTCCGCCTACGCCGCCAATGCGCAGTACTGGCTGGGCAACGCCTACTACGCGCTGGGCGACTACAAGAAGGCCATCGCGGCCCAGGAAGTCGTCACCACCACCTATGCCGGCAGCCCGAAGGCGCCGGACGCGATGCTGAACATCGGCAGCAGCTATGCCCTGCTGAAGGACAGCAAGAACGCGAAGAAGGCGCTGCAGCAGCTGGTGTCGAAGTATCCGGAGTCGAGCGCGGCCCGTACGGCCAAGGACCGCCTGGCATCGCTGAAGTGATGCGTGCGCCCGTCATGATGCTGTGCGGCATTTGACAGCGGGCGCGACGCACCCTATAATCTTGCTTCTTCGGGTCGTTAGCTCAGTTGGTAGAGCAGCGGACTTTTAATCCGTTGGTCGCTGGTTCGAGCCCAGCACGGCCTACCAGAATCAGCAGAGACGCCAGCCTTCGGGCTGGCGTTTTTGTTTATGCCCTCCGTCGCTGCACCCTCGCTTCATGGTCACGCGCCATGAGCAATCGATATGATACAAAAAAGACAAGCTCACTTTGTTTTTTGTATCATTTTCCGAACTCTCGATGACCTCGCCGGTCATATGATTCCCGAGCCTGCAGCCCCTACTGTTGGTTACTTCCTACGCTTGATTGCAATTGCTTGACATTGCTGAGGGATAGGAAGATATTGTTCTTTCGAAGCAACACCTTGAAGTCGTAAGCAATTGTGTGCGCTCTTGTATTCGCCGGGCGCACATGTAAAATAAACAACATCAGATGCACCTGCCCGTCAGGCGCATCGCGGACTGGATTTTATTGTGAAGCGTTACTGGCATTGCATGTCGACCACTTCTCATCTGCACGCTTCGGACACGCGTACGCGCTACGCCTGCACTCCCCTGCTTGCCTGAACGGCCGGCGCGCCCAGCGCGCCAACCGAATTCTCCTGTCAGCAAACGCTCCAGCACCTACTGTCAACCTATTGCATGCCTGTCTCCGGCGGAGACGGCAAAAGGAATAACAATGAACACCGAACACTCGCATCCACGCATCCACCCGGGCACCGTCGACCGCAGCAACCCGCGCGCACCGAAGCGCACGTTTGCAAAAGGCATCGTGTCGAACAGCCGCCGCCTGCGCCAGCGCATCGGCGTGGCGGTCGGCCTGTGCCTCGGCATGGCAGCCCTTTTCATCACGCTCGAGTAAGCGCGCACCAGCTCGGGAGCACGGCACGCCGCATGCGTGCGCATGCGCCCACGCCATAAAACAACAGCGGACCGTCGGCCCGCTGTTCGATTGACGAGGCGCGGCTGATCGCCGTCAGAACTCTTCCCAGCCTTCGGTCGCTTCCACGGCCTTGGCGGCCTTGCGGGCCGGCTGCGCTGTGGCCGCCTTCGCCTCGCCGCGTACCGGGGCGGTGACCCTGGCCGGACGCACGGCCGGCGCCCGCGCCACGACTGCCGCCGCTGCTGCCGACCGTGCCGGCGCCGCCTGCGCGTCGAGCCGGAAGATGCCGACCGCCTGCGCCAGCTCAGCCGCCTCCTGCTGCAGCGACTGGGCTGCCGCCGAGGCTTCCTCGACCAGCGCGGCGTTCTGCTGCGTCACCTGATCCATCTGGGTCACGGCGCTGTTGATCTGCTCGATGCCGGCGGTCTGTTCCTGGCTGGCGGCGGTGATCTCGGCCATGATGTCGGTCACGCGGCCGACGCTCTGCACGATCTCCGCCATCGTCGCGCCGGCCTGGTCCACCAGCTCGGAGCCGATGTGCACCTTCTCGACCGAGTCGTCGATCAGCGCCTTGATTTCCTTGGCCGCGGCCGCGCTGCGCTGCGCCAGGTTGCGCACCTCCCCTGCCACCACCGCGAAACCGCGGCCCTGCTCGCCGGCGCGCGCCGCTTCCACCGCCGCGTTCAGGGCCAGGATATTGGTCTGGAAGGCGATGCCGTCGATGACCGTGATGATGTCCACGATGCGCGTGGCCGAACTGTTGATCGCGCCCATGGTGCGCACCACCTGCTCCACCACTTGGCCACCCTTGCCCGCCACCTGCTGGGCCGAGGCCGCCAACGCATTGGCCTGGCGCGCGTTGTCGGCGTTCTGCTGGACGGTCGAGGTCAGCTCTTCCATCGACGAGGCGGTTTCTTCCAGCGAACCGGCCTGCTGCTCGGTGCGCGCGGACAGGTCGAGGTTGCCGGCGGCGATCTCGCCGGAAGCGGTGGCGATGGTGTCGGTGCCGGCGCGCACGCGCGTGACGATCCCCACCAGCGACGCGTTCATGTCCTTCAGGGCCTGCAGCAGGCGCCCGGTTTCGTCGTTCGCGTTCACCTCGATCTTCTGGCTCAGGTCGCCTGCGGCCACCGCGCCGGCGATCCGCACCGCCTGCTCGAGCGGGCGCACGATCGCGCGCACCAGCATCCAGCCCACCACGGCCGCCATCAGAAGGCCGAACACCAGACCGGCCAGGCACACCAGGCGCACGGTCTCGTAGGTCTGCTGCGAACGCTCGTACTCGTCCTTGGCCACGCGCTGCTGCAGCGCGAGCAGCTGGCCGCCGCTGGCGCCCACCGGCTGGAACAGGCGCGCCATCTCGCCCGCCACCAGGCCGTTGGCCAATGCCGTATCGCCGGCGCGCACCGCGGCGACGGCCGGCAGCAGGCCGCGGGCCAGGAAGGCCTTGCGGGCCTCGACGAAGCTCGCGGCCAGCGCGGCTTCCTCGTCCGTCAGCCTGGTATGCTCGTAGGCTTTCCAGCTTGCCGTCGCCGCCGCAATATTGGCGTCGACCTCGGCCAGCAGCGCGTCGCGCTGGGCGCTGTCGGTAGTGGCTGCCGCCTTGCCGACCAGTAGCTGGTTGGTGGTGATCAGCTGCATGACGCGGCTGAGCTGGCCGATCGGGACGACCCGGTCGTCATGCAGGCTCTTCAGTTCCGCATTGGCGACAGCGAGGTTATAGATACCGATGACGGCGCCCGCCACGAGTTCGGCGGCCAGGAAGGCGATCACGAAGACGAGGCGGCTCTTGATGCTGAGATGTTTGAACATGGTGGGCTCGAAAATGGTTGGGCCGGTTGAAATTGCCATGAGGCATCGACGTTCATATTGAATTATAGAAACAACTCCCCATCCATCGGGCATATCGGCTCCGCACATTGCGCCAATCCGAGCGGAGCGTCGCGGTCCAGCCACAGAATTTTGACAAGCTGGCATCCTTCATGGCCAGCTCGACAAGAAGAGACGGCATGGCGGCCTCGGCGGCAATGCCGGTTTGCCTATAAAATGCTGCGATTGATTTCCGCAGCGCATGAGCTGCCCGCAAAGGCTCCAATGAACTTTCCCGTCCTGATCAACCTGGTCCTCGCACTGCTCGTGTGCGTGCTGCTCTATCGCCTGCAGGCGAAGCACGTGTCCTTCACCAAGCGCGTCTTCACCGGCCTCGGGCTCGGCGTGGTGCTGGGTGCGGCCATGCAGGCCGTCTACGGCGCCGGCTCGCCCGACGTCGCCGCCACCAATGCCTGGCTGGACGTGCTCGGCAGCGGCTACGTGAAGCTGCTCCAGATGATCGTCATCCCCCTGATCATGGTCTCGATCGTGCAGGCCATCCTGAAGCTGCGCAATGCCGCCTCGCTCGGCGCCATCAGCACGCTGACGATCGGCATCCTGCTCGCCACGACCATCGTGGCGGCCGCGATCGGCATCCTGATGGCCAAGCTGTTCGGCCTGAGCGCGGTCGGCCTGACCAGCTCCGCCGCCGAAGTGGCGCGCGGCGAATACCTGCAGGGCAAGCTGGCGGCGGCGCAGGAAATCTCGCTGCCCTCCATGCTGCTCTCCTTCATCCCGGCCAATCCCTTCCTCGACATGACCGGGGCGCGCACCACCTCGACCATCGCGGTGGTGGTGTTCTCGATCTTCATCGGCATCTCGGCCACCGGTATCGCCGGCAAGAAGCCCGAAGTGTTCGAGTCCTTCAGCGGCTTCGTGCACGTGGCCCACGTGATCGTGATGCGCATGGTCACGCTGGTGCTGCGCCTGACGCCCTTCGGCGTGTTCGCCCTGATGACCAAGATGGTGGCGGGATCGAGCCTGCAGGACATCCTCAGCCTGGCCAGCTTCGTCGCCGCCTCCTACTGCGCGCTGGCGCTGATGTTCCTGGTGCACCTGATGCTGGTCGCCGGCAGCGGCCTGAACCCGCTGCGCTACGTGGCCAAGATCTTCCCGGTGCTGGCCTTCGCCTTCACCTCGCGCACCAGCGCGGGCTCGATCCCGATGAGCGTGGCGACCCAGACCGCGCGCCTCGGCACGCCCGAAGGCATTGCCAACTTCGCCGCCTCGTTCGGCGCCACCATGGGCCAGAACGGCTGCGCCGGCATCTATCCGGCCATGCTGGCAGTGATGATCGCGCCGACCGTCGGCATCGATCCGTTCACCGCCTCCTTCCTGCTGCCGCTGCTGGCGATCGTCGCCTTCGGTTCGATCGGCGTGGCCGGCGTCGGCGGCGGCGCCACCTTCGCGGCGCTGATCGTGCTGTCGGCGATGGACCTGCCGGTGGCGCTGGCCGGCCTCTTGATTTCTGTAGAACCCTTGATCGACATGGGCCGCACGGCGCTCAACGTCAGCGGTTCGATCACTGCCGGCACCTTGACCAGCCGCATCCTCGGCGAGACCGACATGCGGGTGTTTCATAGCGATGCGGAAATCAATTTAGATAGCGAATCGCAAGCCGTGTAAGAGGGCTCCGACGCTACGGCGAGCCTGTCCGGAAAGCCCGCAATCGTGCGCTTTCGGCCCGTAGAATCCGTCTATGATGATGTCATGTCAATATCAAAGACGGGCAGGTAATGGAACAAAAGTGGCCACAGGAAGTCTGGCTGGTCAGGCATGGACAGAGCGCCGGCAACGTCGCACGTGAGATTGCCGAAGCCTCTGCCGGACACCTCATCGACATCGCGGACCGCGACGTCGACGTGCCCCTGTCCGAACTGGGCGAGCGCCAGTCCGAGGCGCTCGGTTCCTGGTTCGCCTCGCTGCCGCCGGAGCAGCAGCCGACCGTGGTGCTGCACTCGCCCTACGTGCGCGCCGCCGAGACCGCCAACATCCTGATGCAGCGCCTCGATCGTTCGCGCCTGGTCGTCGAATCCGACGAGCGCCTGCGCGAAAAGGAATTCGGCATCCTCGACCGCCTCACCACCTACGGCATCGCGCACCACCATCCCGCGCTGTACGAGCAGCGCCAGCACGTCGGCAAGTTCTACTTCCGCCCGCCCGGCGGCGAGAGCTGGTGCGACGTGATCCTGCGCCTGCGCAGCGTGGTCGACACCCTGAACCGCGAGTTCTGCCGCGAGCGCGTGCTGATCGTCGCGCACCAGGTCACGGTCAATTGTTTCCGCTACCTGTTCGAGCGCCTCGACGAAAAGACCATCCTCGAGTTCGACCGCGCCGGCGATGTGCCGAACTGCTCGGTCACCTCCTACGAATACGATCCCGATCTCGGCAAGGGCGGCCATCTGGCCCTGCGCCTCGTGAACTTCGTGGCGCCGCTCGAATCGACCGGCACCCCCGTTACCGCCAGCAAGGACCTGCCTGCCGCACCGAAGGCCTAAGCCCATCCCATGGAAACGCTCATCGACACGCTTGATCGCGCCACTGCCGTGCACGACGTCGACACAGCCCTGCTGCAGGGCTGGCCGGTGCCGATGCCGGCCGTCGAAGGCGACAAGGAAATCCGCGGCCACGTGCTGGTGCTGGGCGGTTCCTGCGAGATGCCGGGCGCGGTCATCCTGGCCGCCACCGCGGCCCTGCGCGCAGGCGCCGGCAAGCTCACCATCGCCACCGGCCAGAGCGTGGCCCAGCTGGTGGCCCTGGCCATGCCCGAGGCGCGCGTGATCGGCCTGGCCGAACAGGCGAGCGCCGGTTTCAGCATGGACGCCGTCGCCTGCCTCGACCCGCTGGCCGAGCGCGTCGACGCGGTGCTGATCGGGCCGGGCATGCGCGACGAACCGGCCACCGCCGCGCTGGTGCATGCGCTGCTGCCGCGCCTGGACGCTGCCGGTACCCAGGTGGTGCTGGACGCCTGCGCCATGGGCACGCTGCTGCATCCGCCCGCCGGCTGGCCGGCCGGCATGCCCTGGCGTTTCGAGCGCCCGGTGATCCTCACCCCGCACGCGGGCGAAATGGCGCACCTGACCGGCACGCCCAAGCAGGACATCAATGCGGAGCCCGACCCGCGCGCACTCGAGGCGGCACGGACCTGGAACGCGGTGGTCGCATTAAAAGGTGCGCGCACTGTCATCGCAACGCCCGATGGAACGTTGTACCAGCATGAAGGCGGCAATGTTGGCCTGGCCATCTCCGGATCCGGCGATGTGCTGGCCGGGGTCATCGCCGGCCTGGCTGCCCGCGGTGCGCCGCTGGACCAGGCCACCTGCTGGGGCGTGGCGCTGCATGCGCGCGCCGGCGAACGCCTCGCCGAGCGCATGGGCACATTAGGATATCTAGCGCGGGAAATATCACAGGAGATACCCGCGCTCCTGGAACAGATCGCGGGCAAGGATGCCGGCGACAGCGAGACCATCCGGCCCACGCCGGTGGGATGGGGAGCGGAGTTCCAGTAGCTTCGCTCTCCAGCAAGTACGACAGTGTTCGATCCGAACCGGCGGCCGGGCTGCCAGTCTAACGAAGTCGGATCGTGCACTGACCGGGGCCGCGTATTGCGTCGGTTCCCTGATGGTTCCACTGCTGGGTTCCCGAACCCTCAGAGGACCTAACCTGGCGTCGTGGTGTTCCAAGGCCTCACCTGGACGCTGCGGCACAAGATAGACGTGAACGAGGAGTTTAAACAATGAAAGCACTGACCAAAGCACCAAAAATCCTGCTGACTGCTGCTGTGTTGGCCTCCCTGCTGGGCGCTTGCCGCAAGAACGAGCCGGCGACCGACACCACGACCACCACGCCGGACACCTCGGCCACCACCCCGAGCAGCACCTCGGGCGCCACCGGCACCACGGGTGACACCGGCACCGGCGCAACCGGCACCGGCACCACCGGCACCGACATGGGCACTGGCGCCACCGGTACCGGCGCAACCGGCACCACCACCGATCCAACCATGACCACCCCGCCGGCCACCACCACCGATCCGGCAGCAACCGGCACCACCGGCACCGGCACCTCGGGCACCTCGGGCACCACCGGTACCACCGGCACCGGCACCACCACCCCGCCAAGCACCGGCGGCTGATCCGCCATCCGCCTGGCAACGAACGGAGCCCGCGCTGCGGGCTCTGGGACTTCCACTCAGGAAGCTGGCTTCGTGCCGTTCTTATAGCGGCGATCGCCAGCCCGGCAGGGCTGGCTTAGTCGCATTCTGTTTCCCCTCTCGTCCCCCATTTCCCACTGCCTCGCTTCAATGCCCTATAAGAGGGTCAGGTCTGACATTCAGACACGGGCTGAGCAATACAGCAGCGTAACGGTCGAGTTCGTGTCCGAATGTCAGACCTGACCCCAATGGTGAGCGCATGAAAAAAGCCAGCCCGAAGGCTGGCTCTGTGCGGGTGAAGCCGGTGCGGCTTATGCCGCCTGCGGGGTTCCGCGGCCGCGGCCGCTCACGAAGCGGCCGATGCGCACGATGCCGCGGAAGATCAGGCGCACGAAGACCAGCGTCAGGATGGCCTCGACAAAGGTCATCAGGAAGGCCAGGGCCACGTTGTGGCGCTTGGCGCGGCGGTTGAACTTCGCGAACATGCGGTCACGGGCGATCTCGATGCTGTCGTAGAAGGTCGGCACGACCAGCAGGGTCAGCAGCGTGGAGGTGATCACGCCGCCGATGATCGCAATGGCCAGCGGCTGGTAGAACTGGCCGGCATCGCCGAAGGCCATCGCCACCGGGAACATACCCGCGATCAGTGCGAAGGTCGTCATCAGGATCGGACGCAGGCGCTTGCGGCCGGCCTGCATCAGCGCTTCCTCGCGGTCCACGCCTTCCTTTTCCAGGGCGCGGGCGGCGTCGATCAGCAGGATCGCATTCTTCGCCACCAGGCCCATCAGCATCAGGACGCCGATCATGCTCATCAGGTTGAGCGTGTTCTTGGTCAGGATCAGGGCCAGCACCACGCCGATCAGCGACAGCGGCAGCGAGAGCATCACGCCGATCGGTGCGGTGAAGGAACCGAACTGCATCACCAGGATCAGGTACATCAGCAGGATGCCCGAGAACAGCGCGATCATCATTTCACGGAACAGCTCCTGCTGGTCCTCGCCCTGGCCGCCCAGCGCCAGGCCATAGCCCGGCGGGAAGTCGAAGCTCTTGGCCAGTTTCATGGCGTCGGCGGTCACTTCACCGGCCGAACGGCCCTGGGCGTTGGCGGACACGGTGATCAGGCGCTCGCCATCCTTGTGGCGGATGCCGGCCGGGCCCTTGCCCATGGTGATGCTGGCGATCTGCTCGAGCGGGACCATCATGCCGGTGCCGCTCACCGCGATCGGCAGGCGCTCGATGCTGTCGGTGTTGACGCGGTCTTCCGGATGCAGGCGCACGGCGACGTCGCGGGTCTCGTTGGTCGGGTCGACCCAGTCGCCCACTTCGATGCCGGCGAAGGCCACGCGCAGGGACTGGGCGGCGTCGTTGACCGAGATGCCCATGGCGTTCGCCAGGCCGCGGTCGAGCACGATCTGCAGTTCGTTCTTCGGATCCTGCTCCGACAGGGTGACGTCGACGGCGCCCGGCACCTGGCGCAGTTTTTCCATGTAGGCCGAGGTCAGTTCCATCAGCTTGCGCGAATCCGGACCGGTGAACTCGATCTGGACCGGCTTGCCGCCGCCGCCCAGGTCGTCGATGACGGTGTACTCGGCGCCGACCAGCGGGGCGATCTTGGCGCGCAGTTCGGCGCCGATTTCGGAACCGCTGCGCTCGCGCTTGCTGCGCTTGCCGATATCGACGTAGACGCGGCCGCCGCTCAGGTCGACGTAGCTGTTGGTATCCTCGGTTTCCGGGATCGAACGGGCGATCTCGGCCGCGGCTTCGACCTTGCGGCGCGAATATTCCAGGCTCGACGAGGCCGGGGTGCGGATCTCGACCATGATGGTGCCCCAGTCCGATTTCGGCATGAAACTCGAGCCGCCGAAGAAGCTGTGCAGGAGGATGGCGCCGGCGAAGCTGGCAAAGGCGATGAAACCCATCCATTTGCGGTGGTGCAGCGCCCAGGCGATCACGCGGCCGTAGCGGTCGGCCTGGTGGTCGAACCAGGTATTGAAGCGCTGCAGCACCAGGCTCAGGCCCTTCTTCGGCGCATGCGCGTGGTCAGGCGGGTCGCCCCAGTAGGCCGACAGCATCGGGTCGAGCGTAAAGGAGATCAGGAGCGAGACGATCACCGAGCAGGTCACGGTCAGTGCGAACGGACGGAACCACTCGCCGGACACGCCCGGCATGAAGGCCACCGGCACGAACACGGCCATGATCGAGAAGGTGGTCGCGGCCACGGCCAGGCCGATCTCGGCCGTGCCTTCGAGCGCGGCGGTACGGCGGTCCGAGCCCATTTCCATGTGGCGCACGATGTTTTCCCGCACCACGATCGCATCGTCGATCAGCACGCCGATCGCCAGGGACAGGCCCAGCAGGGTCATGAAGTTCAGGGTGAAGCCGCACAGCCACACGGCGATGAAGGCGGCCAGCACCGAGGTCGGCAGCGCCAGCGCGGTGATCAGGGTCGAACGCCAGGAGTTCAGGAAAGCGTACACCACGAAGATGGTCAGGATCGCGCCCAGCACCAGGGCTTCGATCACGTTGTCCAGGCTGCTTTGTGCGTCTTCGCCGCCATCCTGCACGACTTCGATAGCGGTGCCTTTCGGCATTTCCTTGTTGGCTTCCTTGACGACCTCGTGCACCTTCTTGGCCAGCGACACGGTCGAGGCGTCGGGCGAACGGGCGATCTGCAGGCCGACGTTCGGCTTGCCGCTACGAATCGACAGGCTGTTGATGTCGGCGAAGCCGTCCTTGATCTCGGCCACCTGGTTCAGGCGCACGATCTGGTCGCCGTTGCGCTTGACCACGATCTGCGAAAAATCTTCCGGACGCTCGATGCGGCCGACCAGGCGAATGCCCTTCTCGTCCAGCTCGCTACGCAGCTTGCCCACCGGGGCATTGGTATTCTGGGTGCGCAGGGCATTGGTGACTTCCGACACCGAGACATTGTATTCACGCAGTTTCTCGGCGCGCAGCAGGACCGACAGTTCGCGGCGCAGGGCGCCGTTCACGGTCACGGTCGAGACGCCCGGGATGGCGCGGAACTTGTCGGCCAGCACGTCCTCGGCATAGCGCGAGATCTCGGCGTGCGACTGGGTGCTCGAGGACAGCGACAGCTGCATCACCGGCTGGGCATTGATGTCCCAGCGGCGCAGCACCGGCTCGCGCATCTCGACCGGCAGCTTGTAGCGCACCGCGGCGATCGCGTTGCGCACGTCGTCCGAGGCTTCGATGACGTTGCGGCCGAAATTGAAGTCCATGAAGAACGAGACGCCGCCTTCATAGGAGTTGGAGGTGATCTCGTTGACGCCCTGGATCGCCAGCAGCTGCTTTTCGATGCGGTTGGTGATCTCGCGCTCGACGGTCTCGGGCGAGGCGCCCGGATACGGGATGCTGACCGAGAGGGCCGGACGCTCGACGTCCGGGTTCTGGTTGACCTTGAGCTTGGACAGCGCGAGCAGGCCGATCAGCATCATCGCCACGATCATGACGACCGTCGCGACGGGTCTCTTGACACTAAAATTGGAGAGGAACATTTTTAATTATCCTTGGTTGTCCTGTGTTCCTTACTTGCCCTGCGCCGCGACCTGATTGGCGGCGCTGGCCGCGCTGGCCACCACGGCGGCCGGCATCTCGACCTTCTGGCCATCCTTCAGGTTCGAGGTCGGCGAGCGCAGCACGATGTCGCCGGCGACCAGGCCCTGCTTGACTTCGATGTTGCCGGTGCGCGGATCGCGCGCGCCGACCACCAGCGGGACCTTGTTCAGGGTCTTGTCCTTGATGCGCCAGGTAAAGGCGCTGTCGCCGGCCTTGACCAGCGCAGCTTCCGGCAGCATCAGGGCGTTCGTGCTCTGGGCGTCGATGCGGCCTTCGGCGTACAGGCCGGCCACGCGCGGCTGGGCCTTGTCGGCGAACTCCACCACCACCTCGACCTGGCGGGTGATGGCATTGGCGGCCGGGTCGATGCGCTTGACGATGCCGGCGAACTGCTGCTCGCCGTAGCCGTTGACGCGGAAATTGACCTTCTGGCCGAGCTTCACGTTGGCGATCTCGTCGGCCGAGACACGCGCCTGGAAGCGCATGCTGTTCGGGTCGATGACCTTGACCAGTTCCTTGCCGATGGTCGCGGTGTCGCCGGCCGAGACCTTGCGTTCGGAAACGATGCCGTCGAAGGGCGCGCGCACCACGGTGCGGGAGAGCTGCTGGCGCGCGGTGGCGGCGCGGCTCCTGGCGGCCGACAGCTCGCTCTGGGCGCTGTTGCGGCGCACTTCGGCTTCGTCCAGGCCGACGGCCGAGGTCATGCCCGAGGCGCGCAGGGTCTTCATGCGCTCCAGCTGGCGGTTGGCCTGGTCCAGGGCCTGGCTGGAGGCGCGCACCGCTTCGTCGGCGGAAGCGACGGTGTCGCGGATCGCGGTTTCATCCAGGCGCACCAGCACGTCGCCGCGCTTGACCGGCTCGCCGTTCTCCTTCAGGACCTGCAGGACCACGGCCGAGACTTCGGCGCGCAGGTCGGCCTTGCGCTCCGGCTGGATCGAGCCGGTGACGACCGGGCCGCTGGACAGGGTGTCGTTCTGGATGGTCAGCACGTCTTCCGACGCGACCTTCAGCTGCGAGGGACGCTTGTCCTTGGGATCGGACTTGCCGCCGGCCTGGGCGGTTTCCGTGCCCGGCTTGGCAGGCTCCTTGGACTCCTTGCTGCAGGCGGCGAGCGCCGAAGCGATGGCAAGGACGAGTAGTGTTTTGCGCAGCATTGTGGTTCTCCAGAGAAGGACTCAGTATGTGTTCTTGTAAAAATGCGTATATGAACAGCCAGCGCGCAGTATCGAGTAGTGCCCTGCCAACTTCAAGTGAGGACTCTGCATACTGCGGAATTCGAGGGATGAAATGCGATATTTCGCGACGAGCTGCATTCCAGACGGACTGGAATGTGGCCGATTCCGGACAATTCGCGGACAGGCGGACGTCCGAAGCTGTCCGCCCGACCGTATTTACCTGATCAGGCGCCGAAGATCGCGTGGATCAGGAAACCCATCCCGATGCCGGTAGCGATGCCGCCGCCGATCTCCACCAGGGTGTGGCCCATGCGCTCGCGCAGGACCACGTGGCCGACGGTGTCGCAGGCCAGCTTGTTGATCGCCGCGGCCTGGCGGCCCACGTGCTGGCGCAGGCTGTTCGCGTCGATCATCACGATGAAGGCCAGGGTCACCGCCACCCCGAAGGCCGGATGGCCGATCCCCTCGCGCAATGCGATCAGGGTAGCCATGCTTGTGACGACGGAGCTATGGTTGCTGGGGAAGCCGCCGTTGCCCACCAGGTTGAAGGCCCAGCGGCGCTGGCGCGCGCTGGTAATCAGGAACTTGATCGGGCCGACCACCATCCAGGTCAGCACGGGTGTTACGAGGTATGCGAGATCCATGTCCAAATCCAGGTACGACGAGGTAGATAAATGATGCTGAGTAATGCCGGGCGGAATTATCTCAGATGCAAGCTCTTACCGATATAAAAACGATGCCGAATCAAGGACATCCGTAGCGCCGCCGCACCATCCGGGACGGTAATATTCTCCCAACTAGACTAGACAGGCAAGGGGGCGGTATGCGGCATTTCCGGTTGTCGATCGCGGTAACGGTCATCCTGATGGGCCTGGCCGGCTGGTGGGGCCACGAGCACCGCGGCATCCCGGGACTGTTGCAGGCGCTCTGGATCACGGCCGTGCTGGGCGTGCTCGAAGTGTCGCTTTCTTTCGACAATGCGGTCGTCAACGCCTCCGTCCTGCGCGGCTGGAACGAGTTCTGGCGCAAGTTGTTCCTCACGGTCGGCATCCTGGTGGCGGTGTTCGGCATGCGCTTGCTGTTCCCGCTCGTCATCGTGTCGGCGGCAACCGGGCTCGGGCTCATCGAGGTCTGGCACATGGCGATCGACAATCCGACCGAATACTCGCGCCACCTGACCGAGAAGCACGCCGAGGTGGCGGCTTTCGGGGGCGCCTTCCTGATGCTGGTCTTCCTGAATTTCCTGTTCGACGAGCAAAAGGAACTGCACTGGCTCGGCTGGATCGAGGAAAAGGTCGGCAAATACGGCACCGAGGGCCTGGCCATCGCCCTCACCCTGCTGGCGGTATACGGCGCCATGTACCTGATCGAGCCGGCGCGCAAGCTGTCGGTCCTGATCGCCGGCGTCACGGGCGTCCTGATCTACATCGGCGTGCAATGGCTGAGCGGCCTGCTGGAGAAGGAAGAAGAAGACCCGACGGTGGGCAAGATGATCGCCCAGGGCAGCATCGGCGGCTTCCTCTACCTGGAGGTGCTGGACGCCTCGTTCAGCTTCGACGGTGTGATCGGGGCCTTTGCGATCACCAACGACGTCGTCATCATCATGCTGGGCCTGGCCATCGGCGCCATGTTCGTGCGCTCGATGACGGTGTTCCTGGTCTACAAGGGCACGCTGGAAGAGTTCGTGTTCCTGGAGCACGGCGCCCACTATGCGATCGGCATCCTGGCCATGATCATGTTCGCCAGCGTCCACTACCACATTCCCGAGTGGTTCACGGGGCTGTCGGGGCTGGCCTTCATCCTGGTGTCGCTGTGGTCCTCGGTGCGCTACCGAAAGCGCATGGAGCATGAAGGCGCCAAGGACGCAGCCTGAGGGGGCCGCCGCCGGCAGTTTGTGATTTTGTCCATCCGTGGCAGAATGTGCCCGGCCGCGTTGCTGCCAACCTGACAACCCACCTATCCTATGCCGAAGACCATGCCGAAACGCGCTACCGCCATCCTCCTGTCCGCCCTTGCCGCGATCGTCGTGCTGTTCGCGCTGTATACCTGGTTCACCCTGAGCTGGTCGTATTCGGAAGGCGAACGCGCGGGCTACCTGCAGAAGTTCTCCAAGAAGGGCTGGCTGTGCAAGACCTGGGAAGGCGAGATCCTGCTGTCGAGCATGCCGGGCGCGATTCCGGAGCGCTTCGCCTTCACCGTGCGCGACGACGCGGTGGTCAAGCAGCTGCAGAATGCGATGGGACAGCGGGTGCAGATCACCTATGAACAGCACGTGGGCGTGCCGACCTCGTGCTTCGGCGAGACCGGGTATTTCGCGACCAGGGCCAGCACCGGGCCGGCGAATCCGGTGGCGCCGAGCGAGATGCCGGCGGCGCAGTAATACGCGCTATGTATTAATGGGGTGCTGATGATATGCGTGGCATATCAACCAACTTGGATCCCGGCCTGCGCCGGGATGACGGTCTCCAGGCTAACGCAGCGTAGAGATAGCGCATCATTCCACCTGTACCCTTAGCACGTCGCTCCGGCGAAGGCCGGAGCCCAATTTGACGTTCGACGCGTATCGACAACGCGTCAGGATCACTCCTCGTTCTTCCTCTGATTCAGAATCACATCCGCCAGCCGCGTCGCCGCCTGCGAGGCCGACGCCGGCGGCGTGCTCTTGAACCTTCCGAGCACCTCGCGCGTGATGTTCACCGAAGCGACCCGGTGCTCGGCCTCGGCCTTGCGCTCGCCGAGGGCGTGATCGAGGGCCGCCAGCTCCCCCGTCTGCTCCTCATGGCGCTGCGCTTCCAGCTCGGCCAGTTGCCGGCGCGCGTCCGCCATGCGCCGGGTCGCCTCGGCCGCCTTGCGCTGCATCTCGGCGTGGCGCTGGGCGTGTTCCAGGAGCGCGCGCTGGGCGTCGCGCTTCTCGACCGCGGCCTGCAGTGCGGCCTGCTCCGCTACTTCGCGCTCGCGCGCCAGCCTGGCTTGCTCTTCCTCGGCCGCGGCGCGCGCCTGGGCGGCCTGGGCCGCCGCCTGCTCGGATGCCAGCCGCGCGCTGGCCGCCTCGTTGGCGCGCGTGTCCGAGGCCGCCTGCTGGCGCTGCGCGGCCAGCTTGCGCTCGACCAGGGCCAGCGATTCGCGCGCGGCCTCGGTGGCGGCGCGTTCTTCAAACAGTGCTGCTTCGGTCAGCTCCAGCTGGCGACGCTCGAGCTCGGCACGCTCGGCCTGCGCCTGGGCCAGTTCGGCCGCCCGGCGCGCCTGCGCCTGCTGGGCGCTGGCCGCCGCCTCGGCATGCTCGGCCTCCTCGATCGCGGCGCGCGCCTGCGCCCGCTGCGCTTCCAGGGCCGCCTGCTGCGCGCTTTCCGCGCGCCGCTCGGCTTCACCCTGCTCCCTTGATTGTGCGGCTGCCGCCTGCGCTGCCGCGGCGCGCGCCTCGGCGGCCCGCGTCAGTTCCTGTTCGGCCTGCAGGCGTTCCTCCTCGCGCGCCAGCGCCGCTTCCTCGGCGGCGACGCGCTCGCGCTCGGCCTGGGCCAGGCGCTCGGCCTGCTCGGCGCGCGCCCTGGCCGCTGCCAGCGCTTCTTGCCGGGCCTCGGCCTGCCGGCGCGCGGCGGCCAGCGCCGCATCCTCCAGCGCGTTTTCCTCTGCCTGCGCCTCGGCCGCTCCCAGCGCCAGGGCCGCGCGTTCTTCCGCCAGCGCGCGCTGGCGCTGCTCCTCTTCCAGCTGGCGCGCCGCCGCCTGGCTTGCCGCTTCGTCGGCCGCGGCACGCTCGCGCGCCTGGCCGGCGGCGAGTGCTTCGGCTTCCAGCCGCGCCTGCACCTGCTGGCGCGCCTCTTCTTCGGCCCGCGCACGTTCCTCGGCCACGTCGCGCAGCCTGCGGTCGGCCTCGATGCGCGCCTCGGTCGCCGCCAGGATGCGCGTTTCGGCGTCGCGGCGCGCCTGCGCGGCGGCCGCAGCCGTCTGCTCAAGGCGTTCGCGGTGGGTGGCGGCGTCGCGCAATTCCTTCTCGGTCTGCAGGCGCATGCGCAGCGACTGGGCCGCGACGCGCTCGGACTCGGCCTGGGCCAGCGCGATCGCCTCGCGTTCCTGTTCGATGTGGGCCAGCGCGCGCGCTTCTTCCAGCGCCCGCGCCTCGGCCGCGGCGCGCGCAAAGCTCGATGCGAGGGCTACCTGGTCGGCGCGCTCGCGCTGCTGGGTCAGTTCCAGGGCTTCGGCTTCGGCCTGGGCCAGCTTCTCGGCGGTCTGGCGGGCGCCGCGTTCGGCGCGCTCGCGCTCGCGCGCCAGGATCGCCACGCGCGCGTCGGCGCTGGCGTTGTGCAGCACTTCTTCCTTGGCCGCTTCCACCGCCGCCATGCGCTCGGCCGCCTGCAGGCGCGCCTGTTCGGTCTGCGCCAGCAATTCCTCGGCGGCGCGCGCGGCCTGGGCCGCCATCTCGGCCTGGGCTTCGACCTGGGCCGCGTGGCGCCGGCGCGCTTCTTCTTCAAGACGGGCACGGGCCTCGACCGCCATGCGGGTCTCGGTTTCCTGCTGCACGCGGGCGCGCAGCTCGGCGGTCTCCTGGCGGATCGCCTCCAGCCGCTCGCTGGACGCCTGGGCGGCGGCGCGCAGCGACTCCAGGCGGTCGCGGTCGGCGGCAATCGCCTCTTCGGAGGCCTGGGCATTGGCCAGCGCGGCGGCGGTCGCGGCCGCGTCCAGCGCGGCGCGCTCCTCGGCCAGCGAACGGGCGCGCGCCTCGGCATGGGCGCGGCTCTCGGCGGCGACATTGGCCTTGGCTTCGGCCTCGACGCGGGCGATGGCTTCATGGATCTCGCGCATATCCATCGGGCCGCGGGCGGCAGCCGGCGCCTCCGGGACGACGCTCCCGGCATGGGACAGATCGATCGTGAAGTCGCTATCGTCGTACTTGTCGTGCTCGGGCTTGGTGGGTTCCATGGTCGTTCTCAGTGAGGGACGCAGCGTGCGTCCTTCTGATTATCCGGGAAATTGCTCACGCCTGTCACGCCGAACTGGACGGCAAAACCACGGCAATTCCCGGCTATACGGGCCACAAGGGCGGCTCATCCATCAGCGCCACCTGCTCGCGCAGCTCGAGGATGCGGTCCTGCCAATAGCGCTGGGTGTTAAACCACGGGAAGGCTGCCGGGAAGGCCGGGTCGTCCCAGCGCATCGCCAGCCAGCTTGAGTAATGAATCAGCCTCAGGGTACGCAGCGCTTCGACCAGGTAGAGCTGGCGCGGGTGGAAGTCGCAGAAATCCTCGTAGCCGGCCAGCACGTCGGCCATCTGGCCCACCATTTCCTGGCGCTCGCCCGACAGCAGCATCCACAGGTCCTGCACCGCCGGTCCCATGCGGCTGTCGTCGAAGTCGACGAAGTGCGGGCCATCCGGGGTCCACAGCACGTTGCCGCCGTGGCAATCACCATGCAGGCGCAGGAGCGGCAGCGCGCCGGCCCGGTCGTAGCAGCGCGCGACGCCCTCGAGCGCCTGCTCGACCACGCTGGCATAGGTGGCGGCCAGCTCGGGCGGGATGAAGCCGTTGGCGCGCAGGAACTCGAAAGGTTCGCGCCCGAAGGTCTGCGGGTTGATCTCGGGCCGGTGCTGGTAGGGCCGCGCCGCGCCGACCGCATGGATGCGGCCGATGAAGCGGCCGATCCATTCCAGGGTAGCGGGGTCGCCCACCTCGGGCGCGCGTCCGCCGCGGCGCGGGAACACGGAAAAGCGGTAGCCGGCGAAGCTGTGCAGCGTGCGCCCGTCGATGCTGGTGGCCGGCACCACCGGGATTTCCCGCTGCGCCAGCTCTTCCACGAAGGCGTGTTCCTCGAGGATGGCGGCGTCGCTCCAGCGCGCCGGCCGGTAGAACTTGACGACCACCGGCGCCCCCTCTTCCAGGCCGACCTGGTAGACGCGGTTCTCGTAGCTGTTGAGCGCCAGCAGGCGGCCGTCGCCGTACAGGCCGACGCTCTCGACGGCCTCCAGCACCGTTTGCGGGTCGAGCCGGGCGAACGGATGGGCGTGAGCGCTTGTTTCAGTCGTCGAATTCTCCATTCACGCATTGTAAGCGGCAGCCGCCATCCCGCCTAAGCCTCCTTTTAAATTTGACGAATTTGGTTAGATTCAGGGCAGAACGTGCATAGCGGCCTGCGCAATTATCGAATTTGGCACGTACCTGAGCGCACTCGCGTGGCATACGGCCTTTACCGAGGAAAAGAATATGAAGAAAGCGATTCCCCTGGCGCTGACGGCCGTAGCCGCCGCACTCGTCTGGAACGCGGCCAAGGCCCAGTCGCCGCAGCCGCCGAAGGCCGATGCCGACATGCAGAAAGTGCTGGACGCCCACGCGTCCCTGGACCCGAAGCCGATCGAAACCCTGACCCCGGCCGAGGCGCGCAAGCAGCCGACCCCGGCCGACGCGGTCAAGAAGGTACTGACCGAGATGGGCAAGAGCGGCGCGCCGGAACCGGGCGTGACGAAGAAGACGATGGCGGTGCCGGTCAAGGGCGGCTCGGTCCCGGTACACATCTTCACGCCCGAAGGCAGCGGCCCCTTTCCGGTCATGGTGTACTTCCACGGCGGCGGCTTCGTGATCGCCGACACCGAGGTCTACGAGGCATCGCCGCGCGCGCTGGCAAAGATGGCCAAGGCCATTATGGTGTCGGTCGACTACCGCCAGGCCCCCGAGCATCGCTTCCCGACCGCGCCCGAAGACGCCTATGCGGCCTACCTGTGGACGATCGAGCATGCCCGCGAGTTGGGCGGCGATCCGGCCCGCATCGCGGTCGGCGGCGAATCGGCGGGCGGCAACCTGGCCGCCGTGGTGTCGATGATGGCGCGCGACCGCAAGGCGCAGCTGCCGCTGCACCAGCTGCTGGTCTACCCGGTGGTGAACGACGACATGAACAACGCCTCCTACAAGCGCAACGCGAATGCGAAGCCGCTCAACAAGGCGATGATGGGCTGGTTCTTCAAGCACTACGGGGGCGACCCAACGAATCCGTACGCGCTGCCGATGAAGGCGGCCTCGCTCAAGGGCCTGCCGCCAGCCACCATCGTGGCGGCCGAGATCGACCCGCTGCTCACCGAGGGCAAGCAATATGCGGAAAAGCTGAAGAAGGATGGGGTGCAGGTCGATTACCGTGCATGGAGCGGCGTGACGCACGAATTCTTCGGCATGGGAGCGGTGCTGCCCAAGGCGAAGCAAGCCGAGCAGTATGCAGCGGATGCCTTAATGAAAGCATTCGCCGCCAGGAAGTAAGCCGCATCCGCCGTGGCGATCGTGCGCCGCCGGCGCACGATTTTTACGCCCTTGTCCCGCGCAGGCGTTACACTGGCGCCTTCAAAACGCAACAAGAGCACCCCATGCATCTCGACGAGCCCCTTACCGATAAAGAATTCGACGAACTCGACCAGTTCCTGCTGTCCGACCGCTCCCCCGAGGACGCGATGACGATGGACACCCTGCACGGCTACCTGACCGCGATCGCGATCGGCCCGGAAACCATCATGCCGGCCGAATGGCTGCCGCGCGTCTGGGGCGAGGATGGCAAGCAGGCGCCGAACTGGAAGAACCCGAAGGAAGAACAGCGCATCATCAACCTGATCATGCGCTTCATGAACGAAGTCCTGATCACCTTCGAAGCCGCACCAAAGGAGTTCGAGCCGCTATTCGTCGAGCATGAATTCGAGGGCGACGCCCTGATCGACGCCGAAGCCTGGTGCTGGGGCTTCTGGGAAGGCATGGAACTGCGCCCCGGCTCCTGGGAAGAGATCTGGGATTCGGAAGTGGCCGAACTGATGCGCCCGATCTACCTGCTCGGCGCCGACGAGATCGAGGAATCCGAACTGCCGGAAGTCGAAGACCCGCGCAAGGCCCATCAACTGGCGCTGGAGATCGAAGCCAACATCCCGGCCATCTACCGCTACTGGGCGCCGCGCCGCAAGGGCGCGGTCGAGACCGTCAAGCGCGAGGAGCCAAAGGTCGGCCGCAACGACGATTGCCCTTGCAACAGCGGCAAGAAGTACAAGAAGTGCTGCGGCGCCGAGTAAGCGCCTAACAATTCCCCCGATGGCTGCGTTGCATTGTCTCGCCGTACTAGCGTACTGTCTTCGACAATGCGCCTTGCCCTCGGGGTTTTGTTAGGCGCTGAGGCAAGCTAGGCAGCTTCCGTCAAGCCAAGATCCAGTCCCACCAGCAGGTCGCCGGGCTGCACCATCCCGGCCAGCCTGCCCTCCTCGTCCACCACGAACACCTGCTTCGCTCCCTCATGGAAGCGGGTGAGCAGCGCCGTCACCGGCGCCGTGCTGCGCACGGCGACGAAATCCGCCTCGACCAGCTGGCCGACCGTCGGCGCCGTATCGCGCCCGAACAGCAGCGCCGTCGCCCGCCGCGCACGCGCCGGCAAGGGGCGGCTGGCGCTGCCGCCGGCCGCCACCAGGCCCGCCATGCTGAGCACCCCGACCGGACAGCCGGCGGCGTCCACCACCGGCAAGGCCGGCACGCCGTGCCGCACCAGCAGCGCGCGCGCCGCCGCCAGCGGCATGTCCGGGCTCAGGGTGGCCGGCACGGGATGCGCCAGCTCGCCGCAGCGGTGCTGGCGCGCGCGGCGCTCGGCGGCGCGCTGCTCGGTCTCGGCAAAGATCGTGGCCAGGTCGTCGCGGCTGACGTCGAGCGTCTCGCCATAGCTGTCCAGCGCCGCATCCAGGTCTTCCTTCGCAAAGCCCGCCTTTTCCTCGGGCGGGCGCGCGGCCAGCTGCACGTGCGGGTAATGGTGTCCCGACAGCCGGTTCCAGGCCACTGCGCCCAGCACCATCAGGATCGAGTTCAGGCCCACCGGCGCCAGCACGAACCAGAAGCCGGCCTTGGACACCGCCGCCCCGCCCAGCACGGCGGTCACGGCCACCGCGCCGCCGGGCGGATGCAGGCAGCGCAGCGTGGCCATCGCGGCGATCGCCAGGCCGCCGGCCAACGGCGCCGCCACCAGCGGGTCGACGGCCTGCGCACAGGCCACGCCGACCAGGGCCGAGACGACGTTGCCGCCGATGACGGGCCAGGGCTGGGCCAGCGGCGCCGCCGGCAGGCAGAACAGCAGCACCGCGGACGCGGCCATCGGCGCGATCAGGAAGGGCAGCGAATGCACCGCCGCGGCGCCGAGCGCGGCGCGGCTGACCAGGGCGGTAAGGAGCAGGACCAGCAGTGCGCCGAGGGCGGCGGGCACCTGCCGGGTGAAGGAAGTCGGTCCGGCGGGGCGCAGGCGCCCCAGCCTCGACAGCAACTGCGACAACATCGAGAACATGGATACGGTTTGCAACATTGGGAACCTGCCATTACACCACAGCTTGCGCGAACACGTGTTCCCCCACGCAGACGGTAAGCATTCCGACAAGCAATCATGTAGGATAAGCAACGCACTGCGGCCGGCTTGCCGCAGCAACCAACAACGAGGACTTCACGATGAACACCATCCCACGACCTACCCTGTCCATGCTGGCCGCCGCCGCACTGGCGATCTGCGTCGCCACCCCGGCCCTGGCCGCCGCCCCGATGGCGAAGACCCCGGCCCCGGGCTGGTCGCGCATGATGCTGGGCCAGTTCGAAATCACCCCGCTGTCGGACGGCACCGTGGACCTGCCGGTCGACCAGCTGCTGGCCCAGGATCCGAAGAAAACCCAGGAGACCCTGGCCAGGGCGCACCTGAAGCCGATGCTGGAAACCTCGGACAATGCCTACCTCATCAACACCGGCAGCAAGCTGGTCCTGATCGACACCGGCGCCGGCTCCTTCTTCGGCCCGACCCTGGGCAAGCTGGTGGCGAACATGAAAGCGGCCGGCTACACGCCGGACCAGGTCGACGAGATCTACCTGACCCATTTCCACGGCGACCACGCCGGCGGCCTGGTGAAGGACTCGGCGGCCGTGTTCAGCAAGGCCGTCGTGCGCGCCAACAAGCTAGAATCGGACCACTGGCTGAGCCAGGCGAACATGGACAAGGCCAAGGACAAGGACACGTTCAAGGGCGCCCAGGCCGCGCTCGGTCCGTATGTGCAGGCCGGCCGCTTCAAGCCGTTCGAAGGCAGCATTGAGCTGGTGCCGGGCATCCGCGCGAATCCGACCGGCGGCCACACCCCGGGCCATACCAGCTACCTGGTCGAAAGCGGCGGCCAGAAGCTGCTCGTGATCGGCGACCTGATCCACGTGGCGGCGGTGCAGATGGATAACCCGGCCGTGACGATCCAGTTCGACGGCGACCAGAAGGCCGCCGCTGCTACCCGCAAGAAGGAATTCGACGCCGCCGCCAAGGGCGGCTACATGATCGGCGGCGCCCACCTGCAGTTCCCGGGCCTGGGCTACCTTGCCACCTCCGGCAAGGGCTACCGCTTCACCCCGGTCAACTACACCCAGATGCGCTGAGAAAGGGATCGAGGATGCTGAATCACGTCATGGTCGGCTCGAACGATATCGAGCGCTCGAAACGTTTTTACGATGCTGTCCTGGGCGTCCTGGGCGCGGGCGAGGGTTTCCGCAACCAGGCGCCGAGCGGCCACACCCGGCTGTTCTACCGGCACGAAGGCAGCAGCTTCGGCATCAGCGAGCCGATCAATGGAGAAGCGGCGACGCCGGCCAACGGCGGCACCATCGGCTTCAAGTGCAGTTCACCCGAGCAGGTCAAGCAATTCCACGACGTCGCGGTGGCGCATGGCGGCACCTCGATCGAGGAAGCGCCGGGCCTGCGCGACGCCAGCCTGGGTGCGCTGCACCTGGCCTACGTGCGCGACCCGGACGGCAACAAGCTGTGCGCAGCCTACCGGGTCAAGTAAGCAGCTAGGCGTCCTGCGGCGCCTGCACGCTATCCAGCAGGCGCGCCAGCGCGTCGAAATCGACCGGCTTGACCAGGTGATGCCGGAAGCCCGCGGCGAAGGCCTCGTCGCGGTCCTGCTGCTGGCCGTAGCCGGTAATGGCCACCAGCACGCTCGCCGCGGTTTCCGGCTGTGCGCGCAAGCGGCGCGCCAGTTCGTGGCCGTCGATCCCGGGCAGGCCGATGTCGAGCAGGCAGACGTCGGGCGCGACCCTCTTGGCGCGCTCCAGCGCCCGCAGGGACTCGTGCTCGACCACCACCTCATGGCCGTGGGCCGCCAGCAGCAGGCCGAGCGTCTCGGCGGCATCCACGTTGTCGTCCACCACCAGCACCGTCAAGCAACCGGTCTTCGCCGCCGGCACGGGCGCCTGCGGCAGCGGCGCGGGAACGGCCTCGCGCAACAGCGGCAGCGTGATGACGAAGGTGCTGCCCTTGCCCGGTCCCGGGCTCGAACAGCCGACCATCCCGCCATGCAGCTCGACCAGGTTGCGCACCAGTGCCAGGCCGAGACCAAGGCCGCCCTGCGAACGGTCCGACGAGCGCTCGCCCTGCGTAAACAGGTCGAACACCCTAACGCTCAGTTCGCGGTCCATGCCGATGCCTTCGTCGCGAACGCTGATCACCAGCGCGCCTTTCGCGCCATCCCCCCTCACCTCGGCGCGCAGGTCGATCTCGCGGCCTTCCGGCGTGTACTTGGTGGCGTTGCCGAGCACGTTGGCCACCACCTGCACCAGGCGCGCCTTGTCCCCTTCCACCAGGGCCCATGAGGGCGGCAGGTGCACCGACAGGCGCTGGCGCCTGGCCTCGATGGCCGGCCTGACCTGTTCCACCGCTTCCTGCACCACGCCGCGCATGCCGATCTCGGCCCGCTCGAGCGTGATCAGGCCGCGCGTCACGCGCGAGACGTCCAGCAGGTCGTCCACCAGCCGCGTCATGTGGCGCACCTGGCGACCGATGATGTTGCTGCTCTGGCGCACCCGCTCCTCGCCGAGCGTGCCGATGCGCAACAGCTCGGCGGCGGCGCTGATCGGCGCCAGCGGGTTGCGCAGCTCGTGCGCCAGCATCGCCAGGAACTCGTCCTTGCGGCGGTCGGCCTCGACCAGCTTTTCCTCGGCCAGCTTGCGGTCGGTGATGTCGCGGAAGAAGGAGGCGATGCTCCCGTCCGGCATAGGGTAGGCGCGCACCTCGGTCCAGACGCGCTGGCCGTCGGGGAAGGAATGCGAATAGATCGCGGCCGACGCCACGCGGGTGCGCATGACTTCACGGTACATGCGGCCAAGCTCCATGTCGACCGTATGCGGGAACACTTCCCAATGACTACGCCCGATGGTCTCTTCCGCCCTCACGCGGCACAATCGCAGCCCTTCGGCATTCATTTCGACGATGTTCCAGTCGGCGTCGAACACGGCGAAGCCTTCGGCGATGGTGTCGAAGATGTTGCGGCTACGGTCGCGTTCGGCGCGCAGCGCGGCCTGGGCGCGCGCGGTCTCGGCCGCCGCCCAGGTACGCTCGGCAACATCGCGCGCCAGCTGCAGGTCGTCGTCGCTCCAGTGGCGCGCAAGCAGGCAATCGATGCCGAGGCAGGCCGTCAGCCGGCCGGATTTGACCAGCGGCACCACCAGCAGCGCACCGATCCGGTCGGCGATGTAGGCGCTGCGGTAGCCCATGGTGCGCACGTCGCGCGCGGTGTCGTGGATGCGCACCACGTCGCCCGCGCGCAGCGCCGCGCCCACCGCGGGACCGAATTCGTCGAGGCTGAAACTGGGCTGTGTCCATTTGCGGCCGTCGCGCGCCCACCAGCGCGGCACCGAGAAGCGTCCCGTCGCCTCGTTCATCTCGGCGTACACCACCCGGTCCGCGTGCAGCTCGCCGCCCAGCAGCGCGCTGGCGGTGGCGATCACTTCCTCGCTCGAGGCGAGCGGGCGCAGCGCGTCAGACACGGTCAGCTCGAAGGCCGCGCGGCGCTCGCTGGCGACACGGCGCGTGGTTTCCATCACGGTGCAGAACAGGCCGGCCACCTGGCCGTCGTCGCCGATCAGGGGCGCATGCGAAAAGGTGAAGGTGGCGCGTTCAGGATAGCCGCGCCGCATCACGGTCATCGGCATGTCTTCGAAGTAGACCGGCTTGCCCGACAGGGCGCGGTCGATCAGCGGCACCATGTCCTTCCAGACCTCGGCCCACAGGTCGCAGAAGCGTTCGCCGAGCGCGCGCCCATGCTTCTGCCCGAGCAGCGGCACGTAGGCGTCGTTGTAGAGGAAAATCAGGTCCGGGCCCCAGGCCAGGAACATGGGGAAGGACGAGTGCAGCACCATGTCCACGGCGGTGCGCAGGGCCGGCGGCCATTCCCCCGGCGGACCGAGCGGGGTCTGGCTCCAGTCATGACGGCGGATGCGCATGCGCATGCCGTCGTCCATGGTGTGCGAGGGAGAGGACATGGGCCGATTGTCGCACAGCTTTTCTTGCCTGCGATACATTTCTGCAAAACAGGCAAGGCATGCATCACATGTTGCGCTTACAGCTTGATGAAGTGCTCGCGGTAGTAGCGCAACTCCTCGATCGACTCGACGATGTCGGCCAGCGCGGTATGCTTCTGGTGCTTCTTGAAGCCGGAGGCGAGTTCGGGCTTCCAGCGGCGGCACAGTTCCTTCAGGGTCGACACGTCCAGGTTACGGTAGTGGAAGAAGGCTTCCAGCTTGGGCATGCCGCGCGCCATGAAGCGGCGGTCCTGGCAGATCGAGTTGCCGCACATCGGCGACTTGTTGGCCGGGACGTACTGCTTCAGGAAGGCGATCAGCTCCAGCTCGGCCTGGGCTTCGGTCACGGTCGAGGCCTTGACGCGGTCGATCAGGCCCGAGCGGCCGTGGGTGCCTTTGTTCCAGTTGTCCATCTTGTCCAGGGTTTCGTCCGACTGGTGGATGGCGAACACCGGACCTTCGGCGATGATGTTCAGGTCGGCATCGGTGACGACCACGGCCACCTCGATGATGCGGTCGTTGTCCGGGTCCAGGCCGGTCATTTCCATGTCGAGCCAGACCAGGTTGAATTCGTTCGGGCGCACAGGCGCGGCAGCGCCTTCGGTTTGTGTAGCTTGTGACATAATTCTCTCTTCGATTAGCGATACTGCATTCGTTTTTCGCGCAATCCTGCATTTTCTCACAGGCACAGCATGTCTTCACTCGGGTTTTCGGTTTTGTTCGTCGTTTTCTTTGCGCTGACCTTGGGCGTGCGCTTCTGGCTGGCCAACCGGCATATCCGGCATGTGCTGCGCCACCGCGCCAGCGTACCGGCCGAGTTTGCGCCAAAGGTGCCGCTGGCGGCGCACCAGAAGGCGGCCGACTACACGGTGGCCAGGACCCGGCTCGGCATTGCCTCGATGCTGTGGGGCGGCGTGGTGCTGATCGGCTTCACCCTGCTGGGCGGATTGCAGGCCCTGTCGGTCTCCCTGCTGGGCCTCACCGGTCCGGGCATGACGCACCAGATGGCCCTGGTGGTGGCGTTCGCGATCGTATCCGGCCTGCTCGACCTGCCCTTCGACTGGTACCGCCAGTTCGTGCTGGAACAGCGCTTCGGCTTCAACAAGATGACGCCCGGCCTGTGGATCGCCGACATGTTCAAGGGCCTGCTGGTCGGCGCCGTGATCGGCCTGCCGCTGCTGTGGGTGATCCTGGCGCTGATGGAGCGTAGCGGCGACCTGTGGTGGCTGTGGGCCTGGTGCGTGTGGAGCGGCTTCCAGCTCCTGATGATGGTGCTCTACCCGACCGTGATCGCGCCGCTGTTCAACAAGTTCACCCCGCTCGAGGACGTGAGCCTGAAGGAACGCATCGAAGGCCTGATGGCGCGCGTCGGCTTCGCCTCGAAAGGCCTGTTCGTCATGGACGGCAGCAAGCGCAGCGCGCACGGCAACGCCTATTTTTCCGGCTTTGGCAGCAACAAGCGCATCGTCTTCTTCGACACCCTGTTGTCGCGCCTCGACCCGCACGAGATCGAAGCCGTGCTGGCACACGAACTGGGCCACTTCAAGCTGCGCCACATCGTCAAGCGCATCGTGGTGATGTTCGCGCTGTCGCTGGCTTTCCTGGCGCTGCTGGGCTACCTGAAGAACCAGGCCTGGTTCTACACCGGCCTGGGCGTGCTGCCGATGATGAACGCGTCGAACGACGGCATGGCCCTGATCCTGTTCGCACTGGTGCTGCCGGTGTTCACCTTCGTGCTCTCGCCGCTCAGCTCCATCACCTCGCGCAAGCACGAGTTCGAGGCGGACGCCTTCGCCGCGAAGCACACCGATAGCAGCCACCTGGTGTCGGCCCTGGTCAAGATGTACGAGGACAACGCATCGACCCTGACGCCGGACCCGCTGCACTCGGCCTTCTACGATTCGCACCCGCCGGCTTCGGTGCGGGTGAAACACCTGACCATGGCGGCCGCATGAAGCTCATTGACCAACACTGCACTCACGGCGCGCCGGCGCTGGACCCGGCCACGATTCAGACGCGCCTGCTCGATGTGCCCGAATGGCAGGCCATCGACGGCACCATCGCGCGCGAGTTCACGTTTGCGAACTACCGCGCCACCATCGATTTCGTGAACGCAATCGCAAACATGGCCGAAGCGCAGAACCATCACCCCGAGATGACGGTCGGCTACCGCCGCTGCACGGTGGCCTACACCACCCACTCGGCCGGCGGCGCGCTGAGCGACAACGATTTCATTTGCGCCGCCCGGGCGGACGCGATCTACGTGCAAGGCCCGAGCGCATGAGCGAGTTGACCGGCACCATCATCGCGGCCCACGGTCGCCATTACCTGGCCGATGCGAACGGCGAGAAGCTGCAGTGCGTCACGCGCGGCAAGAAAACCAATGTGGCGGTGGGCGACGTCGTGATTCTCAAGCGCACGTCGAACGACCAGGCCGTGATCGAGAAGATCGCCGACCGCACTACCCTGCTCTATCGCTCGGACCAGTACAAGTCGAAACTGCTGGCGGCGAACATCTCGCGCCTGTTCATCGTCGTCGCCACCGAGCCGAGCTTCGCCGACGACCTGGTCTCGCGCTCGCTGGTGGCGGCCGAGGCGGCCGGGATCGAGGCCCACATCATCCTGAACAAGGTCGACGTGGAGCAGCCGCTGGCGCGCGCCCGCGAGCGCGCCGGCCTGTATGCCTCGCTCGGCTATCCGGTGCACGAATTGTCGGCCCGCGAACGGCCCGAGCACGCGGTCGAGACCCTGATGCCGCTGCTCGCCGGCCAGTCCTCAATCTTCATCGGCCAGTCGGGCATGGGCAAGTCGTCCCTGATCAACCTCCTGGTGCCGGACGCCGACATCGCCGTGCGCGAGATCTCGGAAGCCCTGGACACCGGCAAGCACACCACCACCTTCACGCGCCTGTACTGGCTGCCGGGTGGAGCGTCGATCATCGATTCGCCGGGCTTCCAGGAATTCGGGCTGTACCACCTGACCGAGGGCATGCTGGAACGCGCCTTTGTCGAGTTCAAGCCCTACCTGGGCGGCTGCAAGTACTACAACTGCCGCCACCTGGCCGAGCCGCAATGCGCGGTGCTGGGCGCGGTCGGGGAAGGCAGGATCGCGAAGATGCGGCACGAGCTGTATGCGCAGCTGCTGCACGAATCGTCGCAGACCCTCTATTGACTTTTTCATCCGCTTTCCCTAAGGGAAAGCAAAAACCCTTATAATTCAAGGGATAACACTCAAGCAAAGACGATATGCCAGTCGCAAAGCCCATCAAGCATTTCCTGCAGTTCTCCGACTTCAGCGCGGACGAATTCGAATACGTCATCGAACGCGCGAAGGTCATCAAGCGCAAGTTCAAGGCCTACGAGGTCTACCACCCGCTGGTCGACCGCACCCTGGTGATGGTGTTCGAGAAGAGCTCGACCCGTACCCGGCTTTCTTTTGAAGCCGGCATGCACCAGCTGGGCGGCGCCGCGATCTACCTGAACACCCGCGACAGCCAGCTGGGCCGCGGCGAGCCGGTGGAAGACGCGGGCCAGGTCATGTCGCGCATGTGCGACATCATCATGGTGCGCACCTTCGGCCAGGAGATCATCGAACGCTTCGCCGCCAATTCGCGCGTCCCGGTCATCAACGGCCTGACCAACGAACACCATCCCTGCCAGGTGCTGGCCGACATCTTCACCTTCTACGAGCACCGCGGCCCGATCGCCGGCAAGACGGTGGCCTGGATCGGCGACGCCAACAACATGCTGTACTCGTGGCTGCAGGCGGCCGAGGTGTTCGGCTTCCACCTGAACGTCTCCACGCCGAAGGGCTACGACCTGGACCCGAAGCTGGTGTCCACCCAGCGCTACACCCTGTTCGACAACCCCTCGGACGCCTGCGAAGGCGCGCACCTGGTCAACACCGACGTCTGGACCAGCATGGGCTACGAAAAGGAAAACGCCGAGCGCATGAAGGCCTTCGACGGCTTCATCGTGGACGAAGCCAAGATGGCGCGTGCCGCCTCCGACGCCCTGTTCATGCACTGCCTGCCGGCGCACCGCGGCGAAGAAGTATCGGCCGGCGTCATCGACGGCCCGCAGTCGGTCGTCTGGGACGAGGCGGAAAACCGCCTGCACGTGCAGAAAGCCCTGATCGAGTACCTGCTGCTCGGCCGTATCGAAGACAAGTAACTCAATCCTTTTCATCCACCACTAGCTTAGTTTGATCGTCGGCCCCGTTGTTTCCAAAGCGGGCCGGCTGACCATCCCGACCCCACCTCCCCCTCCACACTGGAATCTTCCATGAGCGACATTAAAAAAGTAGTCCTCGCCTACTCCGGCGGCCTCGACACCTCGGTCATCCTGAAATGGCTGCAGGATCACTACAACTGCGAAATCGTCACCTTCACCGCCGACCTCGGCCAGGGCGAAGAACTGGAGCCTGCGCGCGCCAAGGCGATCAAGTTCGGCATCAAGCCGGAAAACATCTACATCGACGACGTGCGCGAAGAATTCGTGCGCGACTTCGTGTTCCCGATGTTCCGCGCGAACACCGTGTACGAAGGCGAATACCTGCTGGGCACCTCGATCGCGCGTCCCTTGATCGCCAAGCGCCTGATCGAGATCGCCAACGAGACCGGCGCCGACGCCATCTCGCACGGCGCGACCGGCAAGGGCAACGACCAGGTGCGTTTCGAACTGGGCGCCTACGCGCTGAAACCCGACGTCAAGATCATCGCCCCGTGGCGCGAGTGGGACCTGCTGTCGCGCGAGAAGCTGCTGAAGTACGCGGAAGATGCCGGCATCGAGATCGACATGAAGCACAAGAACGGCGGCGCACCCTACTCGATGGACGCCAACCTGCTGCACATCAGTTTTGAAGGCCGCCACCTGGAGAACCCGAGCGCGGAAGCCGAGGAATCGATGTGGCGCTGGTCGGTGTCGCCGGAACAGGCGCCGAACGAAGCCGAGTACCTCGACATCGAATACGAAAAGGGCGACATCGTGGCCCTGAACGGCAAGCGCATGAGCGCCGCCGAAGTCCTGACCGAGCTGAACCGCCTGGGCGGCAAGCACGGCATCGGCCGCCTCGACCTGGTGGAAAACCGCTATGTCGGCATGAAGTCGCGCGGCTGCTACGAGACCCCGGGCGGCACCATCATGCTCAAGGCCCACCGCGCGATCGAATCGATCACCCTGGACCGCGAAGTGGCGCACCTGAAGGACGACCTGATGCCGCGCTATGCGTCGCTGATCTATAACGGCTACTGGTGGGCCCCGGAGCGCGTCGCGCTGCAGACCCTGATCGACCACACCCAGCAGACCGTGAACGGCTGGGTGCGCGTGAAGCTCTACAAGGGCAACGTGATCGTGGTGTCGCGCGATTCGAAGACCGATTCGCTGTTCGACATGAACATCGCTACGTTTGATGAAGACGGCGGCGCCTACAACCAGGCGGACGCGGGCGGCTTCATCAAGCTGAACGCGCTGCGCATGCGCATCGCCGCCAAGGCACGCGCGGCCCGCGGCAAGTAAGCGTTATTTCCCCCCTCGAAAGCCGCCTCATCAGGCGGCTTTTTTCATGGGTACCGGGCAATATGCACGGGCTGCCAGTGCTAACTTGCTTTACTTAAATGCTTCTGAATTGGGTTCCGGCCTGCGCCGGAACGACGGGCTGTAGGTGCTAATTTCGGTGCGATATCTTTAGTGTCGCCCTTGAAACCGTCGTTCCGGCGAAGGCCGGAACCCAGGTTTCTTTGCGTACCCTCAGCACCTTGCTCATATGCTGGACCGAGGATACGTCGATGGAAAAATCCTCGTACGTCTACATTCTTGCCAGCCGGCCATACGGCACACTTTACATTGGTGTCACCTCCAACCTGGTCCAGCGCGTCTGGCAACACAAGGAAGGGTTCATTGCCGGTTTCACAAAGAAATACAAGGTGAAACAGCTGGTCTGGTATGAAGTCCATTCCGAGATTATCTCGGCCATCACACGGGAAAAACAGATCAAAGAATGGTCGCGCGACTGGAAAATCAACCTCATCCAATCCACCAACCCCGCCTGGCACGATCTCTACCCCACTATTGCCGCCTGAACACCAGAACAGCCCGTTCCTCTCCTTCGCGCTAGAATATCCGGTCCTGCCCACCATCGAGCGCCCATGTCCCCCGACGACGACACCGACAGCTTCCAGGCGCATGTCAGCGGCGGCCCAACGACAAGCCCGCCTGCCGCGCGGCCGGCCACGCCCCAGGCCGACGCGATCGCGATCATCTACCGCAACATCGAGGACGTCGTCTACCAGTACGCGGTCGAGGGAACGGATACCTTTCGCTTTACCTACGTCAACCCGGCCTTCTACAAGGCCACCCAGCTCACGCCCGAACAGGTCATCGGCAAGACCGTCGACGAAGTCATCCCCGAACCTTCGCTGTCGATGGTGCTCGAACATTACCGCGCCGCGATCCGCACCGGCCAGACCCAGCGCTGGGAAGAGCACAGCGACTACCCGGCCGGCCGCAAGGTGGGACGGGTCTCGATCACGCCGGTGTTCGACGCGGCGGGCCGCTGCACCGACCTGGTCGGCACCGTGCACGACATTTCCGACGTTATCAACCGCGAGGAAAAGCTGCAGCAGGCCCACCGTGCGCTGGAGGAAGCCTTCGCCACCCAGGGGCGGCTGGCCGAATCGCTGCGGCGCGAGGAAGAGCGACTGGTGCTGGCCCTGAACGGGACCGGCGAAGGCGTCTGGGACTGGCGGATGGACGAGAATTCCGTCACCTTCTCGGCCAAGTGGAAGGAGATCATGGGCGCCAGCGGCAACCCGGACGGCGCCACGCCGAAGATCTGGACCAGCCGCATCCACCCCGACGACAATGCCCACGTGCGGCGCTGCATCGAGCGCTACCTGGCCGGCAACGAGCCCCTCTACACCTGCGAATACCGGATCCGCCGCTTCACCGGCGACTGGATCCGGGTGCGCTCGCGCGGCAGCATCGTCGCGCGCGATGCGCAGGGGCAGCCGCTGCGCATGATCGGCACCATCACCGACATCACCGAGGCCTACCGCATGCGCCAGGCGCTGGAGAAGAGCCACGAGCGGCTCGCCCAGCTGGCGCAGCAGGTCCCGGGCGCCCTGTTCGAACTTGAGCACCGGGCCGACGGCAGCTTCGCCTGTCCCTTCATCAGCGACATGGCGCACACGCTGTTCGAACTGGCGCCAAGCGCCATCCAGGCCGATCTCGGCTGCCTGGCGGCGCGCATCGTGCCGCAGCACCGGGGCCGCCTGCGCCGCGCCCTGGAGCGCTCGGCCGCCGGGATGCAGCCGCTGCGGGCCGAGTTCCAGGTCGAGCTGCCCGACGGCGGGCACTGCTGGCGCGAAGTGATCGCGACGCCGTCCCCGGGCCTTGACGGCGGCACCATCTGGTAAGGCTTCATCGACGACATCAGCAGCCGCAAGCACAGCGAAGAAACCATCCGCCAGTTCACCGAAAAGCTCGAACGGCGCGCCCACTACGATACCCTGACCGGCCTGCCGAACCGGGCCCTGTTCCGCGACCGCCTCGAGCAGGCGATCCGGCGCGCCGAGGATGAGCGCGGCGAAGTCGCCCTGCTGTTCATCGACCTCGACCGCTTCAAGGAGGTCAACGACCTGCTCGGCCACGACGCCGGCGACCTGCTGCTGGTCGAGGCGGCGCAGCGCATCCAGGCCTGCGTGCGCAAGGGCGACACGGTGGCGCGCCTCGGCGGCGACGAGTTCACGGTGATCCTGAGCGAAACGCGCTAGCTGGCCCACGTCGAGGCGGTCGCGCAGGCGATCCTGGATGCGCTCGCCCAGCCCTTTCCGATCCAGCAGGAACTGCTGTACATCGCCGGCAGCATCGGCATCGCCCGCTATCCCGAGGACGCGCGCGACCCGGAAGAACTGATGCGCAATGCCGACCACGCCATGTACCGCTCCAAGTCCGCCGGGCGCAACCAGCTGACCTTCTTTGAAGCGAACATGCAGGCGGCCGCGATCCGGCGCCTCAAGCTGCTCGCCGAACTGCGCAATGCCGTCCCCGGCAAGCAGCTGGAACTGTATTTCCAGCCGATCGTCGACCTGTCGTCGAACCGGATCGTCAAGGCCGAAGCCCTGCTGCGCTGGCGCCATGCTTCCGGCGCCCTGCTGTCGCCGGATACCTTCATCGGCGTGGCCGAGGAATCCGGCCTGATCCACGAGATTGGCGACTGGGTGTTCCGCACCGCGGCCCACTATTCGAAGCGCTGGTCGGACATGCTGGCGCGCGACTTCCAGGTCAGCATCAACAAGTCGCCGGTGCAGTTCCAGGCCCAGGCCGACGCCGCCGACTGGGTGGCCCACCTGGACGAGATCCGGCTGGGTCCGCGCTGCATCAACGTCGAGATCACCGAAGGCCTGCTGCTGAACCTGTCGGACACGGTGCTGGCCAAGCTGGCGGCGCTGCAGTCGAGCGGCATGCAGGTGTCGATCGACGACTTCGGCACCGGCTACTCCTCGATGAGCTACCTGAAGCGCCTCGACATCGATTACCTGAAGATCGACCAGTCTTTTGTGAAGGAACTGGTGCACGACAATTTCAGCCGCACGATCACCGAGACCATCATCGTGATGGCCCACAAGCTGGGACTGAAGGTCATTGCCGAGGGCGTGGAGACGCCGGAGCAGTGCCTCGCCCTGAGCCGCGCCGGCTGCGACTATGCCCAGGGCTATCTGTTCTCGCGGCCGGTGCCGGCCGACCTGTTCGAAACCATGCTGGCCTGGCAGTAGCCAGGCGCTGTTGCGCTAAGCGCTGTTGCGCAGGTCGTCGACCGGCTCGTGCCCGAAGCGCTCCGCCAGCAGGCAATCCACCAGCTTCGCGGCGCAATCGCCTGGCGACACCAGCACCCCGCCCTCCTTCATGTCGACGAAACGCTGCTTGAGCGGGAATTTTTCATCCGGCGTCGCGCGGATCTCGGCCTGCATGTCGGTATCGATCACGCCCGGCGCCAGGCTGACGCAGCGCACCCGCGGGTCGCCGTCGAGCGCCACCGCCCGCGCATGCTGGTCGAGCGCGGCCTTGGTGGCGCAGTAGACGCTCCAGCCCGGGTAGGCGCTGCGTCCGGCCCCGCTCGAGATGTGCAGGATGCGCCGCTCGGCCTGCGGCGCGGCCTGCACGAAGGCCGCGGACAAGGCCAGCGGCGCGCCGACGTTCAGGATGGCCGCGCGCAGCGCCGCCGCCGGGTCCTGCTCGGCCAGCGGCCCCACCGGCGTCACCACGCCGGCATTGTTGACCAGCAGCGCCGTGTCGCAGCCGGCCAGGAAGGAGCGCAGCGTGTGCCCGCCCAGCCAGGCCGCCAGCGCCTGGGCGTCGCCCAGGTCGACCACGGCCTGCTCCATGCCCTCTCCGATTTCCGCATGGCCGCGCGCCAGCCCCAGTACGGGGATGCCGCGCGCCACCAGTTCCGCCGCCACCGCGGCCCCCAGGCCACGGCTGTGGCCCGTCACGACTGCCTTGATCATATTTTGCCCCCGCTATATCGAACTTGCCCAAGCGTTCATCGGATTCTATTCTTTTGCTAGCCGTGAAACCGTCGCACCGGCGAAGGCCGGTGCCCAAGTTCGTCGCGTATCGAGATGCTTGCAACATTGGGCGGAACAATGCCAGTGGCATTGTTCCGGCCTTCGCCGGAACGACGGCTAATGTTCCAGGGCTGACGTGCCAGGTTATTAGATGAATACCGGTTCCGGCTCCAGTTCCACGCCGTATTTCGCCTTGACGTCTTCCTGGATCGCGCGCGCCAGCCGCACCACGTCCTCGCCCCGGGCGCCGCCCAGGTTGACCAGCACCAGCGCCTGTTTCGGGTACACGCCCGCCGCGCCCAGCGCCCGGCCCTTCCAGCCGCACTGGTCGATCAGCCAGCCGGCCGCCAGCTTTTCGCTGCCCTCCGCCTGCGCATGGTGCACCAGCTGCGGAAATTCGGCCAGCAGGCGTGCGCAATGTTCGCGCGACACCACCGGGTTCTTGAAGAAGCTGCCGGCATTGCCGATCTCGGCAGGATCAGGCAGCTTGCGCCGCCGGATCGCCTCGACCGTGCGTCCGATGTCCTGCGGCGTCGGCTCGGTCAAGCCGGCCTCTTCCACCGCCCTGGCCAGCTCGGCATAGCGCAGGTTCGGCGTCCAGGCGGCCGGCAGGGCGAAGGTGACGTCCAGCACCACCAGTTCACGGCCTTCCGGATGCTTGAAGATGCTGTCGCGGTAGGCGAAGCGGCAGGCGGCCGCGTCCAGCGTGCGCACTTCGCCGCTGGCCATGTCGTAGGCGCTCAGGGAATGGAAGACGTCCTTGGTTTCCGTCCCGTACGCCCCCACGTTCTGGATCGGCGCCGCGCCGACCGTGCCGGGGATCAGGGACAGGTTTTCCAGCCCGCCCAGGCCCTGGGCCAGGGTCCACTGGACGAAGGCGTGCCAACTCTCGCCCGCCTGGGCCCGCACCAGGATGCGGCCGTCCTGCTCGCCCAGCAGCTCCTTGCCCTGGCCCGCCATGTGCAGGACGATGCCGTCGAAGTCGCGGGTGAACAGCAAATTGCTGCCGCCGCCCAGCACCAGGCGCGGCAAGCCGGCAAGCAGCGGGTCGCGCCGTACGGCCTCGAGCTGCGCCGCGCCGTCCACCCGCAGGTAATGACGGGCGCGCGCCGGGATGCGGAAGGTGTTCAGGGAAGCGAGGGAAAAATCGTCGAGGATGGGCAGGTCGGCTTGCATGGCATCAGGGTGTTTTTTGGACATTATAGGCGCAAGCCCGCCCCCGAACCTTGCCGTGCGGGCAAATCTGGTGGCCTGCGGGAGGCGTTGTCCGTTAAAATAGAGGGATTCATCTATTTAGCAGTACCAAGAAAAAAGGAAACCGCCATGCCATCGTTTGATGTTGTCTGCGAAGCAGACATGGTCGAAGTGAAGAATGCCGTCGAACAATCGAACAAGGAAATCACCACCCGCTTCGACTTCAAGGGCAGCTCGGCCAATGTCGAGCAAAAGGAAAAGGAACTGACCCTGTTCGCCGATTCCGATTTCCAGCTCGGCCAGGTCAAGGACGTCCTGATCAACAAGATGGCCAAGCGCAAGGTCGACGTGCGCTTCCTCGACGAAGGCAAGGTCGAGAAGATCGGCGGCGACAAGGTCAAGCAGGTCATCAAGGTGCGCAACGGCATCGAGACCGAAGACGCGAAGAAGATTACCAAGCTCATCAAGGAAAGCAAGATGAAGGTGCAGGCCAGCATCCAGGGCGAATCGGTGCGCGTCACCGGCGCCAAGCGCGACGACCTGCAGGCCGCCATGGCGCTGCTGCGCAAGGACGTGCAGGACCTGCCGCTGGCCTTCAACAACTTCCGCGATTGACGCGAGCTTCTCCGCAGCCATGTTGGCTGCGCAAACCCCGCCCCGCCTTGGGGTAGAATGACGGCCGCGCACGGGCGCGGCTTGTCGATGCATATGTACGCGTAGGGAACTACGGCGGTTTAAGGATTGCAATGAAACGTGTTGATGATTTCCGCCTGAAGCTGGGCAACAAGGAATATGTGCCCATCATGATCGGCGGGATGGGCGTGGACATCTCGACCTCCGAACTGGCCCTCGAGGCCGCCCGCCTTGGCGGTATCGGTCACATCTCGGATGCGATGGTGCAGGACGTGTCGGACCGCAAGTTCGACACCACCTTCGTCAAGGACAAGACCAAGCTCTACAAGTTCAACATCAACAACACGAACAAGGCGGTGGTCCAGTTCGACCTCGACCGCCTGGCCGAAGCGACCCGCCTGCACGTGGGCTCGACCATGGAAGCGAAGCGAGGCGATGGCCTGATCTTCGTGAACTGCATGGAAAAGCTAACCATGAACGCGCCCAAGGAAACCCTGCGCACCCGCCTGTCGGCGGCGATGGACGCCGGCATCGACGGCATCACCATGTCGGCCGGCCTGCACCTGGGTTCCTTCGAGCTGATCAAGGACCACCCGCGCTTCCGCTCTACCTACCTGGGCATCATCGTGTCCTCGGTGCGCGCGCTGCAGCTGTTCCTGAAAAAGGTCTCGCGCCTGAACCGCCTGCCCGACTACGTCATCGTCGAAGGCCCGCTGGCCGGCGGCCACCTGGGCTTCGGCATCGACGACTGGAAGCAGTACGACCTGCACACCATCATGGACGAAGTCCATGCCTACATGCGTGCCGAGCAGCTGGACATCCCGGTGATCGCCGCGGGCGGCATCTTCACCGGCTCGGACGCGGTCGGCTTCCTGGAAAAAGGCGCCGGCGGCGTGCAGGTGGCGACCCGCTTCACCGTCACCCACGAGTGCGGCATGCCGGATGCGGTCAAGCAGGAATACTTCCGCGCCAGCGAGGAAGACATCATCGTCAACGGCGTGTCGCCGACCGGCTACCCGATGCGTATGCTCAAGAGCACGCCGGCGATCGGCTCCGGCATCCGCCCGGGCTGCGAGTCCTACGGCTACCTGCTGGACGCCACCGGCAACTGCGCCTACATCAACTCGTACAACCGCGAAGTGCAGGCCAGCCCGGACGGCAAGAACATCACGGTGTTCGACAAGACCTGCCTGTGCACCCACATGCGCAACTTCAACTGCTGGACCTGCGGCCACACCACCTACCGCCTGAAGGACACCACCCACCGCCTGGCGGACGGCAGCTACCAGATCCTGTCGGCCCAGCACGTCTTCGAGGATTACCAGTTCAGCGTCGACAACCAGATCGCGCTGCCGCCGAAGCAGGAAACCGTCGCGGCCTGATACAGCCTTCGCTTGCTGTTCCATATCTCTAAAGCCACGGTCCGCCGTGGCTTTGTTCTTTATGCGCCGCACATAAGCGAAGGCGTGTAATCTGATCACCCCAAGAGCGTTTTTCGCGAAGGGTCCCCGGCATGTCCACCATCGAAGCGTCCGCGCAGGTCTGTTTCCTGACCGATGACGAGGGCAAGGTCGTGACCTGGAACCCCGCCTGCGCGGCGCTGTTCGGCTGGACCTCGGCGCAGGCGCGGGGGCGCGAGCTTCTCGAGCTCGTTGCCGGCGGCGACGGCAAACCCGGCTGGCCGGCCATGGCGGCCGCCGGCGGGGCCAAGCTGCGGATGCGCTTCGCAGCCGGACGCGAGGGCCTGGCCACCCTGGGCCTGCTGCGCCAGTACGACGCGCACGACCAGCCGCGGGGCTGGAGCGCCACCGTCCTCATCGCCCCTTCCGATGCGCTCTCCGAATCCGAGCGGGTCGGCAATACTCCCCTGTCCGACGTGGTCGACCTGCTGCCCGGCACCTTCTACGCGATCAATCGTGACGGCCGCTTCATCCTCTGGAACCACAACCTGGAACGCATGACCGAAATGACCCCGGACGAGCTCGCCGCCGCCCATGTGTTCGAGATGTTCGAGCCGCGCGAACGCCGGCAGGCCATGGAAAACTTCCGCCGCGTGTTCGACGAAGGCGCCGAGGTGTTGATGGAGATGAACTACGTGTCGCGCAGCGGGCGCGAGACGCCGATCATCGTCGGCGGCGCGCGGGTGGGCTGCGATGGCGACCAGTACCTGTTCGGGATGGGCATCAGCATCGCCAAGCGGCGCGAGAAGGAGCTCCAGCTGCTGCTGCGCGAGCGCGCGCTGCACGCGGCCAGCAACGGCATCGTCATCACCCGCTGCGCCGGGCGCGACAACATCATCGAATACGTCAACCCGGCCTTCGAGCGCATCGCCGGCTATTCGGCCCTTGAAGTGATCGGGCGCGATGCCCGCTTCATGCAGGCGCCCAAGCTCGATACCAACGAGCGCAGCCAGGTGCGCCTGGCCCTGACCGAGCGGCGCCCGATCAACGTGGTCTTCCGCAACATGCGCAAGAACGGCGATATTTTCTGGAACGACCTGAGCATCACCCCGGTGCGTGACGAGCACGGCGAGGTCACCCACTTCATCGGCATCCTGCAGGACGTCACCGCCACCAAGCAGCGCACCGAACTCCTCGAGCACGAGATCAACCACGACCACCTCACCGGACTGGCCAACCGCAACCTGCTGTGGGACCGCCTCGAGCACGCGGTGCACCTGGCCCAGCGCCACAAGACCATGGTGGCGACCATCCTGGTCGACCTGGACAACTTCAAGACCATCAACGACACCTTCGGCCACGAGGCCGGCGACGTGGTGCTCAAGGTGGTCGGGCGCCGCTTGCTGTCGGCGGTGCGCGACAGCGACACGGTGGCGCGCATGTCGGGCGACGAGTTCGTGCTGGTGCTGGTCGACCAGCCCTCGGTGCGCTTCACGCTGCGCATGGCCGAGCGCCTGCGGCGCGCGATGACGATGCCGGTGGCCTTCGGCGGCAACGAAATCCCGGTCGGCGCCAGCCTGGGCGTGGCGCTGTTTCCGCAGGACGGCGCCACGCCCGCCGAACTGGTGCGCTCGGCCGACATGGCGATGTACCACGTCAAGGGCAACGGCGGCGGCGTGCACTTCTACTCGCCCGAGATGCGCTTGGCCAGCCAGAAGCGCGCCGCGCTGGCCGACAGCATCCGCAGCGCCCTCGAGCACGACGAGCTGTTCCTGCTGTTCCAGCCTCGCATGGACGCCAGGAGCGGCAAGGTTCGCGGCTTCGAGGCGCTGCTGCGCTGGCGCCACCCGAAGAACGGCATCATGCTGCCGGCCGCCTTCCTGGCCGAAGCCGAGGAATCGGGCAAGATGATCGAAATCGGCAACTGGGTGCTGGACCAGGCCTGCGCCTTCCTGCAGGAACTGCGCCAGCTCGGCTATACCGGCCTGCCGGTGTCGGTGAACGTCTCGCACCGCGAGTACAGCCAGCACGGCTTCATCGCCGGCCTGGCGCAGCGCATGGAGCGCTACGCGCTGCCGCCCGGCAGCCTGGAAATCGAGATCCCCGAGGCCGACCTGATCCGCAATCCGGGCCTGGGGCGCGACCTGTCGGCCCAGCTGCGCGAGGTCGGCGTGGCGCTCTCGCTCGACGAGTTCGGCAAGGGGATGTCCGACCTGTCCTTCCTGCGCCAGCTGGCGGTGCGCCAGGTCAAGCTGTCGAAGGCGGCGGTGCACGAGATCGCCTGTGAGGGCGACAGCGGCGGCAGCCGGCTGGCCAAGACCCTGATCGACATCGGCCACAACCTCGACCTGGCGGTGGTGGGCGAAGCGGTCGAGACCGAGGCCCAGGTGGACTTCCTGCGCGCGCACGGCTGCGACCAATTGCAAGGGCAATGGTTCAGCGAACCATTGCTGCCCGAGGCGGTGCGCGAAATGCTCGGCCGGCGCCATCAGGCCTGACGTCCACCCTTTCCGCATGGTCGACGCGCAAGCGCATCAAACTTCTTGCAATAATTCGATATTTAGCTAACAATCGATCATGACTTCCGTTTTCAAAGCCCTGTCCGATCCGACCCGCCGCGCTGTCCTCGAGCACCTCCAGAAGGGGCCGATGGGCGCCGGCGAACTGGCCGACCTGTTCGACGTGTCGAAACCGACGATGTCGGCCCACTTTGCCGTGCTGGTCGCGGCCGGGCTGATCGCGCCGGAAAAACACGGCCGCACCATCACCTACCGCCTCAGGCTGTCGGTGCTGGAAGACGCCCTGCTGGGATTCGCGCAAGCCTTCGGGCTGAACCTTACCCGGCCGGAGCCTCCCGCTGTTCCACCAACGAAGGAGTAAGCATGAAGCCGTCGTCCCGCCTTTCCCACCTGTGCCGCGCCGTGCTGGCGGCTGCCTGCATCCTCGGTGCATCCGCCCTGCTGGCCTGGGCCGCGCCGGCCTACCTCGATCCGGAATGGGCACGGCGCCTTGCCGGCGTCCTGCTGGGCGCAATCGTGGTGGTGTATGCGAATGCCATTCCGAAGGCGCTGGCGGCGCGCATGCGCTGCGCCTCTCCAGGCGCCGACCAGGCCGCGCGCCGCTTCGCCGGCTGGGCGCTGGTGCTGGGCGGACTCGGCTACATGCTGGCCTGGCTCGCCGCCCCGATCGGCGTGGCCGGGATGGTCGGCGGCCTGGCGCTCGGCGCCGCGGTGACCTGCGCCGCCCTCGGTTGCATCCGGATCGGCGCACGCCGCGCCGGCCATTAAGAGCGCCTGAGCTTTCCGCTCAACCGTCCTTGTTGATGCGGTTGACGAGGGCGCCGAGCACGTCCTCGGCCATCTCGTTGTCCACCTGGCAGGTGCCGGCGTTCTCGTGCCCGCCCCCACCGTATTCCAGCATCAGGGCGCCGATGTTGGTGTTCGAGGTCCGGTTCAGGATCGACTTGCCGGTGGCGAACACGGTGTTCTGCTGCCTGACGCCCCACAGCACGTGGATCGAGATATTCGTCTCGGGGAACAGGGCGTAGATGATGAAGCGGTTCCCGGCATAGATCACCTCCTCGCTGCGCAGGTCGAGCACCACCAGGTTCCGGTGGACGCGGGCGCAGCGCCGGATCTGCTCCTTGCAACGCTCGCTGTGCTCGAAGTACAGCGAGGTGCGCTCGCGTACGTCGGGCAGCTCCATGATTTTCTCGATCGGATGCTCTGCGCAGTAATCGATCAGGGCCATCATCAGCTGGTAATTGGAGATGCGGAAGTCGTGGAAGCGTCCCAGGCCGGTGCGCGCGTCCATCAGGAAGTTCAGCAGGTTCCAGCCCTGCGGGAACAGCACCTCATCGCGCGAGAAGCGGGCCGAGTCGCCCTTGTCGACCGCCGCCATCATCTCGTTCCAGGCGGCCGGGAAGGTCCGGGCGCCGCCGTAGTGGTCGTAGACCACCCGCGCCGCCGAGGGCGCCGCGGGATGGATGACGTGGTTGTCGCGCCTGCCCGTGTTGCGGATGGTCTCGGACAGGTGGTGGTCGAACACCAGGTGGGCCGCCGGCACATAAGGCAGGTTGGTCGTGATGTCGCGCCCACTGATGGCGATCTTGCCGTCCTGCATGTCTTTCGGATGCACGAACAGGATGTCGTCGATCAGGTCGAGGTGCTTGAGCAGCACCGCGCACACCAGGCCGTCGAAGTCGCTGCGGGTCACGAGTCGGAATTTTTGCTGGTCGGCTGACATCGGCACTTCCTTTCTGGAGTCGGAAAGCGAAACTGCGGTCCAAAAGACATACCTTGCAACGTTTCCGCCTGTCAGCATTTGCGATGGCGCATCCTGGCAAAGCTGGACGCAATCCATTCCCCGGATCGTGCAGACTGTCGCACGGCGCTGGCCACCAGGGGCGGCAAGGCGTAAAGTTGCATCATCCCAACAGTCGTAGATGCCGGCAATGTTGTATTTCCGGCATGCGCAGGTGGCGACGAGGTACACTCGCCGCTTGCACCAATAGCGAAGATCGATATGCAAGCCAGGAACACCAATCCGCATTATTTCTCGAGCGTCCTGTCGTGGCTCTACCGCGGCTTCGACGCCGTGGCGACCTGGGTTACCCAGCTGTCGTGGTGGAAGTTTTTCCTGTTTGCGATCCTGACCCTGACCGCCGGGGCCATCCTGCAGGAGGAACTGTTCTCCGGGCCGGCCGAAGAATACGTGTCGCGCGCCGAACGCGAGCGGCGCGGCGGCGACGCCGCCATCCTGATCGACGAGAGCGGCATCCGCTTCCATCCGCGTAACCGGCCGCGCAACGCGACGCCGTCGGAGCCGCCCGCGCCGCAGGATCCCGAAGGCGCACCGGACGCGCCCGATGCGCCATCCGCCCCGTCGGCAGCGCCGGCGCCGAGCGCGCCGCCCGCCGCGGCCGCGGGCAGCAGCGGCGAATCGGTCCACATCGAATTGCCGCCGCAGATCAGCGAAGAACTGTCGAACGCGATCGACGCCGCCGTGGAAGACGCCGCCGAGCAGAAGGTGTCGCGCTACCACAAGCAGGCGTCGACCTGGTTCATGAACTTCGTGCTGCTGTTCGTGCTGGCCCTGTTCGGCACCAAGGCCCTGGTCGGCGGCAAGAAGCGCGCCGAAGCGCAATCGGAGCTGGCCAACGCGGCGGCCGAGCGCG
The DNA here is from genome assembly GCF_000735635.1 of Massilia sp. LC238. Lineage (NCBI taxonomy): Bacteria > Pseudomonadati > Pseudomonadota > Betaproteobacteria > Burkholderiales > Oxalobacteraceae > Massilia > Massilia sp. LC238. The sequence continues at coordinate 305,601 of NZ_JNNN01000078.1, read as the reverse complement.
AAGCCATGCAGCGCCAGCTGTCGGAAACCAAGATGCAAATGATGCAGGCCCAGGTCGAGCCGCACTTCCTGTTCAACACCCTGGCCTCGGTCGAGCACCTGATCCAGGTCGACCCGCCGCGCGCCTCGGCCATGCAGCGCAGCCTGATCCAGTACCTGCGCGCGGTGCTGCCGCAGATGCGCGACAACGCCGTCGTCACCGGCCTCGGGCGCGAAATGGACATGGTCACGGCCTACCTGGCCCTGCTCAAGATGCGCATGGAAGAGCGCCTGACGGTGGTGATGCAGGTGCCGGAAGGCCTGCGCAGCGCGGCCTTCCCGCCGATGATGCTGCAATCGATGGTCGAGAACGCGATCAAGCACGGCCTCGAATGCAAGCCGGAAGGCGGCACCCTCAAGATCCAGGCCGAAGTGGTCGACAGCAAGCTGCTCGTCACCGTCACCGACGACGGCGTCGGCTTCGGGGTGGTGCCGAGCGACGGCACCGGCCTCGGGCTGCAGACCATCCGCGACCGCCTCAAGCTGCTGCACGGCGACGCCGGCCAGCTGCACATCGCGGCCAACAGCCCGAGCGGCGTGATCGCCATGATCGAGGTGCCTTACCAGCTCGCCAGGGCGGGCTGACCCGCCGTGCATGGCTGCGGGCCGGCGCCTCCCCAGGAGCTTGCCTGCCGCGCTGTTTCATTGAATAATCAATCAATAATCACATAGCTACAGGGACAAGCATGCCTACCGCACCTACCGCGATCATCGCCGACGACGAACGACTCATGCGCGACCAGCTGCGCCTGCGCCTGTCCGAGGCCTGGCCGGAGCTCGACATCATTGGCGAAGCCAAGAACGGCGAGGAAGCGGTGGAACTGGTCGAGCAGCTCAAGCCGGACCTGACCTTCCTCGACATCCGCATGCCCGGCAAGACCGGCATGGAAGCGGCGCGCGACATCGGCGACCGCAGCCAGATCGTGTTCGTCACCGCCTACGACCAGTATGCGGTGGAAGCCTTCGAGCGCGGCGCCATCGACTACGTGCTCAAGCCCACCGAGCCGGAGCGCCTGAAGGTCACCGTCGACCGCCTGAAGCAGCGCCTGGAGCGTCCGAACGAAAAAGCCAGCGTCAACGACAGCGTGCAGGCCATGCTGTCGCAACTGGCCGAGAAGATCGCCTCTCCGAAGCCCAAGCACCTGCAGTGGATCCAGGCCAGCATCGGCCAGGACCTGCGCATGATTCCGGTGGAGGATATCCTGTTCTTCCGCTCGGACGAAAAATACACCTGCGTGCAGACCGCCGGCTTCGAGGCCCTGATCCGCAAGCCGGTGCGCGACCTGGCCGAAGAGCTCGACCCCTCGCTGTTCTGGCAGATCCACCGCGCCACCCTGGTCAACGTCAATGCGATCGAAGGCGTGACGCGCGACATCCGCGGACGGCACCTGGTGCTGGTCAAGGGGCGTCCGGAGAAGCTGGAAGTGAGCCGCAGCTTCCTGCACCTGTTCAAGCAGATGTAATTCCGGCGGCGCCCGTGCGCGCCCGTCCTGTCGAATGTCGTACAGTCAAGTTTTACGAACTCGACAGGATGAACCATGAGGAATTCGCGCAAGGACACCCTGCTGCTGGCCGCCGGCGTGCTCGGCGCCTTCGGCGCCGGACTGGCCGCCGGCCGGCGCATCGCCCGGACCGCTCCCGCTACCCACGCCAATCGCGATGAGGGCTTGCCGCGCGCCGGCCTGCTCGACACGCTCGCCCTCGGGCTCGAGGTCTTCGCCCCGGTGGTGGCGCAGGGCGTGATCATCCGCCGTCCGCCAATGATGGCCCTGGCCCAGCGCTTCGACACCCACCGCCGCGCCATCCGGCGCATGCAGAAGCTGCGCGACATGTACGGCCCCGGTCCCCTGATGCTGCCGCTGCCGATCCGCAAGCAGGCGGTGGTGCTGGATCCGGCCCACGCCCAGCGCGTGCTGGACGAGTCGCCGGTTCCGTTCTCCGCCGTCAGCACCGAAAAGCGCGCCGCGCTCTCGCACTTCGAACCGAAGGGCGTGCTGCTGTCGACCGGTCCCGAGCGCGCCGACCGGCGCCGCTTCAACGAGGCCGCGCTCGACACCGCGCATCCGATGCACCGGATGGCCGCCAGCTTCCTGCCCATCGTCGAGGAAGAAGCGGCGCGCATGCTGGCGCAGGCCGGCGGCACGCTCGACTGGACAACCTGGTCCGAAGGCTGGTACCGCCTGATCCGGCGCGTGGTACTGGGCAACAGCGCCGCCGATGACCAGGAACTGCAGGCCCTGATCGTGCGCCTGCGCGGGGCCGCCAACTGGGCCGGCTTCCACCCGAAGATGCCTGCCAAGCGCGAGCGTTTCCTGGCGCGCATCCAGATGTACCTCGAGCGCGCCGAGCCGGGCAGCCTGGCCGGCTACATGGCCGGGATCGCGCGCAGCGCCACGACCGCGCCGCGCCAGCAGGTGCCGCAATGGCTGTTTGCCTTCGACGCCGCCGTGATGGCGAGTTTCCGCGCCCTGGCCCTGCTGGCCAGCCATCCGGGACAGCTGGCGCGCGCCCGCGAGGAGATCGCGGCGCGCCAGGCCGGGCAGCCCCTGCCCTTCCTGCGCGCCTGCATGCTGGAAGCGCTGCGCCTGTGGCCGACCACGCCCATGGTGCTGCGCCAGAGCACGTCCGAGACGCGCTGGGAGCACGGCAGCATGCCGGCCGACACCGGCGTCCTGATCCACGCGCCCTTCTTCCACCGCGACGATACCCGCCTGGAGCATGCCGACCGCTTTACGCCGGAGCTGTGGCTGGACGGCCGGACCGCCGGCCAGGACTGGCCGCTGATCCCCTTCAGCGACGGCCCGGTGATGTGCCCGGGGCGCCACCTGGTGCTGATGCTGAGCAGCGCCATGCTGGCCACCTTGCTCGGCGCTCGCCCGCTGGCGCAGACCGGGGGGCTGGCGCCCGATCCGCAGCGGCTGCCGGGAACGCTGGACAATTTTGCGCTGCGCTTCCGGCTAGGCTAGAACGGCCTTGTGTGGCCTCAATCCGCTGTGCGCCGCCGCGCCGTAATGTAGAGCTCCCGGCCTCCAGGCCTTTCCTTTCAGCTTCTGCATGAGCATTCAGCGGCCACCACAGCGGCGCCTGCGCCGGCGCCGTCCGGGCACGGCGGTTCTCGTGTTCTCCTTCCTGGGCGGGTATTGCGCCGGCCGGGCGGTCGCGGCGCTGCGCAGTGCGCGCGAGGTGCATCGCCCCATGCGCGCCTTCGACGGCCGCCGCATCGTGCACAGCGCCAGCGACGCCATCCTCTCGATCGACGAAGAGGCCATGATCCTGTTCGCCAACCCGGCCGCGGCCCAGATGTTCGCCAGCAGCGTCGGCGCCATGCAGGGCAGCTCGCTGGCACGCTTCATCCAGGCGCCGGTGCGCAATGCCAGGACCCCCTGCGACTACTTTCCCGCCGGCGGCGGGCGCGCGGGGCGGCGCGCCACCGACTACGCCGTCACCGGCATCCGCGCCAACGGCCAGCTGTTCCCGATCGAGGGCTCGATCTCCACCGTCGAGCACGACGGGCACGAAGTCTGCACCGTGATCCTGCGCGACGTCTCCGAGCGCCACCTGGTGCAGCAGAAGCTGGCGCGCTCGCACGACCAGCTGCGCCAGCTTTCCTCGGCGCTGCAGACCATCCGCGAAGAAGAACGCACCCACATCGCGCGCGAACTGCACGACGACCTCGGACAACTGCTGGCCTCGCTGCGCATGGACCTGACCCTGCTGCAGGGGAACGCCAGGCTGCCCGAGCCGAGCCAGCGCCTGATCGAGGGCATGGAAACCAACCTGATGATGGCGATCGCCTCGCTGCGCCGCATCGCCACCAACCTGCGCCCGCGCGCGCTCGACGAAGGCGGCCTGTATTTCGCGCTGCAGGGCTTGCGCGACGACTTCGTCGAACGCCACGGAATCGCCTGCGCCCTGCTGGCCGACGAAGCCGAACTGCGCCTGGACGATACCGCCAGCACCGCCGTGTTCCGCATCGTGCAAGAGGCGCTCACCAACATCGCGCGCCACGCGGGGGCGACCCAGGTCGTGCTCAAGCTCGACCGCCTTGATGACGAACTGCTCCTGACCATCCGCGACGACGGCCGCGGCATTCGCTCCGAAGACATGGAAAAGAAGGAATCGCTGGGCCTGGTGGGCATGCGCGAACGGGTCTGGGCCATGCACGGCGAGATCACCATCAGCAGCGAAGGCATGTCCGGCACCACCATCGAGATCGCGCTGCCGCTGGCCGGCCGCATCATCGGGGAGGACGCCGCCAGCTAGCGCCAGCCGCCTTGCCCCTTTGGCATAACAAGATGTCACATAGCAACATGTCATTAAGTCGACATATTCGCTAGGTAAGATCCGCGTCGATCTGAGTTTATTGAGAACTCGACATCCTGTCCAAACCAAAGGAGCTCTTCATGAAGTTCAAGTACCTGGCAGCTGCGCTGCTGTCTTCCCTGCCGCTGTTCGCCAACGCCCAGACCAACGTCCAGATCTACGGCGTGATGGATGCGGCAATCGGCGTGGAAGACACCGACGCACCGGGTGAAGACAGCCGCACCGTGATCAACTCGGGCAACCAGTCGAGCAGCCGGATCGGCTTCCGTGGCACCGAAGATCTGGGCAATGGCCTGAAAGCACTGTTCAACATCGAAGCGGGCGTTGCCCTGGATACCGGCGCCGCCGATTCGACGATGTTCGGCCGCCGCGCCGTGGTCGGCCTGCAGGGCAGCTTCGGCACCCTGACCGTGGGCCGCGAATACAGCCCGATCGCCGCCGTGGCAGCCGCCACCGACGCCCTGGGCCAGGGCCTGTACGGCAGCAACCTGTCGGCCTTCACCAGCGGCCGCCTGACCCGCCGCCTGGCCAATTCGGTCAACTACAAGAGCAACGCAGCGGGCGGCTTCACCGTCAACGCCGCCTACTCGACCGGCGAAAAAAGCGTCGATCCGTCGGGCGACCTGATGGGCGTGTCGCTGGAATACAAGAACGGCGGCCTGTACCTGGGCGCCGGCTACCACCAGCTCGAGCGCCTGGCGACCGGCGACGACAAGGAATACGCCTTCGGCGCGGGCTACAGCTTCGGCGCCTTCGAAGTGAAGGGCAACTACCTGGTCGCGAACCCGACCGGCGCCAACAACGAGTACAAGAACGCCAACCTGGGCGGCACCTACACTGCCGGCCCGGGCAAGTTCCTCGTCAATTTCCAGCAGCAAAAGCTTGAAAACGGCGCCAAGGGCAATACCGTGTCGGTGGGTTATACCTACGCGCTGTCGAAGCGCACCAACATCTACACGACCTATGCCCAGCTGCGCAACAACGGCCGCGCCGCCTTCGGCATCACCTCGTCGTCGGTGACCGTGGCGCCGCCGGCGACCGCGCTGGGCGCCGACCCGCGCGTGTTCAACGTGGGTATCCGCCACTCGTTCTAAGCAAGGCTTGCGGCGCAGCGCCGCATGCCTCGGGAAGGCCGGCATTGCCGGCCTTTTTTTCATGCTTGTCCCGGCGCCGAGCCGGAGTGCACCGCCCTCGTCCCGTGCTTGACCCGCTGACCATGCGTGGCGCAAGCGAATCTGGCCTAATTTTCAAGTTTAATACGTTTGCTACATCGATGCGGTGGTTCGCAGGCTGTGGCACGCATGCACCTCAAAATCCGTGCACACAATTGAAAAATTATCGAATTCCCAACATTGCTTCCGGTATGATCGTCGGCAAATTTCGCAAATCTTGTTCTGGCTCTCGACGATAAGGGGGGTAGCAAATGACACGAAAGTCACAGCGGTTCAACGGAGCCATGAACGTTTCCATCAATGGTTTCGCCCTGGCCCCAGGCGCGCAAGCCGATCCACACGGCGTGCTCGCGCTGCGCGAGCGCGTCGAAGAGCGCCTGGCCTTCCTGCTGGCCGAGTCCGGCGACCAGGCCGACCTGCTGGGTGCGGCCATGCGCGCGGGCGCCCTGGGCGCGGGCAAGCGCATGCGTCCGCTGCTGGTGATGCTGGTGGCGCGCGACCTCGGCTGCAATTCGCCGGCACTGGCCGACGTCGCCTGCGCCGTCGAAATGGTGCATGCGGCATCGCTGGTGCTCGACGACCTGCCCTGCATGGACAATGCCCAGCTGCGGCGCGGCAAGCCGGCCGTCCATGTCCAGTACGGCGAAGATGTCGCCATCCTGGCATCGGTCGCCTTGCTGAGCCGTGCCTTCGGCGTGCTGGCGGGCGCCGCCGACATCCCGCCGGTCACGCGTGCCCGCCTGGTCGCCAAGCTGGCCGAGACCGTCGGCACCCAGGGACTGGTGCGCGGCCAGTTCCAGGACCTGCATGGCGGCGCGCGTACCCTGGACGCGATCGCCACCACCAATGAACTCAAGACCGGGGTGCTGCTCGGCGTCGCCGTCGACATGGCGGCCATCATCTGCCAGGCCGACGAGCGCGTGGCGGCCTCGCTGCGCGCCTTCGCGTTGGCGGCGGGCCATGCCTTCCAGATCCGCGACGACCTGATCGACCTGCCGGGCAAGGACCTGGCCCTCACCGGCATGGAGAGCGGCAAGGACACCGGCAAGGACCTCGGCAAGGCCACCGTGCTGGCCTCGCTCGGCGTCGAGGAAACGCAGCGGCGCCTGGCCAGGCACCTGCACGAGGCGCAGCAGCACCTGGTGGCCGCCCTCGGTCCCAAGGCGGCAACCTGCCTGTTCGTGGAAAGCCTGTTCGCACCTGGCCGCGCCCGCAAGCACTTTGCCGCCGAGACTCCCGCGGCCGGCGTCGATGCCGCGCGCAGCCGCGAAGCCGTGGTGAACTGAAAGCCGGAAGACATCACATGGCGCACTTCGGGGTCGTCGCACCCGCGTTCTACAGCCATTTCAGCGCCCTGGGCGCGCTTGCCGGCGAGCTGGTGCAGCGTGGCCACCGCGTCAGCTTCGTGCACCGCCCGGATGCGCGCGCCTATGTCGCCGATCCGCGCATCGGCTTCCATGCGGTAGGCGCCGCCACCCATCCGCCCGGCTCGCTGGACGCCGTGCTGCGCCGCGCCGCCAACCCCGGCAGTCCCCTCGGCCTGCGCCGCGTCATCCTCGACATGGCGGGCAGCACCGACATGCTGTGCCGCGAACTGCCGCGCGCCATCGACGCGCTCGGGATCGACGCCCTCATCGCCGACCAGATGGAAGCGGCCGGCGCTCTGGTGGCCGAGGGACTCGGACTGCCCTTCGTCTCAGTGGCCTGCGCGCTGCCGGTCAACCGCGAGCCAGGCATCCCGCTGCCCGTCATGCCCTTCGACTATGCCGAGGACGAGCGCGCCCGCGCCATCTACGAGGGCAGCACCCGCGTCTACGACTGGATGATGACGCCGCACCGCCGCAGCATCGAAGCCAATGCGCGCCGCCTCGGCCTGCCGGCCCGCGATGCCCTGCACGACTGCCTGTCGCCCCTGGCCCAGGTCAGCCAGACGGTGGCCGCCTTCGACTTCCCGCGCCGCGCCTTGCCGCCGCACTTCCACCATGTCGGGCCGCTGCGCCCCACCGGCGCGCATCCCGGCAGCGCGAACCGGCACTTCATGCCCGCGATCGCGGCCGGCAAGCCCTTCGTATTCGCCTCGCTCGGCACCATGCAGGGCGGACGCCTGGCGCTGTTCAAGCGTATTGCGCGGGCCTGCCGCGCGCTCGACGCGCAGCTGCTGGTCGCCCACTGCGGCGGCCTGGATGCGCAACAGGAGCGCGCCCTGGAGGCGGCCGGCGCGACCTGGGTCTGCGGCTTCGCCAACCAGCAGGCGGTCCTCGAGCGCGCCGACGCCGTGGTCTCGCATGCCGGTTCGAACACCATCATGGACGCGATCGCCGCGCGCACCCCGATCCTGGCCCTGCCGATCGCCTTCGACCAGCCCGGCACCGCGGCGCGCATCGTCCACACGGGCATCGGCCTGAAAGCCTCGGCGCGCCTGAGCGGCAGCGCCCGGCTGGCGCGCCTGCTGCGCCGCCTGCTCGACGAGGACGGCTTCCGCACCCGCCTGGACGCCATGGCCGAGAGCGTGGCCAGTGCCGGCGGCACGGTGCGCGCGGCCGACATCATCGAGGCGGCGCTGCAGCGCGGGCGCCGGCCGCTTGCCATGGATGCGGCTAGCCTTGGATAAGCCCATGCCCGACTACGACCTGGTGCTGGCCGGCGGCGGACTCGCCAACGGCCTGCTGGCCTGGCGCCTGCGCAGCCTGCGACCGGAGCTGCGCATCCTGCTGCTGGAAAGCGGCGCTCACATTGGCGGCAACCACACCTGGTCCTTCCACGACAGCGACCTTCAGCCCGCCCAGCGCGCCTGGATCGCCCCGCTCGTCACGCAACGCTGGCCGCGCTACGACGTCGCCTTCCCCGAGCTGGCGCGCACGCTCGAAGGCGGCTACGCCAGCATCGCCTCCAGCGATTTCGCGCGCGTCATCGAGCCGGCGCTCGGCGCCGCCCTGCTCACCCGCGTGCGCATCGCGTCGCTCACGCCGGCCAGCGTGCGCCTGGCGGACGGCCAGACCATCCACGCGCGCGCCGTCATCGACGGGCGCGGCATGCGTCCCAGCGGCCATCTGTCGCTCGGCTACCAGACCTTCCTGGGCCAGGAGCTGCGCCTGGCCGCGCCGCACGGCCTGGCCCATCCGGTCATCATGGATGCGGGGGTCGAGCAGCAAGGCGGCTACCGCTTCGTCTACCTGCTGCCCTTCGGCCCGGACCGGCTGCTGGTCGAGGACACCCACTACGTCGACAGCGCCGCCTGGCAGCCCGAGCGGCTGCGCGCCAACATCGCGGCCTACGTGGCCGCGCGCGGCTGGCAGGTAGCCGAGGTGCTGCGCGAGGAACACGGCTCGCTGCCGATCGTGCTGGCCGGCGACTTCGACGCCTTCTGGGACGAGCTGGCCGGGCAGCCCAGCAGCGGCCTGCGCGCCGGCCTGTTCCATCCGACCACCGGCTATTCGCTGCCGCACGCGGTGCGCCTGGCCGAGCACATCGCGGCCTTGGGCGCGTTCGGGGCGCCGCAGCTGTTCGCGGCGATCCGCATGGAAGCGCGGCGCGAATGGCAGGGCCAGCGCTTCTTCCGCCTGCTCAACCGCATGCTCTTCCTCGCCGGCCGCCCGGAGCAGCGCTGGCGCGTGATGCAGCGCTTCTACCGCCTGCCGGCGCCGCTGATCGCGCGCTTCTATGCCGGGCGGCCGCGCCTGGCCGACAAGGCGCGGGTCCTCAGCGGCAAACCGCCGGTGCCGGTGGCGCAAGCCCTGGCGGCGGCATGCAAGATTCACCCCGACCAGATCAGGAAACCCGCATGACTCAGTTCACAAGCGATCGTATCGAACAAGGAAAACAGGCCGTGGTGATCGGCGCCGGCTTCGGCGGCCTCGCGCTCGCCATCCGGCTGCAGGCCAGCGGCATGCAGGTCACGCTGCTGGAAAAGCGCGACAAGCCGGGCGGCCGCGCCTATGTCTACGAGGACGAAGGCTTCGTGTTCGACGCCGGGCCGACCGTCATCACCGATCCCTCCTGCATCGAGGAGCTGTTCACGCTGGCCGGCAAGCGCCTGTCCGACTACGTCGAGCTGTTGCCGGTGACGCCCTTCTACCGCCTGTGCTGGGAAGATGGCAGCCACTTCGACTACGCCAACGACCAGGAGGCGCTCGACCGCCAGATCCACGCGCGCAACCCGCAGGACGTGGAAGGCTACCGCCGCTTCCTGGCCTATTCGAAGGCCGTGTTCGACGAGGGCTACCTGAAGCTCGGCGCCGTGCCCTTCCTCTCCTTCCGCGACATGATCGCGGCCGGCCCGCAGCTGGCGCGCCTGCAGGCCTGGCGCAGCGTGTACAGCCTGGTGGCGAAATTCATCCAGGACGAGCAGCTGCGCCAGGCCTTCTCCTTCCACTCGCTGCTGGTGGGCGGCAACCCGTTCGCCACGAGTTCGATCTACACGCTCATCCACGCCCTGGAGCGGCAATGGGGCGTGTGGTTCCCGCGCGGCGGCACCGGCGCCCTGGTGCGCGGCATGGTCAGGCTGTTCCAGGACATCGGCGGGCGCATCGAGTTGAATGCGCCGGTGGCGCAGATCGAAGCCTCCGGCAACCGGGTGACCGGGGTGCGGGTGGAGGACGGCCGCCTGTTTGGCGCCGATGCTGTGGCCTCGAACGCCGACGTGGTGCACACCTATGCCAGGCTGCTCGGCCAGCACCCGCGCGGCAAGGCCGAAGGCGCGGCGCTGCAGAAGAAACGCTTCAGCAATTCGCTGTTCGTGCTCTACTTCGGCCTGGACAAGCACCACGAGCAGTTGCAGCACCATACGGTCTGCTTCGGCCCGCGCTACCGCGAGCTGATCAAGGACATCTTCCAGGGACAGGAACTGGCCGAGGACTTCTCGCTCTACCTGCACGCGCCCTGCGTCACCGACCCGTCGCTGGCCCCGCCCGGCTGCGGCAGCCACTACGTGCTGGCGCCGGTGCCGCACCTGGGCAACGCGCCGATCGACTGGTCCGTGGAGGGTCCGCGCTACCGCGACCGCATCTTCGACTACCTCGAACAGCGCTACATGCCGGGCCTGCGCAGCCAACTCGTCACCAGCCGCTTCTTCACCCCGATCGACTTCCGCGACCAGCTCAATGCCCACCTGGGCTCGGCCTTCTCGCTCGAGCCGATCCTGACCCAGAGCGCCTGGTTCCGTCCGCACAACCGCGACAGCGAACTCTCCAATCTCTACCTGGTGGGCGCCGGCACCCATCCGGGCGCCGGCGTGCCGGGCGTGATCGGCTCGGCCAAGGCGACCGCCGGCCTGATGCTCGGCGAAGCCGCGCAATCGCCGGTCGCCGCGCCGCGCGTGCAGGAGCTGCGGGCATGAGCGAAGCGCTGATGGACCACGCCACCCGCAGCATCGAAGTCGGGTCCAAGAGTTTTGCGGCGGCGGCGCGCCTGTTCGATCCGGCGACGCGGCGCAGCGTGCTGATGCTGTATGCCTGGTGCCGCCACTGCGACGACGTCGTCGACGGCCAGGAGCTCGGCTTCAACCTGCCGGGCGGCGCGCCGCCCGATGCCGCCGCCAAGCTGGCCGTGCTGGAAGACCAGACCCGGCGCGCCTACCTTGGCGAGCCGATGCGCGACCCGGCCTTTGCCGCCTTCCAGGAAGTGGCGCTGCGCCACCGCATCGACCCGCGCTTCGCGCTCGACCACCTGGCCGGCTTCGCGATGGACGTCCAGGAGATGCACTACGAAACCATCGAGGACACGCTGCGCTACTGCTACCACGTGGCCGGCGTGGTCGGCCTGATGATGGCCTCGATCATGGGTGCGCAGGAGCCGCGCGTGCTGGACCGCGCCTGCGACCTGGGCCTCGCCTTCCAGCTGACGAATATTGCGCGCGACATCGTCGAGGATGCCCGCATGGGGCGCTGCTACCTGCCGGCGCAATGGCTGCGCGAAGCCGGCATTCCGCCCCGCGAGCTGGCCGATCCGCGCTACCGCGCACAGCTGGCCAAGGTGGCGGCGCGCTTGGTGGACCACGCCGAACCCTACTACCACTCGGCCGGCGCAGGCATCGCCGCCCTGCCGCTGCGCTCGGCCTGGGCCATCGCCAGCGCGCGCAACGTGTATCGGCAGATCGGCATCGTGGTGAAACGGCGCGGCGCGCATGCCTGGGACGAGCGCGCCGGCACGGGCAAGGCGACCAAGCTGTGGCTGCTTGCCAAGGGCGCGGCAAGCGCCCTCGGTTCGCGCTTCAGTGGTCCTGCGGCGCTGCCGCGCGATCCGGCGCTGTGGCAGCGTCCTGGCGCCGCGGTGGACGCCCCCCGTGCTGCGCATGCAAGGCCTGCTTGAGCAGGTGGACCGGGGGCGCGTACAGGAAGCCGAAGGAGACGGCGCCGTCCTTGCCCTCGACCGCATGGTGCATGCGGTGCGCCTGGTACAGGCGCTTGAGGTAGCCACGCTTCGGCGTGTAGCGGAACGGCCAGCGCTGGTGCACCAGGCCGTCGTGGGCGACGAAGTACAGGGCGCCGTAGGCGGTCATGCCGGCGCCGATCCACTGCAGCGGCCAGGCGCCTTCGGTGCCGAACCAGATCAGGGCGATCGCCACGCCCGCGAACACCACGGCGTAGAGGTCGTTCTTCTCGAACCAGCCGCGATGTGGACCATGGGGCTCATGGTGCGAGCGGTGCCAGCCCCAGCCGAAGCCATGCATCACATACTTGTGCGCGACGATGGAAAACACTTCCATCAGCACGACGGTGAGCACGACGACGAGGGCATTGAGCAGCATGGCGAAAAAATGAGTTAAACGGATACATCGAGCCTACCACAGGCATCGCGCCGCACAAGTGCCGCACGCACCCTGCTGCGGTTCAGCGACGGTACAAGCATTCTTCATCAACGAAAGGACATCCATGCGTCACCTACTGCTTTCCTGCGCCCTGCTGCTGGCGCTGCCCGCATCCGCCGCCACGGTCGAAGTGCGGGTAACCAAGGTCGCCGGCGGCAAGGGCAAGATCAACGTCGCCGTGTGCGACCGCGAGCGCTTCCTCAAGCAGTGCGCCCACCACGCCTCGGTGCCGGCCCAGGCCGGCGAGACCGTGGTCGCTTTCCGCGACATCCCGCCCGGCACCTGGGCGGTGCTGGCCTACCAGGACGAGAACGGGAACAATCAGCTCGACCGCAACTTCCTCGGCATCCCCACGGAAAACTACGGCTTCAGCCGCGACGCCGCCGGCCGCTTCGGCCCGCCGGATTTCGACGACGCCGCCATCGAGGTGCGCGAAGGGACGACGGTGGCGCCGATCAAGCTGCACTGACGCACCGAAAGCGTGCCCGCGTGCCCCGCGGCGTCGCCCGCGGCCGCCTCCCGCGCACGATTCTAAGGCATGTCCGGCGAGCTCAAAAATAACGATAGGAATCGATTAACTCTTCAGGTATCTTTGCTATCCACGAGAGGCCGGGCAGCGTTTCCGGCCGTGTCCATCACACGAAGACGGGCCCACAAAGCCCGTATTTCCTTGCCACTGAGAAACAAGACAATGAATGAGTTGGTCAACACCCTGAACGAATATGTCTGGAGCACGGCGCTGATCGCGCTGTGCCTGGGCACCGGGCTGTATTTCTCCGTCCGATCGCGCTTCCTGCAATTGCGTCATTTGCGGGAAATGACCCGCCTGATGATGGACGGGAAAAGCTCCGACCAGGGTGTTTCGTCCTTCCAGGCGCTGACCATGACCCTGGCAGGCCGCGTCGGCACCGGCAACATCGCCGGCGTCGCCACCGCCATCACCTTCGGTGGTCCCGGCGCCGTGTTCTGGATGTGGATGATGGCCTTCCTGGGCGCGAGCTCGGCCTTCGTCGAGTCCACCCTCGGCCAGGTGTACAAGGAATCGATCAACAAGCAGTACCGCGGCGGCCCCGCCTTCTACATCGAGAAGGGCCTGGGCGTGAAGTGGTACGCCCTGCTGTTCGCGTTCGTGACCATCCTCGCGACCGGCGTGCTGCTGCCGGGCGTGCAGGCCAACTCGATCGCCGAAAGCCTGAAGACCGCCGCCGGCGTCGATACCACCGTCACCGGCGTGCTGCTGGCGATCGCGCTGGCCTTCATCATCTTCGGCGGCGTCAAGCGCATCGCGACCTTCGCCGAATACGTGGTGCCCTTCATGGCGCTCGGCTACATCGTGGTGGCCTGCATCATCGTGGCCCTGCACATCGAACAGCTGCCTGGCGTGCTGAGCCTGATCTTCAGCTCGGCCTTCGGCCTGGAAGCCGGTTTCGGCGCCATCATCGGCATGGCGATCCAGTGGGGCGTCAAGCGCGGCGTGTATTCGAACGAAGCCGGCCAGGGCACCGGCCCGCACGCCTCGTCGGCGGCGGAAGTGAGCCACCCGGCCAAGCAGGGCCTGGTGCAGGGTTTCTCGGTCTATGTCGACACCCTGTTCGTGTGCTCGGCCACCGCCTTCATGCTCCTGATTACCGGCCAGTACAACGTGCAGGCGCCGGACGGCAGCCCGATGTTCACCGGCGTGCAGGGCGTGGCGGCCGGACCGGGCTATGTCCAGACCGCGCTGGAGAACATCATGCCGGGCTTCGGTGCGCTGTTCGTCGCCATCGCCCTGCTGTTCTTCGCCTTCACGACGATCGTGGCCTACTACTACATCGCCGAAACCAACATCGCCTACATCAACCGCGCCACCAGCCGTCCCTGGATGGCCTTCGTGCTGAAGCTGTGCATGATCGCAGCGACCTTCTACGGCGCCATCAAGACCGCCGATGCGGCATGGGCGCTGGGCGACCTGGGCGTGGGCCTGATGGCCTGGCTGAACATCATCGCCATCCTCCTGATGCGTAACGTGGCCTTCAAGTGCCTGCGCGACTACGAGGCGCAGAAGGCGCAGGGCAAGGACCCGGTCTTCGATCCGGTGGCGCTGGGCATCAAGAACGCCGACTACTGGGTGCAGCGTAACAGCCAGGCGGCAGCGCAGGACAAGGCCGCCGAAACCGTCCGCTAAGCGCAGCAAGCCACGCCCGGCAACCCGGGCGTGGTATCATGGTCGCGGGTGATCGTGCCGGGCAAGGCACGACAGGATGCGCGATGGTCGGGCCGCCACGCGGCTTATTCGCGACCATCCCATGCACAGCATCCATCCCGTTTTCATCTCCCTTTGCCGTCATGCCGCCCCGGAGGCCGCATGATCCGCATCGAACGTCCCCTCTCGCTGAGCTTCAAGGAATTCTTCGAGTCGAGCAAGGCCGGCGGCATCGTCCTGATCCTCTGCACGATCCTCTCGCTGTCGATCGCCAACTCCACGCTCGGTCCCGCCTGGCTCGGCTTCTGGCACCAGGTCGTCGCCGGCCTGAGCATCGAGCACTGGGTCAACGACGCCCTGATGGCGATCTTCTTCCTGCTGATCGGCCTCGAGCTCAAGCGCGAACTGGTCAACGGCGAATTGTCCGACCTGAAGAACGCCATGCTGCCGATGCTGGCCGCCGCGGGCGGCATCGCGGTGCCGGCCCTGATCCACTTCGGCCTGAACGCCGGCAGCGCCACCCAGGCCGGCGTCGGCATTCCGATGGCGACCGATATCGCTTTTGCGCTCGGCGTGCTGGCCCTGCTGGGCAGCCGGGTGCCGGCCTCGCTCAAGATCTTCCTGACGGCCCTGGCGGTGATGGACGACCTGGGGGCGATCATCGTCATCGCCCTGTTCTATACCGCCGAGCTGTCCTTCCTCTACCTGCTGGGTGCACTGGCCGTGTTCGCCGGCCTGCTGGCGCTGAACCGCGTGTTGCGCGTGATGGCGCTGCTGCCGTACCTAGCAGGCGGCGCGCTGATGTGGTTCCTGATGCTCAAGTCCGGCGTGCACGCGACCATCGCGGGTGTCCTGCTGGCCTTCACGATTCCGTATTCAAGCAGGGAAGACGATGCGGAGTCGCCCTCGCACCGGCTGGAACACGTCCTGCACAAGCCGGTGACCTTCCTGATCCTGCCGATCTTCGCGCTGGCCAATACCGGCATCATCATCGGGGCCGGCTGGGAAACCGAACTCCTGAGCGCAAACAGCCTGGGCATCATCGCCGGCCTGGTGGTCGGCAAGCCGGTCGGCATCTTCCTGTTCAGTTTTGCGGCGGTCGCGCTCGGGCTGTGCCGGCTGCCGCTGGACCTGGCCTGGCGCCACATCCTGGGCGCCGGCCTGCTGGGCGGGATCGGTTTCACGATGTCGATCTTCATCACCAACCTGGCCTTCGTTGGCGCGGGCGACACCATCAATGCATCCAAGATGGCGATCCTGGTCGCTTCGCTGGTGGCGGGCGTTGCCGGCTTCACCTGGCTCAAGCTGCTGGGAGGCCCGCTGGCCACGGACCGCGATACCGATACGCTGGATTTCGAGGCGGACGAGCCGCCCCGCTAAGAGCAGCGCCGCTCAGCGGGCATAGGCGCGCTGCAGCGGCGTGCGCCCATGCTCGTGCTGCCCGCGGGTCGACAAGGCCACGATGGCGCTGCCGGCGGCGACGATCAGCGCGTCTTCGATCAGGCCGCTACGGGTCTGGCCGATGCGCGCCATGGCCTGCTTGCGGCCGGCCAGCGTCAGGTAGGCAAGCGGCACGGCGGTGGCAACCGCGGCCGCCGCGCCGGCCTTTTCCCGGCCCTTGGGCGCGAGCGCGGCGCCGGCGATGCCGGCGCTCATGACCCGCGCCAGCAGCCCCAGGAACACGGTGCGGTCGGGCGCGGTTTTCATCTTGTCGCCGATCAGTTCACCCGCGCCCATCGCCAGTGCGCCGTACTTGAACAGCGGGCGGTCGAGCAGGAACAGCTCGCCGGGGGTGTCGCGCTTGGCCATGCGGGCGGTGGCGATGGTGGCCATCGGGGTCATCGAGCGTGCGCTGGCGACGGCGCCGATCAGTACGGAGGAAAGCAGGCTGCGAAAGTTCATTGTGACGGACTCCTGTGCAAGTCGTTTGACGGTCACTCAAATGTAGTCAATATTACAAGATGATGTCGCCGGCCTGGCGCGCCGTCTCGCATGACTGTCCCGTAGTACTATCGACGACACCGGATTCGCCGCAGCGCGGCCAAGGAGCAAGCACCATGTCGACCAGCGCCTCTCGCATGCCCGCCGTGTTCATCGGCCACGGTTCGCCCATGAACACGCTCGAAATCAACGAGTTTACGGAGACCTGGCGCTCGCTCGGGCGCCTGCTGCCGCGGCCGCGCGCCGTGCTGGCCATCTCGGCGCACTGGTTCATCCAGGGGACCGCAGTCACCGCGATGCCGAACCCCAAGGTGATCCACGACTTCTACGGCTTTCCGAAGGAGCTGTTTGCCTTCGGCTATCCCGCGCCCGGCAGTCCCGACGTCGCGCATGAAGTCGCCGAACTACTGAAACCCACCTATATCGGCCTGGACATGGACAGCTGGGGCCTCGACCACGGTACCTGGTCGGTCCTTGCGCATGTCTTTCCCGAGGCGGACATACCGGTAGTGCAACTGTCGATCCAGGCCGCCGCCCCGCTCGCCTATCACATGGAGCTCGATGCGCGCCTGGCGCCGCTGCGCGATCGCGGCGTCCTGATCCTGGGAAGCGGCAACGTCGTCCACAATCTGCGGCTGGTCGACTGGGCGCGTGGAAGCGGGGGCTTCGACTGGGCAGACCGCTTCGACGCGCGCGTGCGCGCGCTGATGACGACCGCGCCGGGCGACCTGGCCGAAATAGAGTCCTCGCCGGATTACGCGCTCGCCGTGCCCACGCCCGAGCATTTCCTGCCCCTCGCCTACCTTGCCGGCCTGTGCCGGGCCAGCGGCGAGCCGGCCGTCCCGTTTGCCGAGGCAAGGGCGCTCGGTTCGCTCAGCATGACGAGCTATGTGGTCGGCATGCGGGCGCCGATCCAGCTCGGGGACGCAGCCGACTCGCAGACGCTGCCGGAGCGGGTGCCGCCCGAACAGACGAATATCTGATCCGGGCTGGCTTCAGAGCGACCGCACGGCCGGCGCAGCCCCGCAACATTTGCTTACAGATGAGCAACCGCGCTTAACGCTCAGGCAACAGAGAATGGCTTTCCCTTCTCTTCCCCTTGCATCCATGAAGCTCGCTACCTTCGCCCTCGCCGCCGCCTTCCTGTGCACCCAGACGCTGGCCTACGCGGTCCCCGTCACCGACTGGCGCGCCGACGACCTGCTCATGCAGGCGCCGGACATCAAGAAGGAACTCGGCCTGACCGACAACCAGAACCTGCTGTGGGAACAGAGCATGCGCAAGACGCGCGCCATCCTGCGGCTGCGCAAGGAAAGGCGCGACGAACTCGATGCCGCCGCCAAGAAGCTCGCCAACGAACCGTCCGCCGAACTGCGCGGCCTGGCCGGCGCGCTCGCCGACGAGGCGGCGTCGGTGCACGACGAGGACAAGGAACTGCGCGAGATCTGGTTCACGATGAACGATGCGCTCGACGACCGGCAACGAGGCCTGGTGCTGGCGCGCTTCAGGAGCATGCTGGAACGCCAGCCGCCGGGACCGGGCGCTGGCGGAGGCCGCAGGGAAGGTGGCGGCAAGCCGGAGGGCGGCGGCCGCGGCGGCCGCGGGCCGGGAGGCATGCCTGGCGGCGGCGCGCCGGGCGGCGGCAACATGGGTATCGGGATGGGCCGCGGTTTTTAAGCCGGCAGGGTTTACTTCAGGCGGCAGGTCAGCGCCCAGCAGCTGTCCCAGCGACCGATCTTGATCTCGCGCACCGCCGTGCCGAGGCGCTTGCGCAGCGCGCTGTCGGTCGGGTAGTTCTTGGGCAGCTCGTGGCGCTTGCCGTCGGCATCGACGAACTGGGCCCAGGTATTGCCCTGGGCGTCGGTGCGCGCGACCGTCGGGCTGGCGCCTTCGACGTACTCGTCGTCGATCAGCACCAGCAGCGCATTCGAGCCGATGCGGGCGCGCAGTCCGGCGATGAAGGCGTCCTGCTCTTCCTTCTTGAAATGCGACCACAGGAAGCCGGCGAATACCGCCGTGAACTTGCCGAGGTCGGTAGGCAGGTTCAGTGCGTCGACCACGCGGTACTGCACGTTCTCCAGCCCTTCGCCGTGCTCGCGCGCCACGTTCAGCATCGCTTCGCTGATGTCGGTGGCCAGCACCGATTGCGCCGTTTCGGCGATCACGTCGGTGAAGTAGCCGGTGCCGCAACCGAGTTCCAGCACGGTGTGGCCGCGCAACAGCTCGCCGACCTGCTCGGCGACGTCGTCGAGGTCGTCCTGGCGCTCCTCGTCGCCCTCGTCGTGGAACTGGGCGTCGTAATGGTCCGCGATCGCGGTATAGAAGTCGGCGACTGGGTTGGTGCTCATGGTGTTTCCTTGTAATTACAGTTCGTAGTTCTCGCCGCCGCGCATGGCGGACTCGACCATCTTGCGGTTGAGGGTCGGGGCGAGCAGTTCGATGAAGGTATAGATATAGCTGCGCAGGTAGGCGCCCTGCTTGATCGCCACGCGCGAGGTGTTCATGCCGAACAGGTGGCCGACGGGGATCGCGCGCAGGTTGCGGTCGCGTTCCGGGTCGAAGGCCATGCCGGCGATGATGCCCACCCCCATGCCCAGCTCGACGTAGGTCTTGATGACGTCGGCGTCGATCGCTTCCAGCAGCACGTCCGGCTTCAGGTGGCGCAGGCCGAAGGCGTGGTCGATCTTGCTGCGGCCGGCAAAGGCGGCGTCATAGGTGATGACCGGGTAGCCGGCGATTTCCTCCAGCGACACCGCTTTCGAGCGCAGCAGGGGATGTTCTTGCGGCACCACGAGCACGTGCTCCCACTGGTAGCACGGCAGCGTGATCAGGCCGTCGATGGCGGCGATCGACTCAGTGGCGATGGCCAGGTCGGCCTGGTCGTTCTTGACCATGTCGGCGATCTGCTTCGGGTTTCCTTGCAATAATGACAAGCGCACCTTGGGGTACTTCTGCATGAAGCCCTGCACCACCTTGGGCAGCATGTAGCGCGCCTGGGTGTGGGTGGTGGCGATGGTGAAGCTGCCGCTGTCGTGGGCCGCGTATTCCTTGCCGATGCGCTTGAGGCTGTCGATCTCCTGCATGATCAGCTCGACCGACTGCAGGACCAGCCGGCCCGGCTCGGTCAACCCGCGGATGCGCTTGCCGTGGCGGGTAAAGATGTCGACGCCGAGCTCCTCCTCGAGCTCGATGATCGCTTTCGACACCCCCGGCTGGGAGGTGAACAGCGCCTTGGCGGCATCGGTCAGGTTGTAGTTCTGGCGCACGGCTTCGCGCACGAAGCGCAGCTGGTGAAGGTTCATGTGGTGGTCGGTTGTTCTATTGGTCTTGTTAAAGCGTCAGCAGATGACATTTTAAGATGCTTATTCAAGTTACGCATATAAGCAAATGAATTCTCCGTAGTTTGGAATATAAGCACCCATCCGTACACTTGGCCATACATTTAACGGGTGGACAATGTTTGCAAGGTCTGCCCTCACTGGACGAGACCATGTACCGCTACGACCACTACGACCATCTCATCGTGCGCGAACGCATCGCGCAGTACCGCAGCCAGGTGGAACGCCGCCTGAACGATGAGCTGACCGAAGAAGAATTCATCCCCCTGCGCCTCCAGAACGGCCTCTATATGCAACGCCACGCCTACATGCTGCGCGTGGCCGTGCCCTATGGCCTGCTGGCGTCGAAGCAGATGCGCATGTTCGCTCATATTGCCCGTAAGTATGACCGCGGTTACGGCCACTTCACCACCCGCCAGAACATCCAGTACAACTGGATCGAGCTGGAGCAGACTCCGCAGATCCTGGAAGACCTGGCCTCGGTCGAGATGCACGCCATCCAGACCTCGGGCAATTGCATCCGCAACATCACCACCGACGAATTCGCCGGCGTCGCCGCCGACGAGATCATCGATCCGCGTCCGTTCGCCGAGATCCTGCGCCAGTGGAGCACCTTCCACCCCGAGTTCATCGCCCTGCCGCGCAAGTTCAAGGTGGCGATCAACGGCGCCGTCGAAGACCGCGCCGCGATCGCCATCCACGACATCGGCCTCACGCTCGTGAAGAACGATGCTGGCGAAGTCGGCTTCAAGTTCATGGCCGGCGGCGGCATGGGCCGTACCCCGATCCTGGGCTCGGTCATCCGCGACTTCCTGCCCTGGCAGCACCTGCTGACCTATACCGAAGCCGTGATGCGCGTGTACAACCAGCACGGCCGCCGCGACAACAAGTACAAGGCCCGCATCAAGATCCTGCTGAAGGCCCTCGGCGTCGAGGAATTCACCCGCCAGGTGGAAGAAGAGTGGAAAGACCTGAAGGACGGTCCGGAAACCCTGACCCAGGAAGAATTCGACCGCGTCGCCCAGTGGTTCCAGCCGCACGGC
This sequence comes from Massilia sp. LC238, assembly GCF_000735635.1. Taxonomy (NCBI): domain Bacteria; kingdom Pseudomonadati; phylum Pseudomonadota; class Betaproteobacteria; order Burkholderiales; family Oxalobacteraceae; genus Massilia; species Massilia sp. LC238. Next base: position 284,759 of record NZ_JNNN01000078.1, on the reverse strand, counting down.
TACGCCACGCTCGAAGACACCGATCCGACCGCCCAGCATCCGGACAACCGCGCCTTTGCCAACTGGCTCAACCGCAACGTCAAGCCGCACAAGGTGCCGGGCTATGCCGCCGTGGTGCTGTCGCTCAAGAAAACCGGCGTGCCGCCGGGCGATGCGACCGCCGAGCAGATGGACTTCGTGGCCGACCTGGCCGACAAGTACAGCTTCGGCGAACTGCGCGTGACCCACGAGCAGAACCTGGTGCTGGCCGACGTCGAGCAATCGAAGCTGTTCGAACTGTGGCAGCTGGCCAAGGCCAAGGGCCTGGCAACGCCGAACATCGGTCTGCTGACCGACATCATCGCCTGCCCGGGCGGCGACTTCTGCTCGCTGGCGAATGCCAAGTCGATCCCGATCGCGGCGGCGATTGCCGAGCGTTTCGACAACCTCGACTTCCAGCACGACATCGGCGACATTGAACTGAACATTTCGGGCTGCATCAACGCCTGCGGCCACCACCACGTGGGCGCCATCGGCATCCTCGGCGTCGACAAGGACGGCAGCGAGTGGTACCAGGTGTCGATCGGCGGCTCGCAGGGCAACAACTCGGCGATCGGCAAGATCATCGGCCCGTCCTTCTCGGCGCTGCAGATGCCGGAAGTGGTCGGCCGCCTGCTGGAAGTCTACGTGCGCGAGCGCTATGAAGGCGAACGTTTCGTCGACACCGTGCAGCGTCTCGGCATCGCGCCGTTCAAGGAACATGTCTATGCCACGCCGATCGCGGCGGGCGAACTGGTTGGGGAAGACCACTATGCCTAATTTCGTCCTGCACAAGCAGATCATCAAACACCGCGAAGTGGTCGAGGACGACTGGAGCGTGCTGCGTCTCGCCGAGGGCGAAACCCCGGAATCCGTCGAGGTCCCGGAAGGCAAGTTCATCGTACCGCTGGGCGTGTGGCAGGCGCAGCGCGCTCTGCTTTCCGGCCGCAGCGAGATCGGCGTCTGGCTGGCGCCGGACGAAGGGGCCGCCGCCATCAAGGACGACCTGTCGCGCTTTGGCGTGATCGCCGTGGACTTCCCGAAGTTCTCGGACGGCCGCGGCTACTCGACCGCCTTCAACCTGCGCAAGCGCCTGGCCTACAACGGCGAGCTGCGCGCGATCGGCGACGTGCTGCGCGACCAGCTGTGGCCCCTGTCGCGCGTCGGCTTCGATGCCTTCGCCACCCGCCAGGACCGCAGCATCCACGACGCACTCAAGGGCCTGACCGTGTTCTCGGAAACCTACCAGGCCTCGGTCGACCAGCCGCTGCCGCTGTTCCGCCGCGCGCCGCGCGGCACGCCGCCGGAACTGACCGACGTCGGCGCCGGCATCTAAGGAAGCATTCAAGGAACCACCATGAGCGACCTCCATCGCCGCGTCGACGAAACGAACGCCATCCTGGCGCGCATCGCCCGCGATTACTCGCCCGCCGTGTTCGCATCGAGCCTGGCGGCCGAGGACATGGTCCTGACCGACCTGATCCTCAAAGCGAAGCTGCCGATCGGGATCTTCTCGCTCGAGACCGGCCGCCTGCATGCCGAGACCCTCGACATGCTCAATCGCGTACGCGAGACCTACGGCTACGAGATCGCCCTGTTCAAGCCGCAGCCGGAAGCGGTCGAAGCCTACGTGGCGCAGAACGGCCTGAACGCCTTCTACGACAGCGTCGAGATGCGCAAGGAATGCTGCCGCGTGCGCAAGGTCGAGCCTTTGGGCCGTGCCCTGGCCGGCAAGCAGGCCTGGATCACCGGCCAGCGCCGCGCCCAGTCGACCACCCGCGCCGAACTGGCCGTACAGGAAGACGATGCCGCGCACGGCATGCAGAAGTTCAACCCGCTGGCCGACTGGTCGGAAGAGAACGTGTGGGAGTACCTGCGTTCCAACGCCGTGCCCTACAACGCCCTGCACGACCGCGGCTACCCGTCGATCGGCTGCGAGCCCTGCACCCGCGCGATCCAGCCGGGCGAGGATGTGCGCGCCGGCCGCTGGTGGTGGGAAAACCCCGAATCGAAGGAATGCGGCCTGCACGTGGTCGACGGCAAACTCATTCGCATCAAATCCGTGGCCGCGTAAAGCAGCTCACCCAAAGGCAAAACAACATGACGACAGTATTCGACAACCCGGGCGTGCTCACCGACGTGAATGCGCGCCACCTCGACGCCCTCGAATCCGAGGCCATCCACATCCTGCGCGAAGTGGCGGCCGAATGCAGCAACCCTGCCCTGCTGTTCTCGGGCGGCAAGGATTCGGTTGTCCTGCTGCGCCTGGCCGAAAAGGCCTTCCGCCCGGGTAAATTCCCCTTCCCGCTGGTGCACATCGACACCGGCCATAACTTCGACGAAGTGATCGCCTTCCGCGATGCCCGTGTGGCGGAACTGGGCGAGCGCCTGATCGTCGGCTCGGTCGAGGAGTCGATCAGGCGCGGCACCGTGCGCCTGCGTAACCCGGCCACCGATTCGCGCAACGCGGCCCAGGCCGTGACCCTGCTGGAGACCATCGCCGAACACGGTTTCGACGCCTGCATCGGCGGCGCCCGCCGCGACGAGGAAAAGGCGCGCGCCAAGGAGCGCATCTTCTCCTTCCGCGACGAGTTCGGCCAGTGGGATCCGAAGGCCCAGCGCCCGGAACTGTGGGACCTGTATAACACCCGCGTCCACCCCGGCGAGAACATCCGCGTGTTCCCGATCTCGAACTGGACCGAGCTGGATGTGTGGCAGTACATCGCCCGCGAAAAGCTGGCCCTGCCCCCGATCTACTTCGCGCACGAGCGCCAGGTCATCCCGCGTAACGGCCTGCTGGTGCCGCTCACCCCGCTGACCCCGGCCCGCGAAGGCGAACAGGTCGAGACCCGTACCGTGCGCTTCCGCACCGTGGGCGATATCTCCTGCACCTGCCCGGTGGCGTCCACCGCCAGCACCGTGGAAAACATCATCGCCGAGACAGCCGTCACCGAAGTGACCGAACGCGGCGCGACCCGGATGGACGACCAGACCTCCGAAGCCTCGATGGAAAAGCGCAAGAAGCAAGGATATTTCTGATGAACGCCATGACCGACAACCTCAATCAAAGCGGCATGCTCCGCTTCATCACCGCCGGCTCGGTGGACGATGGCAAAAGCACCCTGATCGGCCGCCTGCTGTACGACAGCAAGGGCATCTTCGCCGACCAGCTGGCCGCCGTCTCGCGCTCGAAGCACAAGCGCACCGTGGGCGACACCATCGACCTGTCGCTGCTGACCGACGGTCTGGAAGCCGAGCGCGAACAGGGCATCACCATCGACGTGGCCTACCGCTACTTCGCCACCCCGAAGCGCAAGTTCATCATCGCCGACACCCCGGGCCACGAGCAGTACACCCGCAACATGGTCACCGGCGCCTCGACTGCGGATGCCGTGATCATCCTGGTGGACGTCTCGAAAGTGAAACTGGGCGACGACGGCAGCGTGACCCTGCTCACGCAAACCAAGCGCCACTCGACCATCGCCAAGCTGCTGCAGATCGAGCACGTGATCGTGGCCGTCAACAAGATGGACCTGGTGAACTACGACCAGACCGTGTACGAGCGCATCGTCGCCGCCTACGGCGAGTTCGCCCGGTCGCTGGGCCTGAAGGACGTGACGGCGATCCCGCTGTCGGCACTCAGCGGCGACAACGTGGTGCTCGCCTCCGAGCGCATGCCCTGGTACCAGGGCCCGACCCTGATCGAGCTGCTCGAAGGCCTGTCGGTCTACGACGAATCGCACGCCGCCCCGTTCCGCTTCCCGGTGCAGCTGGTGGCGCGCCACAACGGCCACGAAGCCAATGACTTCCGCGGCTACATGGGCCGCATCGAATCGGGCAAGGTCTCGGTCGGCGACAAGCTGGTGGTGCAGCCTTCGGGCCAGCAGGCGACCGTCAAGGAGATCGTCACCTTCGACGGTTCCCTGCAATCGGCCGTGGCCGGCCAGTCGGTCACCCTGCTGCTGAACGAGTACCTGGACATCTCGCGCGGCGACCTGCTCGCCAGCGCCGAGCAGCCGGCAACCCAGCTCAAGCAGGTGGTGGCGGACGTGTGCTGGATGTCGGACGAGCCGCTCGATGCGCGCCGCAAGTACTGGATCAAGCACGGCACCCGCCAGACCGCCGCCAAGGTCAAGCAGGTGGACAGCATCCTGGACGTCAACACCCAGCAACGTCATGCGGCAGAGGGCCTGAAGCTGAACGACATCGCCACCGTGCAGCTCTCGGTCCAGCAGCCGCTGGCGGCCGACGCCTATTGCGACAACCGCGCAACGGGCGCCTTCATCCTGATCGACGAAGTCACCCACCAGACCGTCGCAGCGGGTATGATCCGTCTGGATCAATAAGCGAAGGAAGCGTATGGGGGCACTGGGGAAAGTCTATCTGGTAGGAGCCGGACCCGGTGCCGCCGACCTCATCACCGTACGCGGCGCGCGCCTGCTGGAGCAGGCCGACGTCGTGCTCTACGACGCCCTCGTCACGCCCGAGATGCTGGCCTTGTGCCGCCAGGCGGAGCTGATTTCCGTCGGCAAGCGCTCGGGCCAGCGCTCCACCGCGCAAACCATCATCAACCAGCAGCTGGTGGAATGCGCCGGCAAGTTCAGGCAGGTGGTGCGCTTGAAAGGCGGCGATCCGATGCTGTTCGGGCGCGCCGACGAAGAACTGCGCGCGCTGGAAGCGGCCGGCATCGAGGTCGAAGTCGTCCCCGGCATCACCACCGCGGTTGCGGCTGCCGCTGCGACCAAGCAGCCGCTGACCAAGCGCGGCGTGGCGCGCAGCGTCGCCTTCTTCACGTCGAGCACCGCGCCGGACCAGCCCGACCATCCTGCCCTGCCCGAGACCGACACCCTGGTGCAGTACATGGGCGGACGCGAAGCCGCGGCCACCGCCGAGCGCCTGCTGGCGGAAGGACGGCGGTCGGACCTGCCCGTCGTCGTGGTGGAAAACTGCAGCCGGGCGGATGAGCGTATCCTGCGGCTGACCTTATCCGATCTGGCGCGCGGCCTGGAGCCGGGCCACGGACCGGTGCTGGTGATGCTCGGCGAGGCACTCGCCAAACGCGAACATCAATTGTAGGGTGGGCGGGTCTCCCGCCCACGCGGTGATAGTTTGCAGCGAGATCGTCGAACCCGATAACGGAGCCGATAACGCTCACCGCGTGGGCGGCGAAGCCGCCCACCCTACGAATTACTTCATGCCCACGGCGTGAACTCGATCCCGTTCTGGATCGCCCCGATCACCTGCGCCTGGTTCTCGGCGCTCTCGCTGAAGAAGGCCAGCACCTGCTCGCGCGGGGTGTGCAGCTCGGTCAGCGCCTTCATCCAGTAATCGTAGCCCGCGCCTTCGGCGCTCCGGTGCAGCACGTTGTTGTACAGGAGTCCGACGAACTGCGCGTCGCTCGCGTTGGCGCCGTACAGGCTCTTGAATTCGTCGCTGCCGGTGAAGCCCGCCGCCACCTGCTCCAGCGTCACGCCCGCATCCATCATCTTGATCCAGTAGCCCACGCCCTCCTTGTCCGGCGCGCGGTCGAAGGCTGCCCGGTACAGGCGGTAGGCCTGGCCGGCGGTGCCCTCGATGTCCAGCGCCACCGAGACGTCGGCGAACTTCAGGCGCTCGACGTTCACCAGCGTGTCGGTGCCGCCGGCGCCGAAGCGATCGACGACGGTCGTGCCGGTCGCGGTGCGCGTGATGTCGAACAGGCTCTTGTAGCTGCCGTACTCGATCGTGTCGATGCCGCCCAGGCCGTCGATTCTCTGGTTGCCCGCCATTGCCTTGATCAGGTTGGCGCCATCGCTGCCGCTCACCGTGGGAGCGATGGAGGAGCCGCTGCCGGTAGTGGTGCCCGTGCTGCCCGAACCCGTGGATGGCGTGGGGGCTGGAACTGGAGCTGGAGCCGGAGCCGGGGCCGGGACCGGCGCTGGAACTGGGGCCGGGGCTGGAGCCGGGACTGGCTCCGGCGCCGTGCCCGTCGCCGGTGCCGAGACCATCGGCGGCGGCTCGATCCCGGCCAGCACGCGGGCCTCGACCTGCACCTTCCCATCGGCCTGGGTATCGATCCAGGCGGCGGCGAATCCGCCACCCGCGAGTGCGCTCAGGACCGGGTTGGCCTGGTCTCCCTGGCGCATTTCGTTGATCCCGAATTCGCGCGCATCGAGTGCGCTGCCGTCGGCGGCGAAGCGCCGGCCGAAGACGCCGTTGCCGTCGAAGTCGCCGCTCCCGCTCTGCCATGCGACCAGGAAGCCGCCGTCGGCCAGCGCGACCGTGCTGGCTTCGAAGCGGCCGCCGCCGGCATCCAGGTTGGCCTGCGTCATGTCGCCCAGGCGATTGCCGGCGGCGTCGAAGCGCTGGAAAAAGATGTCGCTGCTCGCGAAGCCCCATGGGGAATTCGCATAGCTGTCCCAGGTCACCACGAAGCCGCCCCCGGCCAGCACGGTGACGCTCGGCTGCGGCGCCGCCGTGGCGATGCTGGCGGCCAGCCCGTCGCCGCTCACCAGGATCGTCGCGCCGCCGGCCTGCGCGGCGTAGACGTTGCCGTCGCCCAGCTCGCCCCAGGCGACGACGTAGCCGCCGGCGCCGGCGGAGATGCTCGGGCTGAAGGCCGTCCCCAGCGTGCCGTAGACCTGCTCGGCGCCTTGCGGGTTGCCGTTGGCGTCGGCGCTGCGCACGTGCACTTGGCCGCCGCTGCGCCAGGCGATCGCAAAGGAGCCGTCGCGCAATGCGGTCACGTCTGGCATGGCCGTGTCAAGGCCGGCGGCGCCGACGACGACTTCGGCGCCCGGATTGCCGCCGGCGTCGAGAACGCGGTAGGCGATGCGGGTACCGAGGCCGTCGGTGCTGGTGTAGGCCACCACCGAACGGCCGTCCGCCAGCGCGGCCACCGCGGGCGCGCCTTCCACGGCGCCGTCGCCGGTCGAACTGATGGCGATGACCTGCCCTTGTGCGGCGCCGCTGGCGCTGCGCAGCTGCCCGACCACGCTGCCGTTCGGCGCCTGCCAGACGGCGATGAACGCGCCGGTCGACAGTGTCGCAAGTTCGGGGTTGGCGGAAGGCGCCGCCGCACCGAGGGCAAACTCGCTGCCGAACCCGGGCAGGTCGCGCGAGCTGCCGGCTTCGACGCTGTACACCAGCGTCTCGGCGATACCCTTGCCCGGCAGCGGATTGCCGTTGCCGTCGATCTGGTAGCGGTCGTAGTAATGCACGGTGACCGCCACGCCGCTGCCGGCGGCCGGCAGCAGCGCCGCGTCATTGAGGATCAAGCGCGCCGTGGTGTCGGTCGCCGGGTTGTAGGAGATCGAGAACAGGCCAGGCACCGACTGGCCATCGATGACCCAGCGCCCGCCGGTCGGCAGGCCCCAGTCGATCGGGGTCAGCGTGGCGGCAAGCTCGCCGCTGCGCAGGGTGGTGAACAGGACATCGCGGTCGTCGAGGATGCCGACTGGGGCGTAATCGGCGGTATCGGTGCTCATGGGCGGCAGGTTTCTGAAAGCTGGCCGCGCGGGCGTGCGCGGCACTGAACAGAAACGATGATGCCCTACGGAAACGAGTATTTAAAGAAGGAAATTAAATTCTGTGCGGCAATATGGCGGAAATCCAACGTAATATTGCCCGCTTTGCCAAGCCTGTTAGTGCTTTGCCAGCACGAAACTGGACAGGACGACAAAAATACTTTACCCCAGCGCGCGGATGCAATAGTCGGTCATGGCCGCCTGCACCTGCGGGTCTTCGCCGATCGCACCGGCCACTTCCAGGCGCAGGCCCGGATGCGCGGCGCGGATGGCATCCGCCAGCTGCGGCAGGTCGCGCAGCAGGTGGCCGCCCTGGCCCAGGAACACTGGCACCACCGTGATCTCGTCGACGCCCTCGTCCACCAGCGCATCGACGGCGGCGGGCAGGCGCGGGTCCATCAGTTCGAGGAAGGCCAGGCGCACGGGCACGTCGGGCAGCCTGCTCTGCGACTGCTCGCGCAGGCGCTCGAAAGGCGCGGCCCAGGATTGGGCACGCGCGCCATGTGCAAACAGGACGAGTGCGCGTTTCATCAGTGTCTTTCCACCCACATCAGGGCGCCGATCGCCAACAGCAGGAACAGCAGGCTCGGTGCGGCCGCCGTGAAGAAGGCCGGCAGCGCGGTCAGGACGCCCAGGTTCGAGAACAAGGCGTTCAGCAGCAGGAAGCCGACGCCGATCATGATGCCGACAAAGATCTTGAGGCTCACGCCGCCGCTGCGCGTGTGCAAGTAGGCGAAGGGCAGCGCCAGCGCCATCAGCACCAGGATCGACAGCGGATCGATGAGCTTCTTCCAGAACGCCACCTTGAAGCGACCGGTCTCCTGGCGGTTTTCCGCCAGGTGGCGCGTATAGACGGCCAGTTCGTTGGCCGACATGCGCTCGGGGTCGGAACGCGACACCGACAGGATCTTGGGGGTGATCTCCGAGGCCAGGTCGAGGCTGTCGAGCTTGCGGGTGGCGACGGCGGAGGTGTCCTGGCCGAAGGTGGCGGCAATCGACTGCCCCTGCGGCACCGGCGTGCCCGGCGCCGGCAGCACGCGGCTGTTGGAGAACATGGTCTCGGTGACACCAAGCAGGCGCCAGGTATTGTTGCCGCGGTAGCTGCCGCTGCTGGCGGTGATCAGGGCGCGCATGCGCATGTTGGCGTCGAATTCGTACAGGCGCACGTCGACCAGCTGGCCGTCGGAACGGACCTGGCGCACATTGAAGAAGCGCGTGCCGATCACCGGGCCCTTGACGCCCTCGGCATGGATGCTGTCCTTGGTCCACATGCCCGAGCGGAACTCGGCCGACATGGTCGAGCCCTTCGCCGCCAGGCGCACGCGCTCGGCCATCGGCGCCGTGCGCGGCGTGATCAGTTCGCCGAAGATGAAGGTGATCAGCACCAGCACGAGGCCGACCTTGAACAGCATCCAGCCCGCCATGCGCGTCGACATCGAGGAGGCGCGCATGATGGTGAACTCGGAGCTCGAGGCGAACTGCGCCATCGTGTAGATGGTGCCGATCAGGGCCGCCACCGGCATCACCTGGTAGACGTTGCCCGGCACCAGCAGCAGCACGTACATCACCGCATGCTCGAATTCGTAGCCGCCCTTGCCCACCGAAGGCAGCTCGGCGGTCAGGTCCATGAAGGAGATCAGGGCGAGGAAGGCGACCGCGACGAAGGCGACCGCCTGCAGGATGTTGACCGCGAAATAGCGTTGCAGGATGCTCATTCGGCCTCCGCCTTCGCCAGCGGCTGGGGAGCCGGGGCCTTGCCCTGCCCGCGTCGGCGCCGCTTCCAGGCGCCCAGCAGCGCCAGCGGATGCCAGCGGTGGTTGACGTTCAGGCGCCAGGCGAACAGCACCGCCACCGTGAGCGCGGCGGCCAGGTGCAGCGGCCACCAGGCCATGTCGAACTCGAGCCTGCCGCGCTGGACGCTCTTCTCCATCATCTTGTTCAGGTTCAGGTAAGTGAAGAAAATCAGCAGCGCCAGGATCATGTTGGCCGAACTGCCGGCGCGCGGGTTGACGAAGCCGAGCGGGATCGCCAGCAGCATCAGCACCAGGCAGATGACCGGCGCCGAGATGCGCGCCAGCAGCTCGGCGCGGGTGTACTGGTTCTCGACCTGCAGCAGCACCGCGGTGGGCAAGGCGTTGGTGGGCGTGTCGGTGCCGAGCACCGGCACCCGGGTGGCGACGCGCATCTTGTAGCGGTCGAACTCCATCGACTGGAAGTCGGCCTGCCCCGGGGTGCCGGAATAGCGCCGGCCATTGCTCAGCACCAGGTACTGGCCGCCCTTGGAATCCGACTCGATCACGCCTTCCTTGGCGACGACGACCGAGGTATTGCCGTTCTTGTCCTGCGAATTGACGAACACGTTCTGCACCACGGTGGCGCCGGTGGTGGAGCGTTCGACGAAGAACACGCGGTCGGCGGACGAGGATTCGCGGAACTGGCCGGGCGCCACGCGCTTGAGGTCTTCGCGCTTCTGGAAGCGCTCCACGAACTCGGCGCGCTTCAGCGCGGCCCATGGCGCCGCCACCAGCGACAGCGCGGCCACCACGGCCACGATCGGCAGGCCGAAGGTGAGCACGGGGCGGATCCAGCGCATCAGCGAGGTGCCGGACGCGAACCAGACGACCATCTCGGAATCGCGGTAGCTGCGCGTGACCGCCGCCAGCACCGAAATGAAGACGGTGAGGGTCAGGATGGTGGGAAGGTAATTGAGGATGGCGAAACCGATGAGGGCCAGGACATCGCTTGGATCGACCTTGCCGCCGGCGGCCGTGCCGAGGACTTTGATGAGCGTCCAGGTGACAAGGATCGTGAACAGCACCGTAAAGGTGGCGCCGGCCGAACTGGCCAATTCACGTTGCAGGGCGCGTCGAAAGATCATTCAATAATAGCTATAATTGCAGGTTAGGCACATGAGTTTGCAAATGCGCCGCGAAATCAAACCGGAGAACCAAAAATGGACTTTAGCATAAAAGCATTCGACACCAAGACCACCCTGGCCGCCGCGAAAGCCGGCGTGGTGGCGGTTGCCGTGTTCGAAAACAAGACCCTGTCGCAGGCTGCCAAGGCCCTGGATGCCGGCGGCGACATCACCGCTGCGCTCAAGTCCGGCGACATCAGCGGCAAGGCCGGTTCGACCCTGCTGCTGCGCGGCGTGAAGGGCGTCGGCGCGGCACGCGTGCTGCTGGTGGGCATGGGCACGGCCGATGCCTTGAGCGAAAAGAACTACAGCACCGCGATCGGCGCGGCCCTGAAGGTGTTCGCCACCCTGGGCAGCCAGGATGCCATTATCGCATTCCCGCTGGCGGATGTGAAAGACCGTGACGTCAACTGGGCGGTGCGTGCACTGGTGATCGCCGCCAATGAGACCGAGCACAGAACTGATACCCAGAAGAGCAAGAAGGATCCGGCCCTGGCAGGCGTGCGCAAGATCGTCATCGCCGCCGACGCCGCCAACGCCGCCACCCAGCTCAAGGGCACCCTGGCCCAGGCCGTCGCCATCTCGAACGGCATGGCCCTGACCAAGGAACTGGGCAACCTGTCGCCGAACGTCTGCACTCCAACCTACCTGGCGAATACCGCACGCTCGTTGGCGGACCAGTATGGCTTCGAGATCGAAGTCCTGGAGCGCAAGCAGCTCGAGGCGCTGAAGATGGGCAGCTTCCTGTCGGTGGCCAAGGGCAGCGACGAAGCGCCGAAGTTCATCGTGCTCAAGCACATGGGCGGCAACAAGAAGGATGCACCGACCGTGCTGGTCGGCAAGGGCATTACCTTCGACACCGGCGGCATCTCGCTCAAGCCGGGCCCCGGCATGGACGAGATGAAGTACGACATGTGCGGCGCCGGCTCGGTGCTGGGCACCTTCCGCGCGATCGGCGAGATGAATCTCAAGCTGAACGTGATCGGCATCGTGGCGGCCTGCGAAAACATGCCGTCGGGCCGCGCCAGCAAGCCGGGCGACATCGTGACCTCGATGAACGGCCTCACCATCGAGATCCTGAACACCGACGCCGAAGGCCGCCTGATCCTGTGCGACGCCCTCACCTACGCCGAGCGCTTCAAGCCGGCCGCCGTGGTCGACGTCGCGACGCTGACCGGCGCCTGCATCGTGGCCCTGGGCCACCACACCAGTGGCCTGTTCACCCGCCACGACGACGCGCACGACGCGCTGGCCCAGGAACTGCTGGACGCCGGCAAGCAGGCCGGCGACGTGGCATGGCGCTTCCCGCTGGGCGAGAACTACAACGAGCAGCTGAAGTCGAACTTCGCCGACCTGGCCAACATCGGCACCCCGGGCGCCGCCTCGATCACGGCGGCCTGCTTCCTGGAGAACTTCACCCGCAAGTACACCTGGGCCCACCTGGACATCGCCGGCACCGCCTGGAAGTCGGGTGCGAACAAGGGCGCGACCGGCCGTCCGGTGCCGCTGCTGACCACCTTCCTGATGAACCGCGTGTAAAACGCAGGGCGCCCGATGAAATATTCTTTCATCAGGGAGCCAGTGTGAAATATTATTTCACCAAGAAAAACAGCCCCGCATGCGGGGCTGTTGCATTTTATACCTTAAAAAACGGCGCTCTGGACCCGCTCGGCCGCCGCCAATTCCTCGGGCGGCTTCGCCGGTGTCATCAACACGGTCAGGTTGGCGGGATACGACCAGCTGGCGCCCGAATACTTGTCCACCGCGAATCCCATGCCGGCACTGATCACCACATTGCCCATCAGACTCATCGCATCGGGGCGCGATCCGAATGCTTCCTGCCCCATCCCCAGGCCCGCCTTCTTGCAGCTGACGACCAGGGGTTCGGCGCTGCGTGAGATGGTGACGCGGCCGGGCGCCACCACGAACCAGCGCCCGAGGTTATTGCTCAGAAGGCAGCCCACCCCGCCGACTTCCTGGTAATCGAGCACGGCGTGCAGTTCGACCTGCTGCTGCAGGGGCGCATCGGACACGGTCGCACAGCCGCCCAGGACGAGCGGTGCGAACAGGAATGGGAGCGAAAAGCGGGAAAAACGCGACATGGGGGCCTGCCAGAAATACTGTATGCCCCTTTAACGGCAGGCAAGAGCGTATCCTGAAGGGCAGGACGCTATTCGTCCCCGATGACGGAAAAGCGCGGCACGGCCACGCCCTCGACGCTGACGGTCTCGAAGAAGGCGGCGCGCGGACGCACCCAGACGGCGCCGTCCTGGCCGCGGTAGACCATCACGGGCGTGTGGTCCGCTTCCATGACGGCTTCACAGACCAGCTCGTAGATGCCGCCCTTGTAATGGCGGTAGCGCCGTGCCGCCGCCAATTCAGGCCTTGGTCTCTTCCAGCGTCTTCTGCTTCTTCTTGAGGCCCTGGATGACCTTCAGCACGCCTTCCATGCCGGCGGCTTCATCCAGCTCGCTGAAGGCGTCGAGCACTTCGTTGAGCACGCGGTTGCGCACCGCGGCTTCGTCCTGCGTGACCGCAGGCTTTTGCTCGCCTTCCTTGGCGAACTTCGACGGCGCCTCGGCCGCAGCCTTGGCGCCGTGCGTCAGGGCAGCCTGCCAGATCACCCAGCGGCGCTGGGTTTCATAGACGAGGTATTCCTCGGGCTTGTCTTCGCGGCGGCGCGTAATGTGGCCTTCGCGTTGGGCCCACGCTTCGAATGCATTGCGCATTTCAGTCCTTTGTAAATCGGCGTTCGGGTTCATTTGCTATCGAAAAAACAAGGTTTCGAATAGTACCATTTTGCACCTTGCTAACATGTCCGCACGATTGAGCGTGCATGCAGCAACCGAACTTGTTTCCAGGTGTGCAAATAGTACAGCGTTAGTTGCCCTAACGCAATTATTATATTCCACACAGAAACAGTGTTAAATGCTTTGGCGCTAGTTTAATTCTTTTGCGAACGTTTTTACAGCCCGCACAGCATAAATTTGCCAACTTCTTTATTATTCTATTAAGTTATTCTAGCATAGACCCTTGTATGGCACACAATGTTAGTGGCTCTTTAATAACAATTGCTGTGTGACTAGCATAAATACAACTGTCATATCATTGGCAATGATTCACCCAGAATAAATCGGGGATTGGATTGCATTGCCGGGATAAAGCCCTTGGCTATCCGCTGATCCTGGAAGCGGTTATCATGCCGCCTTTGCCACCCGTCCCCATGCCCATGAAGATCGCCACCTGGAATGTCAATTCGCTGAAAGTCCGCCTCCAGCACCTGCTCACCTGGCTGGAAGCCAATCCGGTCGACGTCCTGTGCATCCAGGAAACCAAGCTCACCGACGATAAATTCCCGCTGGCCGAGATCAATGCCGCCGGCTACCAGGTCGTTTTTGCCGGCCAGAAAACCTATAACGGCGTGGCGATCCTGTCGAAGCATCCGATCGAGGACGTCCAGAAGGGCAATCCCCATTTCGAGGACGAGCAGCAGCGCCTGATCGCCGCGACTATCGCCGGCATGCGCATCATCTGCGCTTATGTGGTGAACGGACAGGAAATCGGCAGCGACAAATTTGCCTACAAGATGGCCTGGCTGGACGGCCTGCGCACCTGGGTGGCCGAGGAAATGCGCAGGTTTCCAGAGCTGGCCGTGCTGGGCGACTACAACATCGCCCCGGAAGCGCGTGACGTGCACGATCCGAGCGAATGGGAAAACCACATCCACTTCACCCCGCCGGAACGCGCGGCGCTGCAGGAATTCATGGCGCTCGGCTTGACGGATGCCTTCCGCCTGTTCGAGCAGCCGGAGAAGCAGTACAGCTGGTGGGACTACCGCAACCTGGCCTTCCGCCGCAACCGCGGGCTGCGCATCGACCATATCCTGCTCACCGAGGCACTCGCGAAACGCTGCACCGCCTGCCACATCGACCGCGAGACGCGCAAGTGGGAGCAGCCGTCGGACCATGCCCCAGTCGTGGCGACCCTAGGCGACTGAAGCGTCCAGCAGCCGCGCCGCCTCCAGGGCCGGCAGCGGCCGCGCGAACAGGTAGCCCTGCGCGAACTGGCAGCCGTAGCCAGCCAGCAGCGCGACCTGCCCTTCCGTCTCGACGCCTTCGGCCACCACCGACAGCCCCAGGCTGTTGGCCAGCGCCATCACCGCCGCCACGATGGCGCGGTCTTCCGCACTGGCTTCGAGCTCGCGCACGAAGGCGCGGTCGATCTTGATCTTGCGGACCGGGAAGCGCTTCAGGTAGGCCAGGCTCGAATAGCCGGTGCCGAAATCGTCGATCGACAGGCGCATGCCCATGCCGTTGATCTGGCGGAGGATGTCGAGCGTCTGCCCGCCATGCTGCATCAGCGCGGTCTCCGTCAGTTCGAATTCGACCAGCGCCGGGTCGATGCCGGTCTCGCCGACGATGCGGCGGATCGAGGACACCAGAGCGTCGTGCATGAACTGGCGCGCCGACAGGTTGATCGCCAGCGGCACCGCAAGCAAGCCCTGGCGCTGCCAGGCGATGCACTGCTCGCAGGCGCTCTGGACCACCCACTCCCCCACCGGCACGATCATTCCGTTCTCTTCCAGGATCGGGATGAATTCGTCCGGCCCCACTACATTCTCTCCGTCGCGGCGCCAGCGCAGCAGCACTTCCAGCGCGTGCAGGCGCCGCGTGCCGGTGTCGACGATGGGCTGGTAGTGCAGCTCGAATTCCTCGCGCGCGAGCGCCCCGCGCAGCTGCGATTCCAGCTCGAAGCGCCGCGTCGCCGCCTGGTTCATGCGCTGGTCGAAGAACTGGTAATTGTTGCGGCCGGCCGCCTTGGCGTGGTACATCGCCGCGTCGGCATGGCGCATCAGGGTGTCGACGTCCTTGCCGTCGTCGGGGCACAGGCAGATGCCGATCGAGGGCGTGATGTGCAGGCTGCGGCCCTCGAACGGGTACGGAGTGGCCAGCAGGTCGATGATCTTGTCGGCCACCTGGGCGCACTCGCGCGCGCCGCCGACCTCCGGCAGCAGCACCACGAACTCGTCGCCGCCCAGGCGCGCCACGGTGTCGCTGTCGCGCACCGCCGTGCCCAGGCGCCGCGCGGCCTCGCGCAGCAGCTGGTCGCCGGTGGCGTGGCCGAGCGAGTCGTTGATGGTCTTGAAGCGGTCGAGGTCGAGGAACATCACGGCCAGCTTGCGGCCATTGCGCTGGGCAGCGCGCAGCGCGCACTCGAGCCGGTCGGACAGCAGCGCGCGGTTCGGCAGGCCGGTCAGGCTGTCGTGGTAGGCCATGTGGTGCACCCGCGCCTCGGCCTGGCGCCGTTCGGCGATTTCTTCCTGCAGCAAGGCGTTGGCCCCGGCCAGTTCGGCGGTGCGCTCCGCCACCCGGATCTCGAGCTCGTCGCGCGCGCGCCGGATCGCATCGGCCGCCTCGCGCCGCGCGGTGACGTCGTCGATCAGCCAGACGCTGCGCCCGCTCTTCTGGTCGGCATCGAACAGGCGGCCCGACAGGCGCGCCCAGAACGGCGTGCCGTCGCGCCGCGCCATCAGGTATTCCGCCGTGTGCACCTGCCCTGCGCCGAAGCTGCGCGCGGTGTCGAGGCGCGCCAGCTTCCAGCTGGCCTCGTCCGGGTACAGGGCGCGCACCGGGGTGCCGTCCATGCCGCCGGCGGGGCTGCCGAACAGCTCTTCCATCTTGCTGTTGCAATGCAGGGTGACGCCGTCCTCGACCACCGCGATGCCCAGCACTGCGTTGTCGAGGATGGCGCGGTTCTCCATCAGGGCATTGCGCAGCTGGATCTCGTCGTGACGCTCGCGGGTGCGGTCCTCGAACAGCCAGATCGTACCCAGTCCCGGGTCTTCCGGATTGAACAGGTAGCCGTTGAGCTGGCCCCAGATGCGCGAGCCGTCCTTGCGCACCATTTCGGTCTCGGCGCGGTAGGGAATGCCGCGCGCCAGCTGCGGGTAGGCGGTCGCGCCGAAGTCGTGCCAGGACTGGTCGTCCGGGTAGACGATGCGGGTCGAGCGGCCCAGCGCCTCGCCGTCGCGGTAGCCGAACATCCTGGCGAAAGCCGGGTTGTAGCGCTGGATGATGCGGTTGCGCGTGTACATGATGCCGATCGTGGCGTTCTGCATGATCGCCTGCACCTCGAACAGCGTCTGGCGCACCTCGGTCACGTCCTCGGCGATCCAGATGGTGCCGGCCTCGCGCGCCCCGGGGTCGACCGCGCGGCCGCGCAGGCGCGCCCACATGATCGAGCCGTCGCGCCGGCGGAAGGCTTGCTCGCCCTTTTCGTACAGGCCGCCGGCGGCCAGCACCGGATAGGCTTCCGCCACCAGCGCCTGGTAATCGTCGGGCGTGAGGAAGATGTCGGCCGGACGCAGGCCGCACATGTCGGAGTAGGAATAGTCGAGCATCTCGCAGATGCGCGGATTGCAGGACTTGAACTGGCTGGGCAGCGTGAAGACGATGCCGACCGGCGCGTTTTCCAGGATGGCGTGCTGGTCGCGCAGGGCGATGCGCAGCATCTCGTGTTCGAGATCGCGGGCGTCAGGCGGCAGGGCCTGGTCAGCAGGGGCGTCGCCTGCTGCGAGCTGGAGCTCGCCGGAGTGTCGGTCCATGGTTCGTGATTGTCTCTCGGCTAACTTGCCATTTAGAAATCATAAACCACAAAGCCTTCTTGTTCCAAAACTAAGAGACACAAAAGATGGGCCGTGTTGTTACGGCCCATCAATCATGCAGGCGAGTTACTTCAAGCTTCTTCGAAATAATCGCCCGGAACACGCACCCAGCCTTGCATCAGCACGCGCGCGCTGCGGCTCATGATCGCTTTGGCGACGCTCCATTCGCCCTCCGATTGCACTGCCTCCGCCCCCACCCGCAGGGTCCCGGACGGATGGCCGAAGCGCACCGCGCTGCGCTCGCCGCCACCGGCCGCCAGGTTGACCAGGGTGCCGGGGATCGCGGCGGCGGTGCCGATGGCCACCGCGGCCGTGCCCATCATCGCGTGGTGCAGCTTGCCCATCGAGAGCGCGCGCACCAGGAGGTCGACGTCGCCCGCGTTCACTTGCTTACCGCTCGAGGAGACGTAGTTCGCCGGTTTCGCCACGAAGGCCACCTTGGGCGTGTGCTGGCGCTTGGCCGCTTCCTCGATGCTGTCGATCAGCCCCATGCGCATGGCGCCGTGGGCACGGATGGTCTCGAACATGGCCAGCGCGCGCGGGTCGCCGTTGATGGCCTCCTGCAGCTCGGTGCCGGTGTAGCCGATCGCTTCGGCGTTGACGAAGATGGTCGGGATGCCGGCGTTGATCATGGTCGCCTGCAGCCGTCCGACACCCGGGACGTCCAGCTCGTCGACCAGGTTCCCGGTCGGGAACATCGACCCGCCGGCGCCCTCCTCCTCGGCCGCCGGGTCGAGGAACTCCAGTTGCACCTCGGCCGCCGGGAAGGTCACGCCGTCGAGTTCGAAGTCGCCGGTTTCCTGCACCTCGCCCATGCTTACCGGGACGTGGGCGATGATGGTCTTGCCGATGTTGGCCTGCCAGATGCGAACTAGCGCCATGCCGTCCTGCGGCACGCGTTCCGGGTCAACCAGGCCGCTGGCGATGGCGAACGAGCCGACCGCCGAGGACAGGTTGCCGCAGTTGCCGCTCCAGTCCACAAAAGGCTTGTCGATCGAGACCTGGCCGAACAGGTAGTCGACGTCATGGTCGGCCTTGTCGCTCTTGGCGACGATCACGGCCTTGCTGGTGCTGGAGGTGGCGCCGCCCATGCCGTCGATCTGCTTGCCGTAGGGGTCGGGGCTGCCGATCACGCGCAACAGCAGCGCGTCGCGGGCCGGGCCGGGCACGCGCGCGGCCTCCGGGAGGTCTTGCAGGCGGAAGAACACGCCTTTGCTGGTGCCGCCACGCATGTAGGTGGCGGGGATCTTGATTTGGGGGGGGTGTGCCATATGAATCCTTTTTTGTGGCGATTCAAACGCTGGTTGGACGCGTGGGCGGGAAACCCGCCCACCCTACGGTCATCGATGTTCGTAGGGTGGGCGGGTCCCCCGCCCACGCGGTCAAATCACGCTAGCGATTACGCGGCAGCTTTGGGAGCCGACGATTCCAGGAAGTCTTGCGCGAAGCGCTGCAGCACGCCCCCTGCCTCGTAGATCGCCACTTCCTCGGCGGTGTCGAGGCGGCAGGTCACCGGGACCTCGACGCGCTCGCCGTTATTGCGGTGGATTACCAAGGTCAGGTCGGTGCGCGGGGTACGCGCACCTAGCACGTCGAAGGTCTCGGTACCGTCGATGCCGAGCGTCAGGCGGTTCACGCCCGGCTTGAATTCGAGCGGCAGCACGCCCATGCCGACCAGGTTGGTGCGGTGGATGCGCTCGAAGCCTTCGGCCGCGATCGCTTCCACGCCCGCCAGGCGCACGCCCTTGGCCGCCCAGTCGCGCGACGAGCCCTGGCCGTAGTCGGCGCCGGCAATCACGATCAGGGGCTGCTTGCGCTCCATGTAGGTCTCGATCGCTTCCCACATACGCGTCACGGTGCCTTCCGGCTCGATGCGCGCCAGCGAACCGGCTTTCACGTTGCCCATCTCGTCACGGACCATCTCGTTCTTCAGCGTCGGGTTGGCGAAGGTGGCGCGCTGCGCGGTCAGGTGGTCGCCGCGGTGGGTGGCGTAGGAATTGAAGTCTTCTTCCGGCAGGCCCATCTTCGCCAGGTATTCGCCGGCAGCCGAATCCAGCAGGATCGCGTTCGACGGCGACAGGTGGTCGGTGGTGATGTTGTCGCCCAGGACCGCCAGCGGACGCATGCCAGAAAGCGTGCGCTCGCCGGCCAATGCGCCTTCCCAGTAGGGCGGACGGCGGATGTAGGTGCTCTGCGGGCGCCAGTCGTACAGCGGGCTCACCTTTTCGCCGTCGTCCACGACGCGCGCGAACATCGGCGTGTAGACCTTGCGGAACTGCTCCGGCTTGACGGCCTGCGCCACCACGGCGTCGATCTCTTCGTCCGACGGCCACAGATCGGCCAGGCGGACCTCTTTGCCGGAAGCGTCCACGCCCAGCACGTCCTTCTCGATGTCGAAGCGGATGCTGCCGGCGATCGCATAGGCCACCACCAGCGCCGGCGAAGCCAGGAAGGCCTGCTTGGCGTAGGGGTGGATGCGGCCGTCGAAGTTGCGGTTGCCCGACAGGACGGCGGTCGCATACAGGTCGCGTTCGATGATCTCCTGCTGGATGGTCGGATCCAGCGCGCCGCTCATGCCGTTGCAGGTGGTGCAGGCAAAGGCGACCACGCCGAAGCCCAGCTTTTCCAGCTCCGGCATCAGGCCGGCTTCTTCCAGGTACAGGGCCACGGCCTTGGAGCCCGGCGCCAGCGAACTCTTGACCCAGGGCTTGCGGGTAAGACCTGCGCGGTTGGCGTTGCGGGCGATCAGGCCGGCCGCGATCATGTTGCGCGGGTTGTTGGTGTTGGTGCAGCTGGTGATCGCCGCGATGATCACGGCGCCGTCCGGCATCAGGCCCGGTTCATTCTCGACCTTGGCGGCGATGCCGCGCTCGGCCAGTTCCGAGGTCGGCACGCGCTTGTGCGGGTTCGACGGACCGGCGATATTGCGCACCACGGACGACAAATCGAAGGACAGCACGCGCTCGTACTGGGCGGTCTCGAGGCTGTTGGCCCACAGGCCGGCTTCCTTGGCGTAGGCCTCGACCAGCTGCACGGTCTCTTCCTCGCGGCCGGTCAGGCGCAGGTACTTGATGGTCTGCTCGTCGATGTAGAACATCGCGGCGGTGGCGCCGAATTCCGGCGCCATGTTCGAGATGGTGGCGCGGTCGCCCAGGGTCAGGCTGGATGCGCCTTCGCCATAGAACTCGAGGTAGGCCGAGACCACTTTCGACTTGCGCAGGAACTCGGTCAGCGCCAGCACGATGTCGGTGGCGGTGATGCCGGGCTGGGGCTTGCCGGTCAGCTCGACGCCGACGATGTCCGGCAGGCGCATGTACGAGGCGCGGCCCAGCATGACGCTTTCGGCTTCCAGGCCGCCCACGCCGATCGCGATCACGCCCAGGGCGTCGACCATCGGGGTGTGCGAGTCGGTGCCGACCAGGGTGTCCGGATAGGCCACGCCGGCTTCGCTCTGGATCACCGGCGACATGCGCTCGAGGTTGATCTGGTGCAGGATGCCGTTACCCGGCGGGATCACGTCGACGTTCTGGAAGGCCTTCTTGGTCCACTCGATGAAGTGGAAGCGGTCTTCGTTGCGGCGGTCCTCGATGGCGCGGTTCTTGGCGAAGGCGTCCGGGTCGAAGCCGCCGCATTCCACGGCCAGCGAGTGGTCGACCACCAGCTGGGTCGGGACCACCGGGTTGACCATGGCGGGGTCGCCGCCCTGCTCCGCGATGGCGTCGCGCAGGCCGGCCAGGTCGACCAGCGCGGTCTGGCCCAGGATGTCGTGGCAGACCACGCGCGCCGGGAACCACGGGAAGTCGAGGTCGCGCTTGCGTTCGATGATCTGCTTGAGGGCATCTAGCATGCTGGCCGGGTCGCAGCGGCGGACCAGGTTCTCGGCCAGCACGCGCGAGGTGTAGGGCAGCGTGTCGTAGGCGCCGGGCTGGATGGCCTCGACCGCGGCGCGCGTGTCGAAGTAGTCCAGCGAGGTGCCCGGGAGGGGTTTGCGGTGGTTGGTGTTCATCATGATGAAGCTCGATATAGCCTGTTTGTTTAGCCAGCCTTCGAGCCGTCATTCCGGCGTAGGCCGGAATCCAATTTTGTGTGCAGGCCGCTCAAGCAAAACTTGGGTACCGGCCTTCGCCGGTACGACGGTCTCCGGGCTAACGGTACTGTCTTATTTACGATCCCCAATCGGCACGAACTGCAGGTCTTCCGGACCCACGTAGTTCGCGCTCGGGCGGATGATCTTGTTGTCGATGCGCTGCTCGATGATGTGCGCAGCCCAGCCGGAGGTGCGCGAGATGACGAACAGCGGCGTGAACATGGCGGTCGGCACGCCCATCATGTGGTACGAGACGGCCGAGAACCAGTCCAGGTTCGGGAACATCTTCTTGACCTCCCACATCACCGATTCCAGGCGCTCGGCGATGTCGAACATCTTCATCGAGCCGGCTTCCTGCGACAGGGTGCGCGCCACTTCCTTGATCACCACGTTGCGCGGGTCGCTGATGGTGTACACCGGGTGGCCGAAGCCGATCACGACTTCCTTGTTGGCCACGCGGTTGCGGATGTCGGCTTCGGCCTCGTCGGCGTTCTCGTAGCGCTTCTGGATTTCCAGCGCGACTTCGTTGGCGCCGCCGTGCTTCGGACCGCGCAGGGCGCCGATTGCGCCGGTGATGGCCGAGTGGATGTCGGAGCCGGTGCCGGCGATCACGCGCGAGGTGAAGGTCGAGGCGTTGAACTCGTGCTCGGCGTACAGGATCAGCGAGGTGTGCATCGCGCGCACCCAGGATTCGCGCGGCTTCTCGCCGTGCAGCAGGTGCAGGAAGTGGCCGCCGATCGAATCGTCGTCGGTTTCCACGTCGATGCGCTTGCCGCTATGGCTGAAGTGGTACCAGTACAGCAGCATCGAGCCGAAGGAGGCCATCAGGCGGTCGGCGATGTCGCGCGCGCCCGGGACGTTGTGGTCGTCCTTTTCCGGCAGGGTGCAGC
The DNA here is from genome assembly GCF_000735635.1 of Massilia sp. LC238. Taxonomy (NCBI): domain Bacteria; kingdom Pseudomonadati; phylum Pseudomonadota; class Betaproteobacteria; order Burkholderiales; family Oxalobacteraceae; genus Massilia; species Massilia sp. LC238. Next base: position 262,678 of record NZ_JNNN01000078.1, on the reverse strand, counting down.
CCAGCACCGACACGCCGGTACGCATCACGTCCATCGGGTGGGCGCCGGCCGGCAGCGCTTCCAGCGCGCTTTTGACCGCCTGCGGCAGGCCGCGCAGCGATTTCAACTTGGCCTTGTAGCCCTTCAGTTCGGCGCTCGTCGGCAGCTTGCCGTGCACCAGCAGGTAGGCGATCTCTTCGAATTCGCAGGTGGTAGCGACGTCCAGGATGTCGTAGCCTCGGTAGTGGAGGTCGTTACCGGTCTTGCCGACCGAGCACAGCGCGGTATTGCCGGCGGCGACGCCGGACAGGGCCACCGATTTCTTCGGCTTGAACGTTGGGGTCTCGTTGTTCTGGGTGCTCATGCGTGGAATCTCCTGAAGCTGAATTATTTGGTCTTCTTCTGGGCGAACAGCGCGTCCAGTTTCTGTTCGTAGCTGTGGTAGTCGATGCGGTCGTACAGTTCGGCGCGGGTCTGCATCGTGTCGAGCACGTTCTGCTGGGTGCCGTCGCGGCGGATCGCGTTGTAGACGTTCTCGGCCGCCTTGTTCATGGCGCGGAAAGCCGACAGCGGGTACAGGGCGATGCTCACGTTCGCGCTGCGCAGTTCGTCCAGCGTGAACAGCGGGGTCGCGCCGAACTCGGTGATGTTGGCCAGCACCGGCACCTTCACGGCATCGGCGAACTGTTTATACATCTCCAGGCTGGTCATGGCTTCGGGGAAGATCATGTCGGCGCCGGCTTCCACGCAGGCAATAGCGCGCTCGATGGCGGCGTCCAGGCCTTCCACGGCCAGCGCATCGGTGCGCGCCATGATCACGAAGTCCTCATCGGTACGCGCGTCGGCGGCGGCCTTGACGCGGTCGACCATCTCGTCCTTGCTGACGATTTCCTTGCCCGGACGGTGACCGCAGCGCTTGGCGCCGACCTGGTCTTCGATGTGGCAGGCGGCGGCGCCGGCCTTGATGAGCGAGCGCACGGTGCGCGCGACGTTGAAGGCCGAGGCGCCGAAACCGGTGTCGATGTCGACCAGCAGCGGCAGGTCGCACACGTCGGTGATGCGCCGCACGTCGATCAGGACGTCTTCCAGGCCAGAAATGCCGAGGTCCGGCAGGCCCAGGGAGCCGGCAGCGACGCCGCCGCCCGACAGGTAGATGGCGCGGTAGCCGGCGCGCTTGGCCAGCAGCGCGTGGTTGGCATTGATGGCGCCGATGACCTGCAGCGGGGATTCTTCCTGGACGGCCTTGCGGAACGCGGCGCCGGCGGAGTGGTGGCTCATGCTTAAACCTTTCGAATGATGCGTTGATCGAATACCCACCTGCCAATGCAAGTGGCGTGCCAGTCCGACATTCCTTATGGATCAAGGACTTGGCGCAGCTTCGACAGCTCATGTGTTTCACCGAAACGCAACATGAAACACAAATGAAACATTGTAGCAACAAAAAAACCCCGCCGCAGCGGGGTTTGGTCCAGGCGTAGGCGCTTAGTGTGCGCTTGCCGCCGCGGCACCGATGCCGGTTTCCGAACGCACTTCCTGCGCTTCGAAGCCGGCCTTGTCGATCGCGGCGCGCGGGCTCTTGTCGGTCACCGAGAAGAACCAGATGCCGAAGAAGCCTACCGCCATCGAGAAGATCGCCGGCGAGGTGTAGGGGAAGATCGCGGTGGCGTTGCCGAGCACGTCGACCCACACCGACTTCGACACCAGGGTCAGCACGACCGCGGTGGCCAGGCCCAGGAAGCCGCCCACGGTGGCGCCGCGGGTGGTGCAATCCTTCCACAGCACCGACATGAACAGCACCGGGAAGTTGGCCGAGGCCGCGATCGCGAAGGCCAGCGACACCATGAAGGCGACGTTCTGCTTCTCGAAGGCGATCCCGAGCAGCACCGCGATCACGCCCAGCGCGATGGTGGTGATCTTCGAGACCTTCAGTTCGTCGGCGCTATTGGCCTTGCCCTTCTTGAACACGGTGGCGTACAGGTCGTGCGACACCGCCGAGGCGCCCGACAGGGTCAGGCCGGCCACCACCGCCAGGATGGTCGCGAAGGCCACCGCCGAGATGAAGCCCAGGAAGATGTCGCCGCCCACGGCATTGGCCAGGTGCACCGCCGCCATGTTGTTGCCGCCCAGGAGCTTGCCGGCCGCATCCTTGAAGGCCGGGTTGGTACCGACCAGCACGATCGCGCCGAAGCCGATGATGAAGGTGAGGATGTAGAAGTAGCCGATCCAGGTGGTGGCCCACAGCACCGACTTGCGCGCCTCTTTCGCGCTCGGGACGGTGAAGAAGCGCATCAGGATGTGCGGCAGGCCGGCGGTGCCGAACATCAGCGCCATGCCGAAGGAGATCGCCGAGATCGGGTCTTTCAGGAAGGTGCCCGGGCCCATGATGGAATCGCCCTTGGCGTGCACCTCGGTGGCGGCCGAGAACAGCTGTTCCGGGCTGAAGTTGTACTGCGCCAGCACCGCGAAGGCCATGTAGGAAGCGCCCGACAGCAGCAGCACCGCCTTGATGATCTGCACCCAGGTGGTCGCGGTCATGCCGCCGAACAGCACGTAGACCATCATCAGCACGCCGACGATGACAACGGCGATCCAGTATTCCAGGCCGAACAGCAGCTTGATCAGCTGGCCGGCGCCGACCATCTGCGCGATCAGGTAGAAGGCCACCACCACCAGGGTGCCGGAAGCCGCGAACACGCGGATCGGCTTCTGGTGGAAGCGGTAGGCGGCCACGTCGGCGAAGGTGTAACGGCCCAGGTTGCGCAGGCGCTCGGCCATCAGGAAGGTGATGACCGGCCAGCCGACCAGGAAGCCGATCGCGTAGATCAGGCCGTCGAAGCCGTCCAGGAACACGGCGGCCGAAATGCCGAGGAAGCTTGCCGCCGACATGAAGTCGCCGGCGATCGCCAGGCCGTTCTGGAAGCCGGAAATGCCGCCGCCGGCGGTGTAGAAGTCGGATGCCGAGCGGGTCTTGGCGGCGGCCCACTTGGTGATGAACAGGGTCGCCACCACGAACAGCGCGAACATGCTGATCGCGGTCCAGTTGGTGGCCTGCTTGGTGGCCTGGCCGAGGTCGGGCGCGGCCAGGACGGCGCCGCTGGCGAGCAGCAGCGCAGCTGCGACGGAAGAACGGTTCAGGGCCTTCATGCCGCCACCTTCTTTCCGCTGCCGCTGCCGTTGCCGCCGGCCACGTTGGCCTTGATGGCGTCGGTCAGCTGGTCGTACTCGCTGTTGGCGCGGCGCACGTAGATGGCCGTGACCACGACGGTGAACAGGATCACGAACAGGCCCAGGGGAATGCCCCAGGTCATGACGCCGTCGCCGATGCGGCTGCCCATGAATTCCTTGTCGAAGGCGCAGAGCAGGGTGAAGCCGTAGTACACGACCATCATGCTCCAGGTGAGGATCCAGCCGAAGCGCGAACGCTTCGTGACCAGCTTGCGATAGTTGGGGTCGGCTTTGACCCGCCGAACGATGTCTTGATCCACTTGTGTCTCCTGTTATCTATTCTGGTGATGCCTGGTATTCAGGGCTGGATCCCATCCTACGGGCGTGCCCTTACCTCATTCTTACGCTGGCTTACGCGTAACTGACAGCAGCCGGCCCTGCAAGTTCAAGACAGGCGCATGGAATCGGCTACACTTGCCGCATGAGTCCATCCACACGCAGCCACAGCGACGGCGGCGACAAGCCGGTCATCTGGACCGTGTCGGTGTCACGCCTGTCCGACCTGTTCCGCGACATCACCCTCGAGTACGATCACCTGGCGACGATCGAACCGGTCCACCTCGGCTTCGACGAAGCCGCGCGCACGCTGCGCGAGCGCCTCGCGACCGAGCGCTGCGACGTGGTGATCGCCGCCGGTTCGAACGCCGCCTACCTCAAGGGCAGGATCTCGGTGCCGGTGGTGGTGGCCAAGGCCAGCGGCTTCGACGTGATGCAGGCCCTGGCGCGCGCCCGCCGCGTGTCGAACCGCATCGGCGTCATCACCTACCAGGCGCCGCTGCGCGAACTGGCCGAGTTCGCCGACACCTTCGGCATCGCGATCGCGCAGCGCACCTACGTGACCGAAGAGGATGCGCGCGCCTCCATCAACGAACTGAAGGCGGCCGGCATCGAAGTGATCGTCGGCGCCGGGTTGATTACCGACCTGGCCGAGGAAGCGGGCCTGACCGGGGTGTTCCTGTACTCGGCCGCCTCGATCCGCCAGGCTTTCGACGACGCGCTCGAGATGGCGCGCTTGACCCACCTGGAAGCGAGCCGCGGACGCCGCATCGCGGGCGCGGATACGCGCCGTGCACGGCGCGGCCTGCACGACCTGCGCGGCGAATCGAACGCGATGGAACGCCTGCGCCAGACCGTGGTGCTGTACGCGCGCTCGCCGGCCACGGTGCTGATCCAGGGCGAGACCGGCAGCGGCAAGGAACTGGTGGCGCAGGCCATCCACCGCGAGGGCCCGGCGCGCGCCGCCAACCGTCCTTTTGTTGCAGTGAACTGCGGCGCGATCGCCGAATCGCTGCTGGAATCCGAACTGTTCGGCCACGAGGAAGGCGCTTTTACCGGCGCGCGCCGCGGCGGCCACGCCGGCCTGTTCGAGGCGGCCAACGGCGGCACCCTCTTCCTCGACGAGATCGGCGAAATGCCGCTTGGCCTGCAGACGCGCCTGCTGCGCGTGCTGGAAGAGCGCGAAGTGATGCGCGTGGGCGGCACGCGGCCGGTGCCGATCGAGGTGCGCGTGATCAGCGCCACCCACTGCGACCTGGAAACGCGCGTGCGCGAGGGACGCTTCCGCGCCGACCTGTTCTACCGGCTGGCGGTGCTGCGCCTGGCCCTGCCGCCGCTGCGCGAACGGGTCGCGGATATCGTGCCGCTTGGCGAGTGGTCGCTCAAGAACGCGCTGGCGGCGCTGGACGCCAGACCGCACCCGAACCTGCACGCCGAGATGCAGGCCTGCGCGTCCGTGCTGGAAGCCTACGGCTGGCCCGGCAACGTGCGCGAGCTGCGCAACCTGATGGAGCGGCTGGCGCTGTTCCTGGCGGCGGAGCCGCTGCAGGCCTTGACGCCGAGTTTCCTGGTGTCGATTGCTCCTGAACTAAACAAGGCGGCGACGGTGCCTGCGCCCACGCCGGAGGCCGATACCGAAAGCATTGCGGCGGTGCTGGCGCGCTTCAACGGCCAGCGCGATGCGGCGGCGAAGCATCTGGGCATCAGCCGCACGACCCTGTGGCGGCGTTTGAGAAGTGAGAACCCGTAGGGTGGGCGGGTCTCCCGCCCACGCGGTGATAGTTTGCAGCAAGATCATCGCGCCCGTAGACGGAGCCGATAACAATCACCGCGTGGGCGGACAAGCCGCCCACCCTACAAATTCCCCACCCCGCGTTGGATCAACACCGTGTTAAATTATCGCCGTATCATGACTTTTTTACATGGCCTGGCGCCCATTGATACGAGCAAGCGCCAGCTCTTCGACTAGCGTCCGCCCATGAAGCGGCGCACCGCCCGGGCCCCTGCCCGGCCTGACGGAGGCACTATGCAACATGCGTCGCAAGCGGCTTTGTTTTCCCTGATCGGTGATACCCCCCTGATCGAAGTGACCCGGATCGACACCGGTCCCTGCCAGCTGTTCCTGAAACTCGAATCCCAGAATCCCGGCGGCTCCATCAAGGACCGCATCGGCCGCGCCATGATCGAGCAGGCCGAGCACGACGGGCACTTGGCGCCGGGCGGTACCGTGGTCGAGGCCACCGCCGGCAATACCGGCCTGGGGCTGGCCCTGGTGGCGCGCATCAAGGGCTACCGCGTGGTGCTGGTCGTCCCCGACAAGATGGCGGCCGAGAAGATCCTGCACTTGAAGGCGCTCGGCGCCGAGATCCACCTGACCCGCTCCGACGTCGGCAAGGGCCATCCCGAGTACTACCAGGATGTTGCGGCGCGCCTGGCCAGGGAGATCCCCGGCGCCTGGTTCGCCGACCAGTTCAACAACCCGGCCAACCCGCGCGCCCACGAAACCACGACCGGTCCCGAGATCTGGGACCAGGTCAACCACAAGCTCGATGCCATCGTGGTCGGGGTCGGCTCCTCCGGCACCCTCACCGGCCTGTCGCGCTATTTCAGGAAGGCCCAACCCAACCTGGAATTCGTGCTGGCCGACCCGCAGGGCTCGATCCTGGCCGACTACGTCAACACGGGCGTGCTGCGCACTGATGCCGGTTCCTGGGCGGTCGAAGGCATCGGCGAAGACTTTATCCCCGGCATCGCCGACCTGTCGCGGGTGAAGAAGGCCTACACCATCCCCGACGAGGAAAGCTTCGGCACCGCGCGCCTGCTACTGCAGCAGGAAGGCATCCTGGCCGGCTCGTCCACCGGCACCCTGCTGGCCACCGCCCTGCGCTACTGCCGCGAGCAGACCCGTCCGAAACGCGTCGTCACATTCGTGTGCGACACCGGCACCCGCTACCTGAGCAAGGTGTACAGCGACGGCTGGATGGTCGACCAGGGCTTGATCACGCGCTCCAGGACGGGCGACCTGCGCGACCTGATCGGCCGCCGCTACGACGAGGGCGAAGTGGTCACGGTATCGCCCTCCGACACCCTGCTTACCGCCTTCAACCGCATGCGCAACGCCGACCTGCAGCAGCTGCCCGTGATCGACGACAAGGGCCGGCTGGCCGGCCTGATCGACGAGTCCGACCTGCTGCTGCACGTCAGCGCCGAACCCAAGCACTTCAGCGCGCCGGTGTCGAGCACGATGACCTCCTCGCTCCAGACCCTGCTGCCCACAGCCAGCATGGGCCACCTGCGCGAGATCCTCGACCGCGGGCTGACCGCCGTGATCCATGACGGCGAGCGCTTCTACGGCCTGGTCACGCGCTACGACCTGCTCAACCACCTTCGCAGGACTCTTTCATGACGGACCAGAAAAAACACATTGCCACCCGCGTGATCCACGGCGGCCAGGCGCCGGAGCCGGCTACCGGCGCCGTGATGCCGCCAATCTTCGCCACTTCGACCTTCCGCCAGGAGAGCCCGGGCGTGCACAAGGGCCTGGACTACGGCCGCTCGCACAACCCGACGCGCTGGGCCCTGGAGCGCTGCGTGGCCGACATCGAAAGCGGCAGCGCGGCCTTCGCCTTCGCCTCCGGCCTGGCCGCGATCGCGGCGGTGCTGGAACTGCTGCCGGCGAACTCGCACATCGTGGCCGGCGACGACATGTACGGCGGCACCTTCCGCCTGTTCGAGCGCGTACGCAGGAAGAGCGCAGGCCACAGCTTCGCCTACGCCGACCTGACCGATCCGGATGCGCTCGGCAAGGCGCTCACGCCCGAAACCAGGCTGGTGTGGGTGGAGACGCCGACCAACCCGATGCTCAAGCTGGCCGACCTGGCGGCCATCGCGGCCCTGTGCCGCGCGCGCGGCATCATCACCGTGTGCGACAACACCTTCGCCAGCCCGATTGTCCAGCGTCCGCTGGAACTCGGCTTCGACATCGTGGTGCACTCGACCACCAAGTACATGAACGGCCACTCCGACGTGATCGGCGGCGTGGCGGTGGTCGGCAGGGAGAAGCGTCATGCGGCCCTGGCCGAGGGGCTCGGCTTCATCCAGAACGCCGTGGGCGCCATCCAGGGTCCGTTCGACAGCTTCCTGGTGCTGCGCGGGATCAAGACCCTGGCCCTGCGGGTGGAGCGCAGCAGCGCCAACGCGCTGGCGCTGGCCCAGTGGCTCGAGCACGAGCCGAAGGTACGCAAGGTATTCTATCCGGGCCTGGAATCGCACCCGCAGCACGCGCTGGCGCGGCGCCAGATGAACGGCTTCGGAGGCATCGTGTCGATCGACCTGGCCACCGACCTGGCCGGCAGCAGGCGCTTCCTGGAAGCCTGCGAGGTGTTCACCCTGGCCGAGAGCCTGGGGGGCGTCGAGAGCCTGATCGAGCACCCTGCCCTGATGACCCATGCCAGCATCCCGGCCGAGCAGCGTGCCGAGCTGGGCATCGGCGACGGCTTGATCCGCCTGTCGGTCGGCATCGAGCACCTGGAGGACCAGCGCGACGACCTGCGCCGGGCGCTGGCCGCGATCTAACGCGGTGGTCGAGCCGCCCGAAGCGCCGCAGCACCTGCCCGACGGCGGCGCCGGTGACGAGAACGAGCTTGCCGTCGAAGCGCATACGCCCTCCTATTCCGTGTTCCTGGGTGCGCCGGTCGCCGCCTCGGCCGGCGCCGTGTGCGGCGCCGCGAAGTCGAATCCGGGGTAGTCGCTGTCCAGCGCCAGCGGCACCTGCAGGCACACGCTCTGGGTGGGCAGCACTTCGGTCCAGTCGCGGATCAGGTCGCGGTAGGCCAGCCCGACCGGGCGCAACTGGCGGTCGAGGTCGGCGAGGCCGAGGGCATTCACGTGGCCGTTGTTCTCGCGCAGGCCGGTGTCCCAGTCGACCTGGTCGGTCAGGGAGTACCAGGTGAAGCCGACCAGGGGCACGCCGTTGTTACGTACCCGCAGCACGTTGGCCCACTCCTTGCGCAGCCACTTCACGGCCTCGTCCCCGCACGCTCCCTGGCACAGATTGGTCTCGGTATGCATCACCGGCAGGCGGTAGCGGTTGTAGTACTGGTGCGTGATCACCGCGTAGCCGAAGATCTCCCCCGACGCCATGGTCGAGCCATCCGCCGACACATGGTGCTCGTTGGTCTGGTAGTAATCGTTCCCCATGATGCAGTGGTGCTTGAGGTTGTTGTTCAGGAAGAAGTGGTACTCGTCGCGCGTCATGCCGTTGTCGAGCAGGTACTCGTACATGGTGGAGTCGACGCGGCGGCCGTAGTTCAGGTCCAGCGACAGGAAGCGGCGCGCGTTCCTGGTCTCGGCCGGGCCGATCGCGGCGGGCGAGCGGGCGTGGAAGTACTCGGTCGATTCGCTCTGGACGAACAGCGCATCCGGGCGCACCTCGAGGATGGCGCGCATGGCCAGCAGGTTGGCCTTCACGATGTGCTTGAGCGCGGTGACGAAGGCCCGGTCGTCGCGCATCTGCTCGTTCCACCAGCCGTACAGGGCGGAGAACAGCGCGCAGATCGACATCTCGTTGACCGGCGTGTACAGCTGGGCCCAGGGATAGCGCTGGGCAAAGGCGCGCGTATAGTCGGCGAAGACCGCGGGGAAGTCCGGGTTCTGGAAGTCGCCCAGAAAATCGGGCAGGCCGAAATGACACAGGTCGACGATCGGCACCAGGCCGCGGCGCCGCAGGTCGGGGAACACCTCGTCGGCGAACGACCAGTCATAACGGCGCGCACCGAGCAGCGTCGTATGCAAGGGAGGGCCATAGCGCAGGAAGCGAATGCCGATTTCCTGCACCAGGTCGAAGTCGCGCCGCCAATGGCGGTAGTGCCCGCATTTGTCCATCTCGTCCATGCGGACCCGGCCGCCATCGATGGTCGGGATGCTGTTCTCGATGCCGGTGGCAAAGAGGAATCCGGGTTGGTTCGATACCATATGCGGTCCGTACGTGGCCACGCCGTGTCAATCGGATCGGCGCGCTGCGCGGCGCCTCTTCAAACTGTAGACCATGAAAGTGACAATGGCCAGGTTAACGGCCGGCAGGCCGGCGCTCAGCAGGCCGGGACGGCGCGCCAGCTCGTCCAGCTCGAACGGCAGGTAGATGGCGCCGCTGGCCGCCGCCAGGCCTTCCGCCCATGCGCGGCCATGCCACAGGCCGTAGGCCTCGACCATGCGCAGGCCTGAATACGCCAGGGCCGCCGCCGCAAGCTGCAGCAGGCGCGCATCGTCCAGCCGCTCTGCCAGCTCGACGAACACCCGGGGCGTGTGGGATGCGGGGTTCAGGTGCGCGTGCGCCAACAGCAGCTCGGCAAGGCGCTGGACGTCGCGGTGCAGCAGTGCGAACAGGCCGAAGCCGGTCAACAGCACCACCATGCCCTTGGCCGCCTCGAGCGCGGCCACGGCGCGAAGTCCCTGCGACAGGCGCATGCGTTCTCCCGTGGGGCGATCGCATGTATACTGCCGCTGCCTTCGCCCTTGTCCCTTTTACGAAAGAATACCTTGAAACAGCTGATCTCCTACTGCATCCTTGGCTTGAGCATGACGCTGGCCGTCACCGGCTGCAAGCGCGCCGAAAACCCTCCCGCGGCGGCCGCCGACAGCGTGACGCTGCAAAAGATCGACACCGTGGCCGGTACCGGCAAGGAAGCGACCGACGGTACGACCGTGGTCGTCCACTACACCGGCTGGCTGTACGAGCCGAATACCGAATCGAAGCGCGGCGCCCAGTTCGACTCCTCGAGCGGACGCGAGCCGTTCAGCTTCCACCTCGGCGGCGGCCAGGTCATTCCCGGCTGGGATGCCGGCGTGGCCGGCATGAAGGTCGGCGGCAAGCGCACCCTCATCATCCCCGCCAGCATGGGTTACGGAAGCTCGGGCGCAGGTCCGATCCCGCCGAATGCCAACCTGATCTTCGACGTCGAACTGCTCGACGTGCGCTGAGCGCTGTCCTCATGGCGCCGGCAACTCCGCCGGCGCCTGTTCCTTTCCAGTCTTCCCGGCTGTCCCCACGTAGCACGCCCTCCCCCCTGAAGTCCTGCCTGCAGGCAACGCCTCGCTCCCATATTGCCGCGTCCTAGTGCAGGACCGCGCGCCCGTCAACACCACATTTCGGCCTGGTGTGCCTTGCGCACAAAAAACAACGCGCGATAAAGCAGTATTTACATCAGCCTTTTGAGAGAGAAAACCAAATTTTATATGCACATCGGCTAAAACAAAGATATAAAATTTTTAATAGTTTCGTGCAATTCCATTATTTCCAAAGCTATAGTTGTTGACAACCGGCTCTAGAGGCGGGGAAAGAAAAGTTGTACCGATTGACGTATATTTTTCTGAGAGAAATCACAACATGCAAATCCGTGTATCCATGCTGCGTAGCGCTGTCGCCATTGCGGCGCTGGCGTTCGCCGGATCGGCGCTCGCTGCCGGACAGGAAGGCCAGACCGTTGCCAAGGACCCGCGCACCGGCAAGCTGCGCAATGCGACTGCCGCTGAGGTACAGAAACTGAACGAGCTGCGCAAAGCGGAGCGCGAAGCCCGGAAGGCCGCCCGCGCAGCCTCCGGCGCCCCGGTCGCCGGCGTCGCCAGCCTGCAGCAGAACGGCGTCCTCGCCGCCCACGTCGACGAGGAGTCGATGATGCACACGGTGGTGCGCCGCACCGCGGACGGCAAGCTCGAAGCCGAGTGCGCCCACGGCTCGCATGCAGCCCACTCCGCCCTGTCCACCCCAGTGTCCACGCACGCCAAGGAGCACCAGAATGAAGTCGAATAAGCGTCCAAGCCTGACTCTGGTAGCCGCGGCCCTGGCCCTGGCCTGCGGCAGCATGGGCACTGCCCAGGCAGCAGCAAAGATCGTCATCAACAACCTGAACGCGCCCGGCGTCGGCTTCAACGAGACGACCCCGGCGACGCCCGTCGGCGGCAATACCGGCACCACCATCGGCCAGCAGCGCCTGATCGCCTTCACACACGCTGCCAACATCTGGGGCAAGACCCTGACCAGCGACGTCCCGATCGTCATCAATGCGACCTTCGAGCCGCTGTCGTGCACCGCGACCAGCGCGGTGCTGGGCAGCGCCGGCGCCACCCAGGTGTTCGCCAACTTCCCGGGCGCGCCGAAGACCGACGTCTGGTATTCGTATGCCCTGGCCAACAAGCTGTACGGTAGCGAGATCTCGACCTCGCCGGGCGGACAGATCACGGCACGCTTCAATTCCAATCTCGGCAAATCGGACTGCCTGGCAGGCAGCGCGTTCTACCTGGGCCTGGATGCCAACGAAGGCAACAACATCGACTTCGTCGCCACCCTGCTGCACGAAATGGGCCACGGCCTGGGCTTCCAGACCTTCACCAGCGGCGCGACCGGTGCTCCGTTTGCCGGACGCGCGTCGGTCTGGGATACCTTCCTGCTCGATAACACGACCGGCAAGCTGTGGATCGACATGACCAACGCCGAGCGTGCGGCATCGGCGCTCAAGCCGGGCGGCCTGTCCTGGACCGGCGCCCGCGTCACCGCGGCCGCACCGTCGGTGCTGACTCCGACCGCCCAGTTGCGCGTGATCGGCGTCGGCGCCAACTCGCCGTCCGGCGACCTGTACGCCGTCGGCGAAGCCGATTTCGGTCCGAAGATCGACAAGTCGCCGCTGACCGGCCAGATCGCCGCGGTGGCCCTGCAGCCTGACAGCCCGGGTTCGGCCTGCACGCCGTTCAACGCCGCCAACGCCGAAGCGGTGCGCCGCAAGATCGCCCTGGTCAGCCGCGGCACCTGCGGCTTCACGATCAAGGTCAAGAACGCCCAGGACGCCGGCGCGATCGGCGTGATCGTGGCCGACAACGCACCGGGCGCAGTCACCGGCCTGGGCGGCGCCGATCCGTCGATCACCATCCCGGCCGTGCGCGTGTCGCAGGCCGACGGCGCGACGATCCTGGCCAGCCTGACCAAGCCGAACGGCAACGCCAACGGCACCGTGGGCAAGCTCGAACGTTCCAAGACCCAGCTCTCGGGCGCCGATGCACAGGGCCGCGTCACGATGTTCACGCCGAACCCGTTCCAGCAGGGCTCGTCGGTGTCGCACTACAACACCGCGACCACCCGCAACCAGCTGATGGAACCGTCGATCAATGCCGACCTCACCCACTCGGTGACGGCGCCGACCGACCTGACGATGGAACTGTTCAAGGACATCGGCTGGTAATCACCCCGCCGTTTCCAGCGAAAGCCGCCTGCTTGCAGGCGGTTTTTTTTTCGTCCGCATGCGCGCCCTGGCGCAGCTTGAAGGTCGCCACCAGTTCCGACAGCTCGGCCGCCTGCCGGCGCATCGCCCCGGCCGCGCTGGCTGCCTGCTCGACCATCGCGGCATTCTGCCGGGTCGACTCGTCCATCTCGGCGATCGCCTGGCTGGCCTGGGCCACGCCGCTGGCCTGCTCGCCGCTGGCGGTGGAGATGGTATCGAGCAGGCCGGCCACGTCGTGCACGTGGGCCAGCACGGCGCGCATGGTCTCGCCCGCGGCGCCGGCGATGCCGGTGCCGGCGGCGATCTCCGCGCTCGAATCCTTGATGAGCTTCTTGATTTCCTTCGCCGCCGAGGCCGAATGCTGGGCCAGGCTGCGCACCTCGGCCGCCACCACGGCGAAGCCGCGTCCCTCGGCGCCGGCGCGCGCCGCTTCCACCGCCGCGTTCAGCGCCAGGATATTGGTCTGGAAGGCGATGCTGTCGATCATGCCGGTGATGTCGGTGATCCTGTCGGCCGAGGCCTTGATCGCGCCCATGCGCGCCACCACCTCCTCGACCGCCTGGGCGCTGCGGGTGGCGACGTTCGAGGCCGACTGGGCCAGCGCGTTCGCCGAACGGGCGCTGGCATTGTTGCGGTCGATGGCTTCGCGCAGTTCTTCCATTGCGCCGACGGTCTGGCGCAGGCTCGCTGCCTGGCGCTCGGTGCGGCGCGACAGGTCCTGGTTGCCGTCCGCGATCTCGCCCGACGCCGAGTCGATCGCCCGGGCGCCGGCCAGCACCTGGGACACGGTGGCCGCGACGCCGCCGGTCATGCCGTTGAGGGCGTCGAACAGGCGGCCGATTTCGTCCGCACGCGCGTGGCGGATGACCGGACGCAGGTCCCCCTTCGCCACCTGCTCGGCCAGGCTGACCGCCTGCTGCAGCGGGCCGACGATGTTCCGGGTCAGCATCCAGGCCAGCAGCCCGCCGATGCCGAGCGCGCCGAGGCCGAGCGCCAGCACCAGCGATTTCCCGAACAGCGAGGCCGAGGCCGATTCGCTGGCGAGGCGGTGCGCCGCGTCGGTTTCGTGGGCCAGCAAGGCTTCCAGCGCACCCGTGTAGGCCTGGTAGCCTTTCTCCCAGTCGCCGCCGACGAGCTGCTCGACGACGCCGGTCTGGCCGAGCTCCTTGGCCTGGAACAGCGCGGCCTGCACCTTGTCCAGCGCCGCCTTGTGGCCGCCGGCTTGCGCCATCAGCGCGGCTTCTGCCTGCGTGCGCGGCAGCTTGCCCAGTTTCGCCTCGAGCTCGGCGGCCGCCTTCCTGCCCTGGGCCAGCTGGGCGCCGAAGTAGTCCGCCAGCTCCAGGCTGTCGCTGCGCGCGATGGCGACCGTGCGCGAGCCGTTCAGGCGTTCGACGCCGAGCAGGTCGGAGGCCAGCTGCTGCCTGGCCAGCTTGTCGTAGACCAGGTCGGTGGTGAGGGCGTCGTTGGACTGCATGCGCCACAGCGCCACGGCCGAGATGATCAGGAGGAGGAAGGAGACGATGCCGAAGGCGCCGAGGATCTTGGTGCCGGTCTGGAGCTTCGCGAGGTGCATGGCGGGTATCGAGTTGATCGGATACCTGCAGTCTAAAAATGCAATGTGACAGGGCGATGAAAATCCGTGACATCCGCGCCTGCGAATGTCACGGCAGGGAGGCGCTTACTTGTTGGTCGGCGGCGCCTTGCCGGCGGCTTCGCCGGCTTCCCACTGGCGCTTGAGCGCCGGGATCGCGGCCGGCTTCCACGGCTTGACCGGCTGCTCCTTCATCTTCTTCTCGAGCAGTCCGATCGCCACTTCCAGCTGGCGGTCGCGGCCTTCGAAGGTCTCGTGCGGCAGGTTGTCGACCTCGACGTCGGGCGCCACGCCCACGCCTTCGATCAGCCATTCGCCATCCGCGGCGAACTGGCCGAACTCGGCCACGCGCGCCCTGCCGTTGTCGGCCAGGCTGTTGCCGTCGCTGAGCCAGACGCCGGCGCCGGCGGTGCGCTTGCCCACCAGCGGGCCCAGTTTCAGGGCCTTGACGCCGGCGGCAAAGGTCTCGCCGTCCGAGTAGGTCAGCTCGTCCATCAGCACTACCAGGTGGCCGCGGAAGGTGTTCTGCATGTTCGACTGCGGCAGGGTGCCGTTCGAGGTCCAGAATGCCCACGAGCGGCGCAGCAGCTTCTCGATGATCCAGCTGTCGATGTTGCCGCCGTTGTTGCGGCGCACGTCGATGATCAGGCCTTCCTTGTTGATGTTGGCGTAGAAGTCGCGGGCGAAGGCGTTGATGTCGCGCGCGACCATGGCGCGCAGGTGCAGGTAGCCGATCCTGCCTTTCGAGGCCTGGTCGACCTGCTGCGCCCTGCCCTGTTCCCAGTCGGCGTAGCGCAGGCTGGCGTGCTGCGCCATCGACACCGGCGTCACGATCACGGGACGCGGCTTGCCCGCCCCGCTCTTCACGTGCAGCAGCACCTGCTTGTCGGCCTGGTCGAGCAGCAGGTCGGCGATGTCCCTGCTTTCCGCCAGCGACTTGCCGTTCACGGCGGTGATGATGTCGCCTTCCTTGACGCCGACGTCCGGCGCCGCCAGCGGCCCGCGCTCGGACGGCAGCTCGGGTTCGCTGCGGTAGACGCGGTCGACGCGGAAGCCCTCGGGCGTGCGCGACAGCACGGCGCCCAGGCTCGAGGGAACGCCCTCGCCGGCGGCGCGGCGCACGTCGCCCGGGATGATCTGCGAGTGCAGCGCACCGAGCTCGCCCACCATCATGCCCAGCACGTCGTTGAGCTCGGCGCGGTCGGTCACGCGCTCGACCAGCGGCGCGTAGCGCTTGCGCACTGCGGCCCAATCGATGCCGCGCATGTTGGCGTCGTACAGGAAGTCGCGGTGCATGCGCCAGGCATCGTTGAACATCTGCTTCCACTCCAGGCGCGGGTTGGTGCTCACCGCCCAGTCGTCGATCTTGATGCGCGCCTTCGACACGTCGGCCGGGGCCTTGGCGCCGGCGGCGACGATCAGCATCTCGCCCGGTCCGCTGGCATGGAAGGTACGGTAGAACACGTGCTTGCGGTCGGTGCTCAGGCCGAACTCGCGCACGTTGTTCACGAAGGTTTCCAGCTGCGGGCTGCTGCGCGAAATCTCGAGGGTCTTGAGCGCGCCGCTGCGGCCGTTGTCCGATTCGAGGATGTACAGGCGCTTCTCGTCGATGGCCAGGGCGCGGTAGTTGCCTGGGGCGGCCGGCACTTCGTACAGACGCTCGCGCAGGCCGGCGTAGTCGATCGCCGGGGTCGGCGCCGCCTTGGCCTTCGCGCCTGTGGCGGCATCCGCGGCATTCGCCGCCGCGGTGGCTGCCGCGGCCGCGGCGACGGCGGCGGTCTTGTCGGCCTCTTCCTTGCCCGGGGTCTGGACCGCGGCGCGCGCGGCGGCCTCGGGCGATGCCACTTCCGGCGTGGTCAGCTCGTCCTCGGGCTTGAAGGGGAAGCGTACGCCCGGCTGCAATGCCAGCGCATAGATGCCGACGCGGCGGTCGAACACGGGACCCATGTTGCGGTCGCCCCAGGGACCGGCATTACTCACGTTGAAGTGGCGCGCAGACAGGAAGTACAGCCACTTCCCGTCCGGCGAGAACACCGGCGAGTTGGCCGTGTAGCGGTCGGTGGTGACGAAGCTCACGCGTTTCGAGGCCAGGTTGACCATGCCGATCTGGTTGCGCTGCTCGCTGCTGCCGACCCGGACAAACGCCAGGTTGCGGCTGTCCGGCGACCACACCACCTGGTCCGGACGCTCGGCGCCGACCTGGTTGGCGTCGTCGATGATGACGTTGGTCCTGGCCTGCAGGTCGAGCAGCCAGGTACGGCCCTTCTTGTCGGTGTGGGCCAGGTACCTGCCGTCCGGCGACGGGTAGATGCCGGAACGGTGGCTGGCGCCGTCGATGGTCAGGCGCTCGCCCTTGCCGGAACCGTCGGCGGCGTAGCGCCAGATCTCGTTCTCGCCGGTGGTGTCGACGAATGCATAGACCCACTTGTCGTCGTGGCTGAACACCGCGCCGCGGGCGCGCGCCCCGTCCGGCACCGCGATCTCGACGCGGCGGTAGCTGCCGGTGCCGGCGATGGTCACCTTGCCGCGCGCCGTCAGCACGATGCGCTGGGCCTTGTTGGCGACATCGATGCTGGTCAGCGCGTCGAGCGGCGAGCGCACGCGGCGGGTGCGCTGCTGGTCGAAGTCCGAGACCAGGCTGGCCTCTACCCGCGTGTCGGTGCCAGCGGCGATGTCGAACACGCGCAGGTCGGCGCCCAGCTGGTAGGCGATGCGGCCGTCGCCCAGCGAGGCGGTGCGCACGTCCCATTCGGTATGCCCCGTGTGCTGCTTGCGGTCGCTGCCGTCGGGCAGCGCGGACCAGATGTTGTCGGCGCCGCCCGTGTCGCTGATGAAGTAGATGCGGCCCTGCCACCACATGGCGCGGCGGTTGTTGGCCTCGTCGTCCTTGAACAGGCGCGTGGCCTCGCCCTTGGCGCCGAGTTCGTAGCGCCACAGCTGGGCATGGGCGCCGCCGCGGTAGGCCTTGACGTTATCGTTGGTCATCGACAGGCCCATGCGCGTGAAGAACACGGTGCGGCCGTCGTCGCTCAGCACGGCGTCGTTGGCGTCGGCCAGGGGCAGCACGCGGCGCGTCATCTTGATGGGGTCGAGGGCGGCGACGATACGGTGTTTCGAGGGTCCCACCGAATTTTCGGTACTGACCAGGACTTCGCCCTGCGCGGTCCAGCCCAGCACGTTCACGCCCCCGTTTTCGAAGGTGATGCGCTTGGGCAGGCCGCCCTCGATCGGCATCACGTAGGCTTCCTGGGCGCCTTCATACGAGGCGGCGAAGGCGACCAGCTTGCCGTCGTGCGAGATCGCGGCCTGGGTTTCGCTGGAAGGATGCGTGGTCAAGCGGGTGGCCTTGCCGCCCTGGGTGGTCGTGCGCCATAGGTCACCCTCGGCGGTGAAGACGATGCTGTCGCCGCGGATCGCGGGAAAACGGAAGTAGGGATCGGCGGCGGCCTGGCTGCCGATCAGGGCCAGCGACAGGGCGAGGATGGTGCGGGACAGTTGCATGTTCACAATGGCAAGGGTTACTCAAGCGGAAGAGTTTGCCACATGCCGATGGGCGCGCAATGTGCATACGTGCAAAAAAAAACCGCGCTCGATGCGCGGTTTTCATTGCGAGACCGGGGATTACTCGATCTCGACCGTCTCGGCCGGAGCCGGCGGCGGCAGTGCGTCGCCTTCCGGGAACTCGAGGACGACGTCGTCCTTCTCGTTCAGATCCACCGTCACGCGGCCACCGTTGACCAGGCGGCCGAACAGCAGCTCGTCGGCCAGCGCCTTGCGGATCATGTCCTGGATCAGGCGCGACATCGGACGGGCGCCCATCAGCGGGTCGAAGCCCTTCTTGCCGAGGAACTTGCGCAGCTTCTCGGTGAAGACGGCTTCCACCTTCTTCTCGTGCAACTGCTCTTCCAGCTGCATCAGGAACTTGTCCACGACGCGCAGGATGATGTCCTCGTCCAGCGCGCGGAAGCTGATGATCGCGTCCAGGCGGTTGCGGAACTCCGGCGTGAACATGCGCTTGATGTCGGCCATCTCGTCGCCTGCCGCCTTCGAATCCACGAAGCCCACCGAGCGCTTGGTCAGGCTTTCGGCGCCCGCGTTGGTGGTCATGATGATGATCACGTTACGGAAGTCGGCCTTGCGTCCGTTGTTGTCGGTCAGCGTGCCGTGGTCCATCACCTGCAGCAGGATGTTGAAGATGTCCGGATGGGCCTTCTCGATCTCGTCCAGCAGCAGCACGGTGTGCGGCTTCTTGGTGATGGCCTCGGTCAGCAGGCCGCCCTGGTCGAAGCCGACGTAGCCCGGCGGCGCGCCGATCAGGCGCGACACCGCGTGGCGCTCCATGTACTCGGACATGTCGAAGCGCACCAGGTCGATGCCCAGGATGAAGGCCAGCTGCTTGGCGACCTCGGTCTTGCCGACGCCGGTCGGGCCCGAGAACAGGAAGGAGCCGATCGGCTTGTCGGTCTTGCCCAGGCCGGCACGCGCCATCTTGATCGCGGCCGACAGGGCCTCGATCGCCGGGTCCTGGCCGAACACCACGTTGCGCAGGTCGCGGTCGATGGTCTGCAGCTTGCTGCGGTCGTCCTGGTTGACGGTCTGCGGAGGGATCCGCGCGATCTTCGCGATGATGTCCTCGATCTCGGTCTTGCCGATGGTCTTCTTCTGCTTCGACTTCGGCAGGATGCGCTGTGCCGCGCCCGCCTCGTCGATCACGTCGATGGCCTTGTCCGGCAGATGACGATCGTTGATGAAGCGCGCCGCCAGCTCGGCCGCGGTCGACAGCGCCGACGCCGAATACTTCACGCCGTGGTGCTCTTCGAAGCGCGACTTCAGGCCGCGCAGGATCGCCACGGTCTGCTCGACCGACGGTTCGTTGACGTCGACCTTCTGGAAGCGGCGGCTCAGCGCATGGTCCTTCTCGAACACGCCGCGGAACTCCGTGAACGTGGTCGCCCCGATGCACTTGAGCTGGCCGTTGGCCAGGGCCGGCTTGAGCAGGTTGGACGCGTCGAGCGTGCCGCCCGACGCGGAACCTGCGCCGATGATGGTGTGGATCTCGTCGATGAACAGGATGCCGTTCGGGGTGTCCTTGAGCTGCTTGAGCACGGCCTTGAGGCGCTGCTCGAAGTCGCCGCGGTACTTGGTGCCGGCCAGCAGCGCGCCCATGTCGAGCGAATACACGACGGCGTTCTGCAGGATCTCGGGCACGTCTTCCTGGACGCTGCGCCATGCCAGGCCTTCCGCGATGGCGGTCTTGCCGACACCGGCCTCGCCCACCAGCAGCGGATTGTTCTTGCGGCGGCGGCACAGGATCTGGATCACGCGGTCGACTTCTTCCTCGCGCCCGATCAGCGGATCGATCTTGCCGTCGGCGGCCGACTTGTTCAGGTTCTGGGTGAACTGGTCGAGCGGGCTTTCCTTGGCCTGGCCTTCGACCTGCGCTTCTTCCACGCCTTCCGACGCCTTGCTGGTGTCGAGCTGCTGGTCCTTGCGCACGCCGTGCGAGATGAAGTTGACCACGTCGAGACGGGTCACGCCCTGCTGGTGCAGGTAGTAGACGGCGTGCGAGTCCTTCTCGCCGAAGATCGCCACCAGCACATTGGCGCCGGTGACTTCCTTCTTGCCGTTCGAGGCCGACTGGACGTGCATGATCGCGCGCTGGATCACGCGCTGGAATCCGAGCGTCGGCTGGGTGTCGACCTCGCCCGTGCCGGGCACGGTCGGGGTGTTATCACCGATAAAATTAGTCAAGGTCTTGCGCAGGTCTTCGATATTGACCGCGCACGCACGCAGGACTTCGGCGGCTGATGGGTTGTCGAGCAGGGCCAGCAGCAGGTGTTCCACGGTAATGAACTCGTGGCGGGCCTGACGGGCTTCGACAAAGGCCATGTGTAGGGATACTTCAAGTTCCTGCGCAATCATACTTCCTCCATCACGCACTGCAGGGGGTGCCCTGCCTTACGCGCATGCGTTAAGACAAACTCCACTTTGGTACACGCTATATCTTTGGAAAACACCCCACAGACGCCCTTGCCGTGCCGATGCACAGAAAGCATGATCTGGGTCGCCGTTTCGCGATCCTTGTTGAAATACTCCTGGATGATCGCAACCACGAATTCCATCGGCGTGTAGTCGTCGTTCAGCAACGCCACCTGATACAAGGGTGGCGGTTTTACAGTTTGCCGCTCCAGCAGCTGTTCGGTGTCATGCTTCGTAGCCATGGGCGTATTTTAATGCTTTCAATGTCTGTGCCAAGCGTAAACATCAGCTCGTTCTCATGTGCTTCCATGTTACTGGTTTTCCGATGAATGCGCAGATGGCGATCCAATTGACGAAATCAAGAGCCGTGTTACCTCTGCCGTGAAAAATTTGGCAACAGCCCCCCAAAACCGCTTGACTTCAGTGATTATTCCACCAACAATGCAGTCATTGACATTGTACTTATGTACTTGTTGATAAGAAGTGAGCAGGCTGAGGAGGGGGCAAGAAGCTTCTTGCTTTTATGGCTCGTGTGATTTGTTAAAATTTGAAAGTTCTTTTATGGCAACTGGTACTGTTAAGTGGTTCAATGATTCCAAAGGTTTTGGCTTCATCACTCCTGATGACGGCGGCGAGGATCTGTTCGCACACTTCTCCGCGATCAACATGAACGGTTTTAAGACCCTCAAAGAAGGTCAAAAAGTCCAATTCGAAGTCACGCAAGGCCCGAAAGGCAAGCAAGCTTCCAACATCCAGGGCATGTAATCATTCCCCTCCCGGAAGCGAAGAACCCCGCCACGGCGGGGTTTTTTTTCGCGCCTGGCCCCCCCTCGCCTGCCGTCCCGCATTTCATGCACCCTGGGTGCGAGCATAAGCCAGTTCCGCCGAGAAGTCGCGGGTGTCTTTCAACAGTGCGATGCCAATCCATGAAAAAAGCCCCGGCGCCGGCGCGTACGGGGCTTTCGTCACCGATGAAACATCGGATCCGCCAAGCTTACATCTGCTCGATCATCACCTCGCCGAAGCCCGAGCAGGACACCTGGGTGGCGCCTTCCATCAGGCGCGCGAAGTCGTACGTGACCTTTTTCGAGGTGATCGCGCGTTCCATCGCGCTGATGATGAGATCGGCCGCCTCAAGCCATCCCATATGGCGGAGCATCATCTCCGCCGAAAGGATGAGCGAGCCCGGATTCACATAATCTTTGCCGGCGTACTTCGGCGCGGTGCCGTGGGTGGCCTCGAACATCGCCACCGAGTCCGACATGTTGGCGCCCGGCGCGATGCCGATGCCGCCCACCTGGGCCGCCAGCGCGTCGGAGATGTAGTCGCCGTTCAGGTTCAGGGTGGCGATCACGCTGTACTCGGCCGGGCGCAGCAGGATCTGCTGCAGGAAGGCGTCGGCGATCGAATCCTTGATGGTGATCTCGCGGCCGCTCTTCGGGTTCTTGAACTTGCACCATGGTCCGCCGTCGATCAGCTCGGCGCCGAACTCGCGCTGCGCCAGCGCATAGCCCCAGTCGCGGAAACCGCCTTCGGTGTACTTCATGATGTTGCCCTTGTGGACCAGGGTCACCGAGGGCTTGTCGTTGTCGATGGCGTACTGGATCGCCTTGCGCACCAGGCGCTCGGTGCCTTCGCGCGAGACCGGCTTGACGCCCAGGCCGGAGGTCTCGGGGAAGCGGATCTTCTTGACGCCCATCTCCTCGGTCAGGAACTTGATGACCTTCTTGACGCCTTCGGAGCCTTCGGCCCATTCGATGCCCGCGTAGATGTCTTCCGAGTTCTCGCGGAAGATCACCATGTCGGTCTTTTCCGGCTGCTTCAGCGGCGAAGGCACGCCGGCAAAATAACGCACCGGGCGCAGGCAGACGTAGAGGTCGAGTTCCTGGCGCAGCGCGACGTTGAGCGAACGGATGCCGCCGCCTACCGGGGTGGTCAGCGGGCCCTTGATCGAGACCACGTAGTCCTTCACCACGTCCAGGGTTTCGGTGGGCAGCCACACGTCGGGACCATAGACCTGGGTCGACTTTTCGCCGGCGTAGATTTCCATCCAGCTGATCTTGCGCGCGCCGCCATAGGCCTTGGCCACGGCCGCGTCGACCACCTTGAGCATGACCGGGGTGATGTCGACGCCGGTGCCGTCACCCTCGATGTATGGAATGACCGGATTGTCCGGCACGTTCAGCGAGAAGTCGGCGTTGACGGTGATTTTCTGGCCGTCGGCCGGGACCTTGATATGTTGGTACATCATGCTCTCCCATGTGGTCGCGTGGCAGGCCGCGTCGCGGCGTCGGGCCCGGCCCGCATTTCATCTACAATGTGGAATACGGCTGCAAGTCTTGTATAAGACACCTTCCCAGCATCTTGCATTATGCACCAGTATTTTCCGAGGCGCTACGCAGCACCTTTTATGTACCGATTCGCACTCCATGCCTCTGATCCTCTTCAATAAACCTTTCCAGGTCCTGTGCCAGTTCTCCAGCCAGGACGGCCGCGAGACCCTGGCCAACTACCTGGACATCCCGAACATCTACCCTGCCGGCCGCCTGGACGCCGACAGCGAAGGCCTGATGCTGCTGACCGACGACGGCAAGCTGCAGCACAAGATCGCCCATCCGGACCACAAGGAAGCCAAGACCTACCTGGTGCAGGTGGACGGGATGGCGGACAGCGCCGCCCTGGCGCGGTTGCAGGCGCCGCTGGACCTGGGCGACTTCGTCACCAAGCCGTGCAAGGCGGTGCGCATCGCGGAGCCGGCCTGGCTGTGGCCGCGCAATCCGCCGATCCGCGCGCGCCAGGACAAGCCGACCAGCTGGATCGCGATCACGCTGGAAGAAGGGAAAAACCGGCAGGTGCGCAGGATGACCGCGGCGGTGGGATTGCCGACCCTGCGGCTGGTGCGCTCGAGCATCGGGCCGTTTTCGCTGGCGACGCATCCCTTGATGCCGGGGGAGTTTATTGAGGTGCCAGCGTCGGCGCTTCGATAAAAGGGATATGGCCTACCGGCTTATGAGTCGTCATCCCGGCGTAGGCCGGGATCCAATTCCTATGCGTCTTACAAGCGCTTGCGTGCATCTGCCAACATGATGCGACGAAATTGGGTGCCGGCCTACGCCGGAAGTCGTAGGCCCCAGTGGGGCGTACGACGGTTCTAAAGGTCGGTGAATAAAAAACGCCGGCATGAAGCCGGCGTTCTCATTTGATGCAGTCTATCGCTTAGGCTGCGAACAACTCCAGCGCAGCGTTGAAGGTCGCGCTCGGACGCATCACGGCTTTCACCTTGGCGTCGTCCGCCTTGTAGTAGCCGCCGATGTCGGCCGGCTTGCCCTGCACTTCCAGCAGTTCCTGGACGATCCTGGCTTCGTTCTCGGCCAGCTGCTTGGCCAGCGGCGCGAACTTGGCTGCCAGTTCGGCGTCCTCGGTCTGCGCGGCCAGCTCCTGGGCCCAGTACATCGACAGGTAGAACTGGCTGCCGCGGTTGTCGAGTTCACCGGTCTTCGGCGACGGCGACTTGCGGTTGTCCAGCAGCTTGCCGGTGGCGGCGTCGAGGGTCTTGGCCAGCACCTTCGCCTTGTTGTTGCCGGTCTTGATACCCAGGTCTTCCAGCGACACGGCCAAGGCCAGGAACTCGCCCAGCGAATCCCAGCGCAGGTGGTTCTCTTCGGTCAGCTGCTGCACGTGCTTTGGCGCCGAGCCGCCTGCGCCGGTTTCGTACATGCCGCCGCCGGCCATCAGCGGGACGATCGACAGCATCTTGGCCGAGGTGCCCAGTTCCAGGATCGGGAACAGGTCGGTCAGGTAGTCGCGCAGGATGTTGCCGGTCACCGAGATGGTGTCCAGGCCGCGCGAGACGCGCTCCAGGGTGTAGCGCATCGCACGGACCTGCGACATGATCTGGATGTCCAGGCCGGTGGTGTCGTGATCCTTCAGGTAGGTCTTGACCTTCTTGATCAGTTCATTCTCGTGCGGACGGTACGGGTCCAGCCAGAACACGGCCGGCATGCCCGAGTTGCGCGCGCGGGTGACCGCCAGCTTGACCCAGTCGCGGATCGGGGCGTCCTTGGTCTGGCACATGCGCCAGATGTCGCCGGTTTCCACGTTCTGGCTCATCAGGACTTCGCCGGTAGCCAGGTCGGTGATGTTGGCCACGCCGTCTTCCGGAATCTCGAAGGTCTTGTCGTGCGAGCCGTATTCCTCGGCCTGCTGCGCCATCAGGCCCACGTTCGGGACGGTGCCCATGGTCTTCGGATCGAAGGCGCCGTGCCATTTGCAGAAGTTGATGATCTCCTGGTAGATGCGGGCAAAGGTCGATTCCGGGATCACCGCCTTGACTTCCTTCAGGGAGCCGGTGGCGTCATACATCTTGCCGCCGGCGCGGATCATGGCCGGCATCGACGCATCGACGATCACGTCGTTCGGCGAGTGGAAGTTGGTGATGCCCTTGGTCGAGTCGACCATGGCCAGCGCCGGACGGTTTTCCTGGCAGGCGTGCAGGTCGCGCTCGACCTCTTCGCGCTGCGAGGCCGGCAGCGCGGCGATCTTGTTGTACAGGTCGGCCATGCCGTTGTTGACGTTGATGCCGAGGCTGTCGAACAGGGCGCCATGCTTCTCGAAGGCTTCCTTGTAGAACATGCGCACGCAGTGGCCGAACACGATCGGGTGCGAGACCTTCATCATGGTCGCCTTGACGTGCAGCGAGAACAGCACGCCGGTGTCCTTGGCATCGTTGATCTGCTGCTCGTAGAAGGCCAGCAGGGCCTTGCGGCTCATGAACATCGAATCGATGATTTCGCCGGCCTGCAGCGCGACCTTCGGCTTGAGCACGATGGTCTGGCCCGACTTGGTGACCAGTTCCATCTTGACGTCGCGGGCGGCGTCCAGGGTCATCGATTTTTCGCCGTGGTAGAAGTCGCCATGGGTCATGTGCGACACGTGGGTGCGCGATGCCTGCGACCACGGAGCCATCGAGTGCGGGTTCTTGCGGGCGTATTCCTTGACGGCCTTCGGTGCGCGGCGGTCGGAGTTACCTTCGCGCAGGACCGGGTTCACCGACGAGCCGATGCACTTGCCGTACTTGGCCTTGATGGCCTTCTCTTCGTCGGTCTTCGGATCGGCTGGGTAGTCGGGAAGATTGTAGCCCTTGGCCTGCAGTTCCTTGATAGCGGCGGTCAGCTGGCCCACCGAGGCCGAGATGTTCGGCAGCTTGATGATGTTCGCGTCCGGTTCCAGGGTTTTCTTGCCCAATTCGGTCAGCACGTCCGGGACACGCTGTTCCGGAGTCAGGTTTTCCGGGAACTGCGCCAGGATACGGGCGGCAACCGAGATGTCGGCCTGCTCGACCTTGATACCGGCCGGCTTGGTGAAGGTGCTGACGACTGGCAGGAAGGCGTGGGTCGCCAGCAGCGGGGCCTCGTCGGTCAGGGTGTAGATGATGGTCGGATCACTGCTCATACGCTTTTTCCTCGATGATCATGCGGGTCGCACGATGTCAAAAAACAGGTGGTAACGCTCAGGTCTTGAAGGCGGGACTTCGCGAAGTCTTCTATAAGACATAAGACGGCGTTTCACATTATGCACCAGTATTTTACTGTGCGCCATGGGTTTTAAATTTTTGACCGCCGGCCGGACCCCGTGGATTTCAAAGCGAGCCCAGGCATATGCAGCAAACGACAAAACCCGCCAGGACCGAAGTCGGGCGGGTCTTGCTCTGCACAGAACTGCCTGCGCGGCCTAGGCCGCACGCACCTCGCTAATTAAGCGGACAGTGCCTTCAGGGCAGCAGCTAGGCGGCTCTTGTGGCGGGCTGCCTTGTTCTTGTGGATGATCTTCTTGTCAGCGATGCTGTCGATGGTCGACACGGACTGCTGGAAGATGGTGGTCGCAGCGGCCTTGTCGCCAGCCTGGATGGCCTTGCGAACTGCCTTGATTGCGGTACGCAGGGTCGAACGCTGTGCCGAGTTGTGTGCGTTTTGCTTAACTGCTTGACGAGCGCGTTTGCGCGCTTGTGCGGTATTTGCCATGAAATTTCCTAAATCGGGGTCAAGTTGCGTTTGCAAACATTCGCGAGTGAAACTGGCGCCTCATTTATGTCCGACGAGTGCCTGCCCAACGATTCGTGTCTGCTAACAGAATTCAGTACAGCCCACGATTATAGCGAACGAAAGCACTTAGGGCAATTCATAATTCAATAATTGTCGCCTGAGAGCACGTGCGCCGCCACTTGCGGGACTATTGCCCAAGTATAATCCCGGGCCATGAACCTGCTCCGTACCCTCGCCGCTATTTCCAGCATGACCATGGTGTCCCGCGTCACCGGTCTGCTGCGCGACAGCCTGTTTGCCGCCACCTTCGGCGCCTCGAATTTCACCGACGCCTTCAACATCGCCTTCCGCCTGCCCAACCTGCTGCGGCGGCTGTTCGCGGAAGGCGCGTTCTCGCAGGCTTTCGTGCCGATCCTGACCGAGTACAAGACCAAACACGGGCAGGAAGCCACGAAAACCCTGGTCGACCACGTGGCCACCGTGCTGGTCTGGGCGACGGTGCTGACCAGCATCGTCGGCATCCTCGCCGCGCCGGTGCTGATCCACCTGATCGGCGGCGGCCTGCAGCGCGAACCGGAAGCCTTCGACGCCGCCGTGCTCATGACGCGCATGATGTTCCCCTACATCGCCTGCATGGCCTTCGTGGCCCTGGCCAGCGGCGTGCTCAATACCTGGCGCCACTTCAAGGTCCCGGCCATCACGCCGGTGCTGCTGAACATCTCCTTCATCGTCTCGGCGCTGGTGCTGGCCGATTATTTCGAGCAGCCGATCTATGCGATGGCGGTGGGCGTGTGCCTGGGCGGCCTGGCCCAGGTGGCGATCCAGATCCCTTCGCTGGTGAAGCTCGGCATGCTGCCGCGCCTCTCGCTCAATCCCATGACCGGACTGCGCGACAGCGGCGTCCGCCGCATGCTCGGCAAGATGGGGCCGGCCGTGTTCGCGGTGTCGGCGGCCCAGATCAGCCTCCTGATCAACACCACCATCGCCGCCAGCCTGGCCGCGGGCGCAGTGACGGCCCTGCAGTACGCCGACCGCCTGATGGAATTCCCCACCGCCCTGCTGGGCGTGGCCCTGGGCACCATCTTGCTGCCCAGCCTGGCCAAGGCGAACACCGAAGGCGACACCCAGGAATACTCCTCGCTGCTGGACTGGGGCCTGCGCCTGACCTTCCTGCTGGCCGTGCCGTCCTCGGTCGGCATGGCGACGCTGGCGGTGCCGATGATCGCCACCCTGTTCCACTACGGCGTGTTCACCGCCCAGGACGTGGCCCACTCCTCGCTGCCGCTGATGGCCTACAGCGCCGGCCTGCTCGGCTTCATCCTGGTCAAGACCCTGGCGCCGGCCTTCTATGCGCGCCAGGAAGTGCGCACCCCGGTCAAGATCGCGGTCGGCGTGATGGTGGCGACCCAGCTCCTCAACCTCGTGTTCGTGCCGCTGTTCGGCGTGGCCGGCCTGGCGCTGTCGATCGGCGTGGGCGCCTGCATCAACGCGGCCTTCCTGTACACCGGCCTGCGCCGGCGCCACATCTACGTGCCGCAGCCGGGCTGGGGCAAGTTCTTCCTCAAGCTCCTGGTCGCGGTGAGCGTGATGGGCGCCGTGTCCTGGTTCGGCCAGGCGCAGTTCGACTGGATCGCGCTGCGCGCCACGCCGCTGCTGCGCGCGGGCGCGCTGGCGGGGATCATCGCGGTGGCCGCTTGCGCCTATTTCGCGGTGCTGCTGGCGCTGGGCTTCCGCCCGCGCGACTTCAAGCGCCGCGCCAAGTAGAGACAAGCGCCCCCTAGTGCCCGGAATCCGTGGCCGGGGGCGGCGGCTCCCTGGGGCCGTCCTTGTCCCTGCCCTCGTCCTTGTCTTGTTCCTGGTCGTCGTCGGCAGCCGGCTCCGGCGCTTCCTCGCGCGGCGCCTCGGGCTCCGGCTCGTTGCGCGGGGGCGGGGCCACCTCGCGCATCGGCGCCTGCGCCTCCACCGGTGCGGCGGCCGGCCCGGCCGGCTGCTCCGGCGGCGGCGCCATCGTGATCGGCGGCTCCGCGGAGGCGCCCGGCACGCGGCGCGGCGGCGGGGCGGCGCCCTGCCCGAGCGCCATGAACTTCCAGTCCGCGTGGCGCTCACGGTTCTCGAAATTGGGGAAGCGCTCGTCGAAGCCGGCGAGCTTGAGCGGCTGCGCCTGCGACAGGCTGTACACTCCCAGGATGCGGCCGCCCTGGGCCGCCGACACGATCCCCCACTCCGGCTGGCCGGTAATGGGGTCGACGAACATCTTGCGCAGATGCCGGCGCGGGGTCGGGAAGCGGGTATCGCGCAGCAGCTCCTGCAGCGTCAGGGGCTGGGTCGGCTGGCCGCGCGGGGTGGCGTCGGCATAACTCTTGAGCGCGGCGCTGAACTGGGCGCCGGTCTCCAGCAGTTCGGTTTCCAGCTGGGCGCGCTGCAGCAGCGCGCCGACCTTCAGCGTGGCGGCGCCGACCAGGCCGACGATGAAGACGAGGATGATCAGCCCCAGGTAGGTGAAGCCGGCCTGGCGTCGGGCACGCATGCTACCACTCCGCGTAGGGCTTGCCCTTGCGGCCGTTGCCCGGCGCGCCGCTCTTGATGTTGCCGACCTCGCCCTGTTCCTCTTCCTGCGGCGGCTCCACGATCCAGGTCTCGCGGCTCTCGGTGATCGGGTCCATCGGCAGCTCGCGCAGGTACTTCTTCTCCACCAGCTGCTCGAGCGAATCCGGATAGCGCCCGGTGTCGGCCTTGTACTGGTCGATGATCGCGCGCGTATTGCGCAGGTTCTCCTCGAGGATGGTTTCGCGGGTAGCGTCGATGCTCGGGAAGAAGCGCGGCACCGCCAGCGTCAACAGCAGGGCCACGATGCCCAGCACCACCAGCAGTTCGATCAGGGTGAATGCGCGCAGGCGCGTGAGCTTGGACATCGGGTTCACCACTTGTTGTAGGGGATGCCGTTCAGTCCCGGCTTCTCGGACATGGAATACACGTCGTAGACGTCGTCACCCTCCCTGGGCTCGTCCGGTTCGCTGGCATAGCTGCGCTTGCCCCAGGTCTCGGCATCCGAGGAATCGGGATTGGCATGGAAAGGATCGCGCGGCAACCGGCGCATGAAATAGACCTGCGCCTGCTTCGGACTCTTCTGGTCGCGCACGCCCTCGACCAGCATCTCCAGGCGCGGCGGATAACCGGTGGCGCCCGCAGCCTTGGCCACCCGGCCTTCGTCGCTCGCCTTCTTGTAGGCATCGATGCCGGCGCGGATCTCGCGCAAGGCGCGGCGCAGCTCGGCTTCATCGCGGCGCTGCGCCGTCACCTGGGCCACCGGCACTGCGAGCGTTCCCAGCAGGGCCAGGATCGCCAGCGTGACCAGGAGCTCGATGAGCGTGAAGCCGCGTGTGGACATCAGCGTTGCGTGGCCGGGTTCGCGGGTGGCGGCGGCGCGACCGGGACCACCTGCAGGTTGGTAGCGGGGCTCGATGGCGGCTGGCCGGATTGCGGCGAGCCGGTCTGCGGCGTCACGGGCAGTTGCGACGGAGGTACGGAAATCGGACGCTCCGGCGATCCGACGGCCGGGGCGCCGACCGGCGCCGTGCCCTGCGCCGCGCCTGCCGCACGCGCGGCAGCGGCCGCGGCCGCACTGACCGGCAGTTGTACCGGCGCGCGCGCCGTGCTGTCCGGACGGCGGCGGAAGCTGGCCTCGGTGCCGGCGCCGAACTCGGAGCTGGCCGCCGCCGGACGCTGCACCGTGCGCACCAGGCGCGGGGTGATCGACAGCACGATCTCGGTGCGGTCGCTGGTGTCGCGCGTGCTGCCGAACAGGCGGCCGACGATCGGCAGGTCGCCGATGCCCGGCAGCTTGCTGCCGCTGGAGCGGTCCTCATTGCTGATCAGACCGGCCAGCACCTGGTTCTCGCCGTCCTTGAGCTGCAGGAAGGTTGTCGCCGAGCGGGTGCCGATGCGGTAGGCCACGGTGCCGGAACGGGTGGTGACCGAGTCGCCCAGGGTGCTGACCTCGAGCGAGATGCGGATGCCGACCTCGTTGTTCAGGTAGATGGTCGGCTCCACGTTCAGGGTCAGGCCGACGTCGATGTAGTTCACCGATTCGGAAGCGAAGCCGCCCACGCCCGACGAGATCGTGGTCGAGATGTTCGGGATCTTGTCGCCGATGACGACCTTGGCCTTTTCCTTGTTGCGCACGCGGATGCGCGGATTGGCCAGGATGTTGGAGTCGCCGTCGGTCTTGTTGGCGTTGACGGTGGCGGAGAGGTCGCTGATGACGCCGACGTTGCCGCGGTTCAGGCCGCGCAGCTGGTCGATGCTGACCGGGCCGTCGAGCGAGGCCAAGGGCGCGAAGGACACCGAGCCCGGCCAGGAGATCCCGAGGTCGACCAGGCGGCTGCGCTTGATCTCCAGCACCTCGACTTCCAGCATGACTTCCGGCTCGGGCACGTCCTGCAGCGCCACCAGCTGGGTCGCCACGCGCACCGCTTCCGGGCTGTCGCGCAGGATCACCAGGTTGAGCTTCTCGTCCACCACCACGTCGCGCGACTTGAGGATGGTCTTGAAGGTGTTGGCGATGTTCTTGGCTTCGGCGTTGGCCAGGAAGAAGGTCTTGACCGTCATCTCCTGGTATTCCTTCAGCTTGGCCGCCACGTTCGGGTAGATCAGGATGGTGTTGCCGTCCATGACCTGGCGCTCGAGCTGGTTGGTCATCAGGAGGTAGTAGACCGCCGCCTCGACCGTGCTGTTCTTCAGGAAGATCGAGCTGCGCTGGTCGGCCTTGACGTCCTTGTCGAACACGAAGTTCAGGCCCGCGTGGCGCGAGATGACTTCAAAAATCTGCTTCAGCGGCGCGTCGCGGAACTCCAGGCTGATCGGCTTGCGGAAGGACGCCGCCAGCGCCGCCTCGGCGGCAGGGCTTGCCGCCGCCTTCTCGTCCACGTCCAGCATCAGGAGGCGCGCCGGCTCGTGCGCCGGGCGCTCGGTCAGGATCGCGGCCAGCTTCTGGCGCGCGCCATCGAGTTCCCCCTTCTCAAAAGCGGCGCGCGCCTCCTGCAGCATGGCGGCGTGGCGGCGGTCGGCCTCGACCTGGCGCAGGCCGGCTCTGGCGCGCTCGTTGGCCGGGTCGAAGGCCAGCACCCGGCGGTAATCCTGCAACGCCGCTTCCGTCTGGTTGCTGGCGAGCGCGCTTTCCGCCTGCTTGACCAGGCGGTCGGCCGCCGTGTCGCGCGCGCGCAGGTAGGCGCTGCGGTACTGGGGATTGCCCGGGTCGGCGGCGACCGCCTCCTGGTATTTCGCCAGCCCGGCCGCCACCTGGTCCTGCGCCACCAGCGCATTGCCTTCCTGGTAGGCGCGCTGGCCGGCGCAGCCGCCGATCAGCACGGCCGCCAGCGCCATACCCAGCACACGTGTCTTCGTGGGCGAAACTAAGCGAAGCATCAGTCGAACACTCCAATATTGAGCTGCTGAACCTGGTTCAGCGGCAGGTAGGTCAGGGTCAGCACCGGCGGCTTGATCGCATCGACCCGGTACATGCCGTCGATGACCGTGTTCTCGCGCACGAGATGGGTGCGCTCGCCCCGGGCAAGGTAGATCTCCCAGACGCCGTCCTGCAGCGACTTGCCGATGAAGGTGAAGGGCAGCGGCGGCGCGCTCGGCGGCGGCGGTGGCGGCGCCGGCGCCGGCGGCGGTGGCGGCGGGGTCCAGTCCTGGCGCGCGAACACGCCATTCTCGCCCCCGTTGAAGCGATCGTCGCTGTCGCCGATCAGCACCTCGCGCGGGACCAGGCGCAGGATGGCCACGTTCTTGTCCTTGTCCGAGGCGGCCCGGGTTTCCGTCGCCGCTGCGGCTGCGGGCACCTGCGCCCGCTCGACCGGCTCGGCCACCACGTCCTCGGGCGTGTTGTCGCCGAAGACCGCCAGACAAGCGGCCGCCACCAGGGCCACGGCCATCGCGACATGGCGCGGCTTCATCGCGGCACTCCCGGGGTGGCGGACAGGTAGAGCGTCAGGCGCAGGCGCGCCTCCACGGTCTCGCTGCCGATTGCGTCGCGCCGGAACGCCACGTCGTCGAGCGAGGCGTGCGGCAGCGCGCGCAGCGCGTCGAAGGCGAACTGCCAGATCGCGCCGTAGCGACCTGTCACCGGCAGGGTGATCTGGTAGGCGAGGAAGCGCCCTGCCCGGTCCTGGCTGCTGCGGTACTCGCCCTGGCGCAGGGCCAGGCCGTTCTTCTCGGCCAGGGCGAACAGGGTCTTGAGCTGGCGCTCGACCTTGCCGCGCTCGCCCAGCGAGGCATAGAAATGGGCCAGGTTCTGGTCGGCGCTCGGCGCGGGCGGCGCGATGGCGCCGGGCGCCGGCGGCGGCAGAGCGGCCTGGCGCCGCGCCTCGGCATATTGCTGGTCGAGGTCGACCTGGGCACGCAGCACCAGGAAGAAAGCCACCATGAGCGCCAGCGCCAGCGCGACGGCGCCGGCCACCACCGGATTCATGCGGCGCAGGGCCAGCACCACGCGCAGCCACAAGGAGGACAGGCTCATGTCCTTCATTGGCCGCCCCCGCTTGCACCCCATTGAGCGCTGATCTGGAAACGCAGCGGCCGGTTCGGCTCCTGCTCCGCGATCTCGTGGCGCACCAGGGCGCTCGATGCGAACCAGCCCTGCTCTTCCATCCTGGCCACGTAGGCCAGCATGTCGTCGCTGTTCTTCGCCTCGGCCGTGATGTGCAGGGTGCGGCGCTTGGCGTCCGGCTCCAGCGCCAGCAGGGCGACGTTGCCCGGCGTGGCCGCGCGCACCGCCTCGACCAGGTCGCGCCACGGCAGGTTGAGCTGCATGACGGCGTCGTTGACGGCCTGGGCCTGCGCATCGGACACCGTGAACGTCGGCTGCGCGGCCACCGGCAGCGGGCGCACGGCCTGCGAGCGCGCCGCGATGGCAGCCTGCAATGCTTCCAGCCCTTCGCGTTCTTCCTGGTACTGGCGCACCTCCGATACCAGCACGAAGCACAGTATGGCGATGGGGGAGAGGAAAGCGGCGAAACGCGGCGGTATGCGGAACAGGGCGCGCCGCAGGCTGCGCGGTGCGAAATCGATATTGGTGCGCTTCATGATGCGATCCCGGTGCGCGCCAGGCGCACGTGCAGCGGCCAGTCGGCGCTGTCGTCTTCCAGCAGGGTGCAGGCGAACTTCAGGCGGCCCGCCGAGCTGGCCCAGCCTGCCGGGGCGGCGCCGCACAGTTGCAGGCGTTCCGGCCTCCCCACCCCGACCCGCAGGGCTTCGCGCGCGACGTGGGCTTCCAGCCAGTCGCGGTCGGCGCCTTGCGGGATCACGGCGGTGCGCACCGCCGCCAGGGAACTGCCCTCAAAGGCGGCGATGGACAGCACGCCGCTATGCACCAGCCCGAACCAGGCGCCAGGGCGGCGCTGGCGGCGCCAGGCGTTCATGGCAGCCACGAACTGCGGCGCCACCTCGACCAGGTGGAAGCGGTGTTCGCGCGCGAGCAGCTCCAGCAGGGCCAGCAGTGCTTCGGGCGCGGCGGCGGCCAGGAAAGGACGGGCCGCATCCCAGTCGGCGCTGATGCGCCACTCGAGCGGCGGCGCGCCGAACAGGTGCTGGTGGCGCAGGGCGCAAGCGGCCTGCAGGTCGGACAGGCGCGTCGCGCCCGGCGGCGGCGACACCTGCCACAGGCGCACCAGGTCGTCGGCCAGCACCACGGTCAGCGGCCAGCCGCGCGGATCGCATTCATCCAGCAGCGCACGCAGGCCCTTGCCCAGCGCATCCGGGGCGCCGGCTTCGACCGCCTGCAAGGCCATCACCTCGGCACCCGCGCGCGGCCAGCCGCCCACGCGCAGCAGCGCCAGGCCGTCGGCGGCCACCCCCAGGCGCAGGGACTGTCCGAACTTCCTACGCATGGAGGGTCACCCGCTTGATCTCGTCGATGGTGGTGGCGCCGCGCTTGACCAGGTCGAGTGCGGCCAGGCGCAGGCTGCGGGTGCCGTTGGCGTGGGCCGCGGCCTTGATGCGTCGGATCGGCTGCTTGTCGACGATCAGCTCGCGGATCTCGTCGTTCAGGGTCAGGATCTCGGCGATCGAACGGCGCCCGCGGTAGCCGGTGCCGCGGCAGTCGCCGCAGCCCTTGCCGCGCATGAAGACGTAATCCTGGGCGTCCTCGCGCGCCAGGTGCACCGAGGCGAGCTCGGCCTCGTCGGGTTCGTAGCGCGCCGCGCAGTGCGGGCAGTTCATGCGGATCAGGCGCTGGGCCCAGATGCCGTTCAGGGCCGACACGAAGGCGTAAGGATCGATGCCCATGTGGGTAAAACGGCCGAACACGTCGAACACATTGTTGGCGTGGACGGTCGTGAGCACCAGGTGGCCGGTCAGCGCCGACTGCACCGCGATCTCGGCGGTCTCGCGGTCGCGGATCTCGCCGACCATGATCTTGTCCGGGTCGTGGCGCAGGATCGAGCGCAGGCCCTTGGCAAAAGTCAGGCCTTTCTTTTCGTTGACCGGAATCTGCAGGATGCCCGGCAACTGGTACTCGACCGGGTCTTCGATGGTGATGATCTTTTCGCGGCCGTTGTGGATCTCGGTGAGCGCCGCGTACAGGGTCGTGGTCTTGCCGGAGCCGGTCGGCCCGGTCACCAGCAGCATGCCGTAGGCTTCCTGGGCCAGCGTGCGCAGGGTGGCCAGCGAGGGCGCGTCGAAGCCCAGGGCTTCGAGCGTGAGCGCGCCATAGGACTCGATCATGGCGCGCTTGTCGAGGATACGGATCACCGCGTCCTCCCCGTGGATGCTGGGCATGATCGACACGCGCAGGTCGATGTCGCGTCCGCCGGATTCGACCCGGAAGCTGCCGTCCTGCGGGATGCGGCGTTCGGCGATGTCGAGTTCGGCCAGCACCTTCAGGCGCGAGATGATGTGCTCGGCCAGCTCGATGCCGCCCACCGTGGCCGCATGGTCGAGCACCCCGTCCACACGGTACTTCACCGCCAGCCCCCCGGCCGTGCTCTCGAGGTGGATGTCGGAGGCGCCGGCTTTCAAGGCGTCGTACAGGGTCGAATTGACCAGCTTGACAGCCGGGCTGCCGCTTCCCGATACCGAGGCAAACGAGAGCACCTCGTTGGCCTTGCCGTCGCGCCGCCCTTCCCCGTCGGCGCCCACCAGGCTGTCCACCGCGCGCGCCGATTCCTCCTGCTTGGACAGGTAGGCCTGGATGTCGGACTGCAGCGCCAGGCACAGGTCGAGCGGGTGCCTGGCGGTGGCGCGCGCCTGCGCGCCCAGCCAGGTCTGCAGGTCGAGGTCGAAGGGATCGGACAATACGCCGGTCAGCCGGCCGGACGCATCGCGCAGCAGCACGCAGTGGCGCGACATGGCGCCGGCCAGCGGCAGCAGGTCGAATGCGGGAGCCTGCGCCAGCATGGCGGCGGTTTCCATCACCGGCAGGCCGAACGGGGCCGCCAGCTCGCGGATGATCCGGCGCGGCTCCAGGCCGCTCAGGCCTTCGAGTTCGGCCACCAGGCCGCGGCGCGACTGCAGTGCCAGTGCCCGGGCGCGCGCCAGCAGCGTCGGATCGAGGGGGGCCTGGGTCACGGCATCGTCTTTCATCCCATGTCTCCGGCCAGGTCGAAGATCGGCATGTAGAGCAGCACCACGATGGCGCCTACCACCAGGCCGATGGCCGCCATCAGCAACGGCTCGAACGTGCGGGTGAAGCGGTCGATCCAGCGCGTGATCTCGCCGTCATAGAAGGCGGCCGACTGGGTCAGCATCGGCCCCATGTCGCCGGTGCGCTCGCCCACGCGCAGCATGCGCAGCGAGATCGGCGTGGTCAGCCCGTTGGCTTCGAAGGCAGTCGACAGCGGCTGTCCCGATTCGACCGCGACGCGCGCATGCAGCAGGCCCTTGCGCACGGTGCCGGACACCATCGGCTGCACGGTCTCGATGGCGCCGACGATGGTGATGCCGCCTTCGGTGAGCATGCCGAGCGTCAGGTACAGGCGCGACAGTTCATAGATGCGGGCACGCTCGCCGATGCCCGGGAGGCGCACCAGCAGGCGGTTGATGCCGCCGCTGCGCAGCAAATGGCGGCCCCCGGCCACCGCGCCGACGATGGCCAGCAGTGCGGCCACCCCGATGGCGCCGCCGTGCTTCGATGCGAAC
Source organism: Massilia sp. LC238 (assembly GCF_000735635.1). NCBI lineage: Bacteria > Pseudomonadati > Pseudomonadota > Betaproteobacteria > Burkholderiales > Oxalobacteraceae > Massilia > Massilia sp. LC238. Next base: position 226,181 of record NZ_JNNN01000078.1, on the reverse strand, counting down.
TGGCCCCAGTCGAGCAGCAGCTGCGACATCCAGGGCAGCGAGCGCCCCGCGCCCTGGTAGACCTCGGCGAACTTCGGCACCACGTAACCGATCAGGAAGGCGCTCACGCCGCCGCCCACCAGCAGCAGGATCACGGGATAGATCGAGGCGCTGACGATCTTGCTGCGCACGGTATCGATGCGCTGCTGGTAGTCGATGTAGCGCGACAGTGCGCGCGGCAGGTCGCTGGTGCCCTCGGCGGCGCGCACGATGCCGACATACAGCGGCGGGAACAGGTCGGGCTGGGCAGCCAGCACGCTGGAGAAGCGCTTGCCTTCGCGCAGTCCTCCCAGCAGGCGTTCGAGCACGCTGCGCGCGCCCGGGCTGGCCTCCTTCTCGAGCAGTGCTTCCAGGCCTTCGACGATGCCCAGGCCCGCGTTGAGCAGGGCCAGCAGTTCCTGGCTGAACAGGACGATGGACAGCTTGCCGCCCTGCTTGCGTCCCCTGCCGGAGAACAGCGCAGCGTGCGCCGGCTCGACCGCGCTGACGAACAAGCCGCGCGCCTCGACCTGGCGGCGGGCATCGAGCGCGTCGGCGGCATCCACGACGACGCTGGAGATCGACATGTCGGGCGCAAGGGTACGAACGGCAAACTGCATGAAGGCTGCCCTGCTGGTACTGGAACGAGAGACCGAAGACTGGCGTTACTGCGAGGAGATGTCGGCGTTGTCTCCGGTGCCGCCCGGCTGGCCGTCCTTGCCGAGCGAAAGGATCTCGTAGTCGGCCTTGCTGCCCGGCGAACGGTACTGGTAGGCACGGCCCCACGGGTCCTGCGGCACGCCCTTCTTCAGGTAGGGGCCGTTCCACTTCGCGCCCGCGCTCGGCGGCGCCACCATCAGCGCGTTCAGGCCCTCTTCGGTGCTGGGATAGCGGCCGACGTCAAGGCGATAGGTGTCGAGCGACTTGTCGAAGGCGTCGATCTGGGCCTTGGCCACCGTGACTTCGGACTTGCCGAGCTGCGAGAAATACTTGGGGCCGACATAAGCGGCAAGCAGGCCGATGATGACGATCACCACCAGGAGTTCGAGCAGCGTGAAACCATGGGCGCGCCGGCCCTTGATCTGGAAATCTTTCATTGCTGCATACATCTGACTGACTCCTCGATTGCCCCATCAATAAGACCTTGCGCGCCGATCGCACCGTGCGGGGCCGGTGCTGCGTACTTGCCGCCTGCGTGTCACGACGCGCTGCGCCGAGCAGGCTACCACGGGCCCATCAGTTGAGACAACTTTTCTTTCATGACCGTCAAGCCTGACGTCAAACAGGGCAGTGACATGGAAAAAGCTCTGCCATAAAACAAAAAAGCGCGCCAGTGATGCACGCAAGGGCTGTCGCAATTTTCTTACATGTTCGCAATCTATTTCACATCCAACTTTATTAGGAGAAACAGAATTTACTTCTGAAAGATTGCCTAACTAAAAAATTTTCCACGTTAAAATTTTTTACTTTTTTGTTGTTTCCATTGATATATTTCATGACAACCCGCAACGGAAAATGTGGGCAATGTATGTTCAATTAGCAACAAGCCAGCAACAACGGCACAGCATTACGGCATTACCACATAACCCTAACGATAAAGGTAACTCGACTGATGAAACGCGATATCCGATCCACCGCGCCCTCCCTCCCCGTCGCCCTGAAAAAACTGCTGTGCGCATCCGCCATCGGTGCACTCGGCGCATTTGCTCCCGCGCACGCCGGCGTGATCACGTTCGAGGACGTGCAGAACATCGTGTCGGACCAGCTGAATGCGGGCGACACGGCCTACAACACGGGCGACGCCTTCATGAGCGACAACTACCGCCTGGAGGTCAGCAACAGCGCCACTGCGGAGCCTGACGAATGGGGTGGGGTTGGCGCGCTAATTGATTCGGAAAACGTTTTCGCCTGCCTGATCACGTCCTGCCCGGTCGGCGCCGACGGCAATTATTACGCCGGCCTCAACGATGGGCGGCTGAGCATCTTCAACACCACCGGCACGCAGACCTTCAGGTTCGAGGGCCTGGACTTCGGCTTTGTCGGCCCGATCGGCGGCCTGCCCAACTTCAGCTATGGCCGGCTGATCCTGAGCGGCACCATCGCCGCAGGCGGTTCGATCGTCGCCGGCGCCGATTTTTCCGGCCAGAACACCGCCGGCCGTTTCGTTTTCGACCGCTTCGACGTCGATGCCGCCTTCCGCTCGGCGGTGCTGAGCAGCCTGACCATCAGCGCCTGCCTGTTCGACGGCAACGGCGACTGCATCAGCGAGCGCGCCTTCACCCAGAACCAGGCCCAGTTCGGCATCGACAACGTGCGCCTGGCCGACGTTCCGGAACCGGGTTCGATCGCCCTGCTGCTGCTCGGCATGGCCGGCCTGACCGCCACCTCGCGCCGCCGCGCCAAATAAACCGCGCCCCCGACATAGAACAAGGAACAAGAATGAAACTGCGTCCAGTATCCCTCGCCGTCCTCGCACTGCTGTCGAGCGTGGCAATGCAGGCGTCCGCCGATGAGGTGCGCCGCTCCTATATCGTCCAGCTGGCCGACAAGCCGGTCGCCACCTACACCGGCGACATCGCGGGCCTGCCGGCCACCAAGCCGGCCGCCGGCCAGCAGCTCAATGTCAACGCCGGCGACGTCCAGGCCTACATCAGCTACCTCGACCAGAAGCAGAACACCGTGCTGGCGAACGTCAACCAGGCCAACGTCACCCACAAGTACAACGTGGTCTTCAACGGCTTTGCGGCACTGATGACCGACGACGAAGTCCGGGCCCTGAAGCGCGACCCGGCCGTCGCCGCCATCACCGCCGACGAAGAGCGTACCCTCGACACCAACTTCACCCCGACCTTCCTGGGCCTGGACAAGGCGCAAGGCCTGTGGAACCAGCAGCAGGGCGGCGTGGGCAAGGCCGGCGACGGCGTCGTCATCGGCATCGTCGACGGCGGCATCTGGCCGGAGCATCCTTCGTTCGCCGATCGCGTCGACGCCAACGGCAACCCGACCTTCGACGCTTCCGGGGAACTGGCCTTCGGTGCGCCCCCGAGCAGCTGGAAAGGCATCTGCCAGACCGGCGAAGGCTTCAGTGCATCGAACTGCAACAACAAGCTGATCGGCGCACGCTACTTCAACACCACCTTCAAGCAGAGCGGCCGGGTCCAGCACTGGTCCGACTTCACCTCGCCGCGCGACTCGGTGGACGGCCCGTCCGGCCACGGCGGCCACGGCACCCACACCGCCACCACCGCCGGAGGCAACCACGGCGCCCCGGTCACGCTGAACGGCGTGCCGATGGGCCGCGCCAGCGGCATGGCCCCGGCCGCACGCATCGCGGCGTACAAGGTCTGCTGGACCTTCATCGACCCCACCAACCCGGACGGCAGCGGCACCCGCAACTCCTGCTACAACTCGGACAGCGTCGCGGCGATCGACCAGGCCGTCAAGGATGGCGTCAACGTCATCAACTTCTCGATCAGCGGCTCGCAGACCAGCGTCACCGACCCGGTCGAACTGGCCTTCTTCGGCGCCTCCAATGCCAACGTGTTCGTCGCCGCGTCGGCCGGCAACAGCGGTCCAAACAACGCCGTGGCCCACCTGAGCCCATGGGTGACCACGGTCGCCGCCTCGACCCACAACCGCCTGAACGGCGCCACCGCCACCACCGGCGCCAACATCAAGTACGTGGGCGCGTCGCTCAACACGACCGCGCTGCCGGCCACCCCGGCGATCTCGGCGCGCGATGCCGGCGTGGTGCCGTATGCCAGCCTGAGCACGCTCGACAAGGAGGCGCGCCGCCTGTGCTACACGGCGGCCGACCGCGTCAGCTTCGGTGGCGGCGCTGCGGCAGCGCTCGACGCCAGCCTGGTGGCGGGCAAGGTCGTCCTGTGCGAACGCGGCAACAGCGCGCGCGTCGACAAGAGCCGCGCCGTGGCAGAGGCCGGCGGCGCCGGCATGGTGCTGATCGATACCGCCAATGCCCTCGTCTCGGAAGTGCACGCCGTGCCGACGGTCCACATCAGCCTGGCCGACGGCACCGCACTGCGCAGCTACGTGCAGGGCAACAGCGGCGCCACCGTCGCGATCTCGGCCTGGAGCCCGCAGGTCGGCAGCACCCCGGCGCCGGTCATGGCCAGCTTCTCGTCGCGCGGCCCGAACCAGGGTTACACCAGCATCCTCAAGCCGGACCTGACCGCGCCGGGCGTCGACGTGATCGCCGGCGTCACCCCGGTCAAGACCCAGTCCGAACGCGACGCGATCGCCAACGGCAGCGAAGTGCCGAACGTCGCCTGGGCGTCCTACCAGGGCACCTCGATGTCGAGCCCGCACGTGGCCGGCCTGGCGGCGCTGCTCAAGCAGCTGCACCCGGACTGGTCGCCGGCGGCCATCAAGTCGGCGCTGATGACCACCGCCGCCGCGACCTTCCCCGACGGCCGCACCGGCGCATCCGCCGGCCAGCTGCCATGGGGCCAGGGCGCCGGCCACGTGGTGCCGAACATGGCCACCGATCCGGGCCTGGTGTACGACTCGGGCGTGACCGACCATGTGCGTTTCGGCTGCGGCATCGGCGGCATGTTCACCGCTGCCACCTGCAGCGCGTTCGGCAGCATCCCGGCCTACAACCTGAACCTGCCGTCGCTGACCGCGGGCAGCGTGCTGGGCAAGATCACGCTGACCCGTACCGTCACCAACGTGTCGGACAAGTCCTCGACCTACAACGCCACCGCATCGCTGCCGGGCTTCACCGTGTCGGTGGTGCCGGCATCGCTGACGCTGGCGCCAGGCGCCAAGGGTACGTTCAGCGTCAATCTGACCCGCACCACCGCGGCAATGAACGCATACAGCTTCGGCGCGCTGGAATGGCGTGACGGGGTCCACGTGGTGCGCAGCCCGCTGACCGCCCGTCCGCAAGCCTTCACCAACCCTGCACTGCTGCACAGCGAACAGGTGACCGGCAACCAGGTCTTCACCATCGGCAGCGGCTTCACCGGCAAGCTGACCTCGCTCAAGGGCGGTTTGAAGCCGGCGACCCTGGCGGAGCAGTCGGTCGGCCGCACCCTGGCGGCAGACGGCGGCGTGGCCGAGTGCAAGGCCGGCGGCTCGGCAGGCGTGACGGCAACCAGCGTCACCATCCCGGCCGGCACCATGGTGGCCCGCTTCTCGCTGCGCGACATCGACACCAGCGGCTTCAAGGCCGGCGGCGCGGATGACCTCGACCTGATCGTCTTCAACTCGGCGGACACCCAGGTCGGCTACAGCGGCACCGCCACCTCGAACGAGATGGTGACGCTGATGGCGCCGGCGGCCGGCACCTACCGTGTCTGCGTGGCAGGCTACGCACCACGCGGCGGCAGCGCCACCTACACCCTGGCATCGTGGGTGGTCGGCAGCGCCGACATCGGCGGCAACCTGAAGGTCACCCTGCCAAGCAGCGTGTTCGTGGGCGGCACCTCGTCGGCAGTGGCAAGCTGGTCCGACCTGACACCGGGCACCCGCTACCTCGGCGCGATTCGCTACCTGGACGGCAGCACCACGCTCGGCACCTCGCTGCTGGAAGTGGATGCGACCAATCCGGTCCCGACCCCGGCCCCGGCCGCCAAGCAGGTCAGGGAGGAAGGCTCGGCACTGGTCGCCGCAGCCGACTGAGTTGGCAAGGGCCGGCTCCCGGCCGGCCCGCGCAAATGAAAACACCCTGCAAGTTTCGGCGTGCAGGGTGTTTTTTCATGTCGGGTCGCCGTATCCGCGCCTAGCGCGCCAGCGCCTCTCCGGTGCCCAGCTGGCAGCGCCCCGCCTGGCAGACCGCGCCCGGATCGGGCATGAACTGGCAAGTGGACATCATTCCGGATGCCTTGTTGGCTGCCCTGCGCTCGGCCTGGTAACGCTCGGCCAGGCTACGCAACTGGGCTTCGGATCCCTTCGCGATCGAATACGCCAGGTAGGCCTCCGGCCCGCCACAGGCACGCGCGCCGAGTGGGAGCGTACGGCACTGGGCGCTGTCGCTGCAGGCGGCGTCGCCGGCCAGTGCGCGCAGGCTGCCGAGGGTATCCGACGGGGCCGTGGCCGATGGTGCGTTCGAGGAAGGCGCCCGTTGACGCGGCGGGTCCTGGGCCTGGGTGGTGCAGGCGGCGCAGCCGAGCAGGAAGACAAGGATGAGTTTTCGCATGGCTCCATCTTCCCTTCTTGCCAACATGTGGTCAAGCGAATCCCGTATGCATGGCTGGGCTTGCCAGGACGACAGCAAAACCGCGGTGACATCGTTGTACGGTCACACTTGACTGTTGCCGTAGGACATCAATTTCCTTGAAGAATTTTTTATTTCATTAAAAACAGATACGCGAACTGCGCTCAACGGCCACCAACTTCGCGCATTTTTATTTCTAAATCTTAATATTTTCTGTTCGATAACGAAAATAATTGAGCACTGGAAAAATTTACTCACTACAATAGACCACGTTACAGACGAGTTCGCTCAACAGCACGATCATGAACATCTCCTTCCGTACTTTCGCCGCCATTGCCCTGACCACCCTCCTGACCGCTTGCGGCGCAGGCCAGCAGGAGACCCAGGCTCCGATGACGCTCGGCTCGGCAGTCCAGAGCGACCTGGGTGTCGCCGCAACCGCCACCGCGGCAGCCTCCTCCGCTGCCGTGTCGACCGGCCCGGCCGTCGCCGCCGCCGCCGGCCCGAACAACCCGGCCCCGGACTGCGCCGCCGAAGGCTGCACCAGCCTGCGCATCATCGACGGCAATGCCGAAGCCTACCGTATCGATGCGATGCGCCGCGCGGCGGCAGAACAGTCCTGACTGGCGGCGCCGGTCAGGCGCCCCGGTTCTCCATAAAAAAACACACCAGCCGCAAACGGCGTGGTGTGTTTTTTTTATGGCGGCCATGGCCGCCCATCATCGCTCAGCGCACTGAACGGCGGCGTAGCGTCAAGCCAAGCAGGGCCAGTCCGGTCAGCATCAGCAGGCCGTCGGAAGGTTCCGGCACGTCCGCCACCGGCCCCGCGCCGACAGCGGCGAATTCCGGATCGGCAAAAGGTTCCAGCATGCCCAGGCCCGGGGCCAGTTCGAAGCGGACGACGCCGTAATCCTGGCCGATGGCGCCGTTGTCGTCGAACAGGCCGACCGTCAGCATGCTGCCGTCCATGCCGGTGGCGGCGCTGTGGTCGTCGCTGAACAGGATGTCATAGCCGAACGCGCCGCCAAGGAGCAGGTCCAGTTTGAGGTAGCTGCCCAGGTCAGGCAGGTTGGCCAGGGTGAAACTGCCGTCCGGATTGAACACCACCTGGTCGGCCTCGTTGACTCCGCCAAACATCCCCGTGAGATTCGAGATCGTCGCCGTTACCGGGCTGGCCCCAGGGAACGAATTGAACTGCAGGTCGAGGTAGGCGGCGCCCGAGCGTCCGCTGGTCTCGACATCCACATGGAAGCTGACCGGCCCGGCCAGCGCCACCAGCGAACTGCTTGCCAAGGCGAGGGCCAGGGCTGCCTGGCGCAACAAGGTCTTTACATTGAACATGGATCGTATTCCTTAGAATGAACCGTTGTAGATGGTCGCGTTGTAATTGATGCCGACCTTCGATGGGTTGTTGAACAGCGTCGTCACTGTCACGCTCGCACCGGGCGCAAGCGTGGTGGTGCCGGCGGTGATGTATGGATTGCCATTGCGGGTGCCGCTCGCATTGGCCAATGTCACGCCGGCCGGCAGGCCAGATAGCTCTACATGGAAGGGGCCCCAAATCGCGGCGCCGGTGCTGTTGGTGAACCGGTAGGTGCCGCTGTACTGGCCGGTCGTGCGGTTCAGGGCCAGGCCCGAACGGTAAATGGTGAAGCTCGACGTCACGTTCGAGAAAGTCGGGGTCAGGTTCAGGCTGACCACCACCGGGTCATGGTCCGACGCGCGGTAGGCGTTCTTGACGTACGGATCCACGGCGTTATCCCCCAGGTTGTAGTCGATCGCTTCCGGCTCGTCGGCATTGTTGTGCCACTCGGCCACATCGGCCACCTGCGGGTCGAGCGAGGTGCTGGCCAATGCGTGGTCGAGGTAGCCGCTGAGGCCACCGAAGATGTACGAATAGGCGATGCCTTTCGGGCGCACGAAGCGTTCGATCTGGTTGACCAGGCCGTTCGAGGTGAGGTAGGTGATCGGGTTTTCGAAACCGTACGAGTTCAGGTCGCCCATCACCAGCACGTCGGGGTCGCCGGAAGCGGCAAGCACTTGCGGAATGAAGTAGCTGACCAGGCGCTGCGCCTGCTCGATGCGGGTCTTGTTCCAGCAACCCTGGCCATCGCCGCTATCGGTGTCGCCCGGCTGGGCGCCGCCGCAGCCACCCTTCGACTTCAGGTGGTTGACGATCATCGAGAACTTCGCGCCGTTGGCGGCCTTGAAGGTTTGGGCCATCGGCGGGCGGTTGTTGACCTCGTGGCCGTCCGACAGCGCGCCGCCGACCAGCGACACCGCCGCCGGCTTGTAGATCATCGCCACGCGGATGGCGTCGGTCCCCAGGGCGGCCGGCTTGGGCACCACCGCATAGGTCGGCTTGCCGTAGGCTGCGTTGAGCTGGTCGACCAAATAGCCGACTGCGACGTCGCCGTTGTTCTGGATCTCGTTGAGGCCCACGACATCGGCGTCGATCGCCTTCAGCGAGGCGACGATCTTGTCGCGCTGGCGCTCGAACTCGGCCATGTTGTCGGCGCCGCGGCAGTTGCTGGCGCGGGTCGTCGTGCCGACCGTGCAGCCCTTCCCGGTGCCGCCCCAGGCATCGCCGCCGTTGGTGAAGGTGGTGAAGAAGTTCAGCACGTTGGCGTTCGTCACCTTGACGTTGCCGGCTGCGAGCACTGGAGCTTCGGTGCGCGGATTGGTACGCGAGAACACCGGTGCCTCGGTCGGCTGCACCTTGAACGCCGCGCCGCCGCCGCCGATGGCGCCGAAATCGAGCACGCCGGTCAGGTCGCTGACGGTGTCGCCGGCGCGCACGGTGCCGTCGGCGAACAGGTAGGGAACCTGGGCCGGGGTGGTGAAGATGCCGTCGTCGAGCACGACCATGTTGCGTGCATTCGCCGCTTCCAGCGCGATCGCATCGCTCGAGCCGGGCACGTAGCGGTTGGTCGGCAGTTCGCGGCGGCCATTGGACAGCGTCAGTTCGCCGCGCTCGCCGAGGTAGGCGGTCTGGTTGACGGTGAGGCCGCCCACGAAGCGCACCAGCATGCCTTCGTAACGTGCCAGGTCGCTGTTGGGGAGCTCGATGTTGGTGGGCGCCACGGCGCCGCCGACACCGACGCGGGTCACGGAAGTAACGTTACTCAGTTCGGTGTAGGAGCGGGTCGCGCCGTTTGGCGTGTATTCGAGGACGGTGCCGGTCACGCGCACCAGGTCGCCGACGGCGGCAGCGGTGGTGGCGCCGAACACGAACAGGCCGTCGGACGTCTCCGGGTTGCCGTCGCCGCCGGCGTCCTGGATGAAGAAGCCGCCGCCTGGAAGTTTGTGGGTGATCACGCCGCTCGTGGTCTGGACCGTGTTCCGGTACTGGCTGGTCGCGCCGCTGCCCTGGATCTGCGGGATCGTCAGCGTGCCGCTCACGCTCACGCTCACGGTGCAGCTGGCTTCCTGCGCGTCGTTATTGGTGAACTTGACGGCGACCTGGTGGATGCCGCTGGCGACCGAGGCATCGGCCACCAGGCTGACGCTGGCGCTCGCGCCGTTCGCGCCGGCCGCGCTGAAGTTGGCCAGCGAGATACCGGCAACGGCGCCCGAACTGATGCTGGCGGCGTTGACGATGCTGTCGGCGTCGCTGGCGCTCAGGGCTGCACTGAAGGCAGTCCCCTGCTGGCCGGTGACGCTGGCAGGGCAGCTGGTCACGATCGGCTTCGGCTGCGGTGTCGGATCCCCGCCCCCGAGGCAGACATTGCGATCCGACGTGGTCCGGCGCGGACCGGTGACCGCCTTGGCCTCGAAGTCGGCAGCGTTCTGGTCGGTATCGGTACAGCCGAGCGCCAGGCGCTGGATGGAAGTGGTGGTCGATGGCGCAGGTGCGGCCGCGGCGCCTTCGTATCGGCTGGCAGTGCCAAACCCGACCAGGTCGACCAGTTTGCCGCCGCCGTCGGCGACGCTCAAGAGGGTGGTGGACTCGGCCAGCGCGATCTTGCCGGTGGTTCCGGACATGTTGATCGAGTTGGTGCTGTGGTCCACGTCACCGATCGGGGCGCCCACCGAGCCGCCGGAGGCGGCGCCCACCAGGAAGTACTGGCCGGGTTCCAGCATTACGTTCGGCAATGCGGTAAACGACGCCCAGTTGCTGCTGGCACCGGCAGCCTGGTATTGCAGGCTCAAGCCACCGAGGCTGACCGCCTTGTCGCTCCGGTTGAACAGTTCAATGAAATCGCGGTTCCAGGCGGCGTTGGCATTGCCGCCTGCGCCGTACACCTGGCTGATCACGACAGGGCTGGGCGCGGCGAAGGCAGGAGTAGCGAGGCCGGCGAGTAGCGCGGCCAGCATGGTGAGTCGCCCGGGTCGGCAAATCGGTGCAACATGCATGTTCATGAAGAGTCCTGGTCAGGTTGAACGTGGATAACGTTAGCAAAATGAAATTTACCATTAGCAAAATTGATAGTAAATCGACACAGTGACAAATTCATGACAGACAGGCGCGAGCAAACCTGCCCTTTTATTTACGGGCGGAAAGAGAAGCTGTTACTGCTGTGTATGTATGGCTAGTTTGCTGCTAACGTCCGCGATACGGTGCGGCAAGCGGTTCGCCAATAAATAGCCCCTGTGTTGGCCACGCAACACTCTTCCAGTAGGCTTCGATGGCGCTGTTGCCGCTCAGGTAGTGGCGCAGCAGGACGGAGGGATTGGGGAACTTCTGCCAGTGGTTGCAGGGTTCGCTGACGGTGCCGTAGCTGGCGGTGGCGCCGGCCTCGAGCCAGCGCAGGCTGCTCATCTGGCTGTTGCCGAGCAGGTCGCCGCCCAGCGAGGTCAGGTGGTCGGCCAGGGCGCCGGGCACGAAGCCGAGGGTCTCGAGCTTGGCAACTTGCGCCATGCCGGTCTGGTAGACCAGCACGTCCTTCACCCCTTCCAGCACGTCGGCCTGCATGACGCGGGTAGCCAGGCGGCGGCCCGGGATACGGCCGGGACGCGGGAAGAAACCGACACGGGTGTTACGCGCCTTTTCCGAGGTGGCGAGATAGTAGGCGGTGGCTGGCACGGTGCGAAAGCCCGCCGCGACGCCGCGGTCGATCAGCGCTTTTGCCTCCTGCACGGACTCGGTGGGCAGCAGCATCGAGATCCGCATCCCGTGCTCGCTGAAGGGTTTCGCCGATTTGCTGTTGAAATAGGCACTCGGCTGTCCGGGTGCGCAGGTCCTGGTGCACTGGCCGCCGTCGAAGCCGAGGGTGTAGGCGCCGGTGATCGAATTGCAGTCCACCGCATAGGGTGCGGTCCAGACCATCAGCACGGCCTGGACCCCGGGACCGAGCTGGCTGTCGATCTCTTCCTTCAGCAGGCGGAACTGGGCCGGGCTGATACTGCGCGGCTTGCCTGGAATGCGCACGTGCACCACGTTCGCGGCCGGGATATCGCGGCGCTTGCGATAATAGGCGCCGACCGCGACGCTGTGCGGGTCTTCGTCATTGATGACGATGGCCAGTTGTTCGGGCTTGAGCGCGGCGGCGCCGGCGGCATGGGCGTCCGGCGCGTGGAGGACGCCGGCAAGGCACAAGGCCGCCAGGCAACAGCAGAAGATGGCACGCAAAGGCGCACGCAAACGAGTTTGCAGATTCAGTCGCATGGATCGGTCGCAAGGTGGACGAAGGGCGGAGCCTGGCTCCGCCGCCATCATGCCACAGCTTGCCAAACCCTCAAGCGACGATCCGCACCCTGCCCTCCGGTGCTTTTCAGTGCTTGCGTGCCTTGCCGGCAGGGACCGCAGCGGCGCGCCGCCGCCATGCCGCCCAGCCCAGCACGCCCAGGCCGCCGACGAACATCGCCGTGCTGCCGGGTTCCGGCACCAGCGAGATCGAATACACCTCGAGCGCGTCGACGCGGAACAGCTGGCCGCCGGTGCTGCCGTCGATGATGCTGGTGCCCTCGGAGAGCCCGTCGCCATAGCTCACCTGCCACGACAGGGCCGCGTTCAGGCGGTCGTTGACGAACAGGTCGGGCCCGGCGCCGAAGGTCGGGCCGTGGTTGGGTTCGTTGAAGGTCTGGCGCAGGCCGCGGTTCGGCAAGATGTCTTCGGACTGGACCTGGCGCCACAGCTTGGCGTCGGTGAAGTTGAAGATGAAGGCAGTGCGCTGCCAGTCGCGCGGGGTTTCGTGCCAGCCGTCGGTCGACGACCAGCTCTGCGGGTTGTAGCCGCCGACGATCCAGCTCTGGCCGAAATCGTTGGTCACCTGCAGCAGCGTGAAGTTCATGCCGGCGCCATCGGCGGCCGCATGGAAGTCGCGCGAATTGTGGCCCTGCTCGCGCGTGTAGATGTTGCGCAGGTCCAGCGGACCGGCGCCGAGCCAGCGCTCGAGCTGGCCGTACAGGGCCAGGTCCAGCAGCGGCGTGCCGTTCTGGGCATGCGCCGCAGGCGCAGCCAGGCCCAGGCTCATGCTGATGGCCAGGCTCGATGCCGCAAGCATTGTTTTCATGGATGCCCCCTCGCTCGGTTCAGTTGCGGGCATTGTATGCCCGCGTTCCGGAAGGGGTTCACACGGTTCCGCTATGCAAGCGGACGCGGCTTCATAACGCGCCCGTATACGCAAGGTGGGGTGTTCTGGTCCAGTGGACCAGAACACGAGCCGCCCACCTTGCTACAACACCACCGAAGCTCAGGCGCGCTGGTAGATATCCTCGAAGCGGACGATGTCGTCCTCGCCGAGGTAGCTGCCCGATTGCACTTCGATGAGGTGCAGCGGCATCTTGCCCGGGTTTTCCAGGCGGTGGGTGATGCCGATCGGGATGTAGGTCGACTCGTTTTCCGACAGCAGGCAAACCTTCTCGCCGCAGGTCACGCGCGCGGTGCCCGACACCACGACCCAGTGCTCGGCGCGGTGGTGGTGCATCTGCAGCGAGAGCTTCTCGCCCGGCTTGACGGTGATGCGCTTGACCTGGAAACGGTCGCCCGCATCGATGCCCTCGTAGTGGCCCCACGGACGGTAGACGCGCGTGTGGTGCAGGTGCTCGGTACGGGCTTTGGACTTGAGGTGGTCGACCACCTGCTTGACGCGCTGCACCTGGTCCTTGTGGGTGACCAGCACCGCGTCCTGGGTCTCGACCACGACCAGGTCTTCCACGCCGACCACGGCCACGATGCGCGATTCGGCGCGCACCAGCGAGTTCTTCACGTTGTCCAGGTAGACGTCGCCGCGCTGGGCATTGCCGTTGGCATCCTTCGGCTGCACCTCCCACAGCGCCGACCAGGAACCGACGTCGTTCCAGCCGATGTCGGCCGGCACCACGGCGGCATCGACGGTCTTTTCCATCACCGCATAGTCGATCGAATCGGACGGGCTGTCCGAGAAAGCCTTTTCTTCCAGGCGGCAGAAGTCGAGGTCGCGGTAGCCCGTGCTGACGGCTTTCTCGGCAGCGTCGGCGATGGCCGGCGCGTGCTCCTGCAGCTCCTTGAGGAAACGCTCGGCATGGAACATGAACATGCCGCTGTTCCAGTAGTAGCCGCCCTCGTCCAGGAAGCCTTGCGCGGTGGCGGCATCCGGTTTCTCGACGAAGCGCGCCACCTTGTAGCAGTCGCCGCAACCGGCGACCTGTTCGCCGCGGCGGATGTAGCCGTAGCCGGTCTCCGGGGTCTTGGGCACGATGCCGAAAGTGGCCAGGGCGCCCTGCGACACCAGCGTGACGGCGCGCTCGACCGCGTCGCGGAAGGCGGCGCCGTCCACGATGACGTGGTCGGCCGGCAGCACCAGCATGATGGCTTCCGGGTCGATTGCCTTCAGGTAGTGGGCAGCCGCGGCCACCGCCGGGGCGGTGTTGCGGCCGACCGGCTCGAGCAGGATGCCGAGCGGGGTGATGCCGGTCTCGCGCAGTTGTTCAGCCACCATGAAGCGGTGGTCGTTGCCGCACACGACCAGCGGCGCCATCACTCCCGGCCATTCGGCCACCCGCAGCGCAGTTTCCTGCAGCATGGTCCGGTCCGCTACCAGCGGCAGCAGCTGCTTGGGCAGCACGGCGCGCGACAACGGCCACAGACGGGTACCGGCGCCGCCGGAGAGGATGACTGGATAAATTTTCATGCGCTTGCTTTCTCTTTGATCTTTTGAATTGCGTTCTGGGCTACGCCATCGATTTCCTTGCGGACCGAACGGCGGCGGTCGCGCGCATTCAGCCATTCCTGCGAAGAATACTCGGAGGCATGCTTCATCTCGCCCTTGCGGTCGACACTGTAGTCCTTGAAAACGATCATTTCGTGCAATGTTACATCATGCAACACTCGTGTGTATTCGAACAACACACTGCGCACGATCTCGGCGCCTTCGCAGATGTGGCTGCCGTGGCCGATCCAGGTCGGGCCGACGATGCGGGTGCCGGCTTCGATCTTGACGTTGGAGCCGATGTAGACCGGGCCTTCGATGGTGGTGCCTTCCCAGTCGATGCTGGTGTTCAGGCCGGTCCAGACACCCGGCTCGATCTGGATGCCCGGCACGTCCATGTGGTTGACCTCGCCGGTCAGCACGGTCTGCAGCACTTCCCAGTAGTCGCTCATGGTGCCGATGTCGAGCCAGTTGAAGGGGCGGCCCTGGGCATAGAACGGCAGGCCACGCTCGGCCAGCAGCGGGAACAGTTCGGAACCGATGTCGAAGGGCACGCCCGAGGGGATCATGTCGATGACTTCCGGCTCGAAGATGTAGATGCCGGTGGAGATGAAGTTGGACTTTGCTTCAGCTTCCGACGGCTTCTCCTGGAACTCGGTGATGCGGCCGTTGGCGTCGGTGACCACCACGCCATAGGACGAGACCTTGTCCCACGGGACTTCCTTGGTGATGACGGTGGCCATCGCGCCCTTGCGGCGGTGCTCGAGCAGCGCGGCCTTGAGGTCGAGGTCGATCAGGGCATCGCCGCACAGCACGATGGTGGTGTCGTCGAAGAAGCCGCCGAATTCCTGGATCTTCTTCATGCCGCCGGCCGAACCGATCGGCTCGGGCACGACCTCACCCTCGTTGTTGATGTAGCCCTCGAACGAGTAGCCGATCTGGACGCCGAACTGCTCGCCTTCGCCAAAGTATTCCTCGATCTTTTCGTGCAGCCAGCTGACGTTGACCATGATTTCGGTCACGCCATGCTTTTTCAGGTGTTCGACGAGGTAGGCCATTACCGGTTTGCCCAGTAACGGAATCATGGGTTTTGGCAGGTCATAGGTGAGCGGACGCACACGCGTGCCCTTGCCTGCAGCGAGAATCATGGCTTTCATCAGACCGTCCTTTGCATATGGGTTGTTTGGCCGTGCTTATTTGGCAGTGGTTTGGTAACGCCACACGTCGGCGCACATCTGGGCGACATCACGTTCGGCAGTCCAGTTCAGCTCTTCGCGCGCCTTGGCCGGGTCGGCGTAGCACTGGGCCACGTCGCCGGGGCGGCGATCGACGATCTGGTAGGCAATCTTGCGGCCGCAGGCTTGCTCGAAGGCGCGCACCATTTCCAGCACGCTGTTGCCGCGGCCGGTGCCGAGGTTGTAGGTGACGATGCCCGGCTCCTTGGCCAGGCGATCGAGGGTCTTCACGTGGCCGATCGCGAGGTCCACCACGTGGATGTAGTCGCGCAGGCCGGTGCCGTCCGGGGTCGGGTAGTCGCCGCCGAACACGGACAGCTGCTCGCGCTGGCCGTTGGCGACCTGGGCGATGTAGGGAACGAGGTTGTTCGGGATGCCGTTCGGCTCTTCGCCGATCAGGCCGCTCTCGTGGGCGCCGACCGGGTTGAAGTAGCGCAGCAGCGCGATGCGCCAGTCCGGCTCGGCCTTGGCCAGGTCGCGCAGGATGTCTTCGATCATCAGCTTGCTGCGGCCGTAGGGGTTGGTGGCCGAGAGCGGGAAGTCTTCGCGGATCGGCACCGAGGCCGGGTCGCCGTACACGGTGGCCGAGGACGAGAACACGATGGTCTTCACGCCGAACTTGGCCATCGTCTCGAACAGGATCACGCTGCCGTTGACGTTGTTGTCGTAGTAGCGCAGCGGCTGCGCCACCGATTCGCCCACCGCCTTCAGGCCGGCGAAATGGATTACGGCGTCGACCTTGTGCAGGCCGAAGATGCGCTCCATCGCCGCGCGGTCGCGGATGTCGGCTTCCTCGAAGACGAAGTTCTTGCCCGTGATGCGCTGCACACGCTCCTGCACCGACGAGACCGCGTTGGACAGGTTGTCCACCACGACCACCTCGTGGCCCGCGTTCTGCAGCTCGACGACGGTATGCGAGCCAATGTAGCCCATACCGCCAGTAACCAGGATCTTCATTGTGTTTCTCTCTGTGATATATGAAATGTATTAATAATGTGGCAATCAATGGCGTAGCATATCACCCCTGCGGCGAAAACCCACGCACAAAACGGCGCCGGCCGCCTGAAGCGATCCGGCACAATGATGCGGTCTCCGCGTATTCTTGTCTTGGGGCTTTTTGTATTCTTGTGTAGGCGGCTTCTGCGGCCGTCCTATCCCTGACCGGCCTGCCTGCCCTTGAGTGCTTCCTTGCAGAACAGCCCGATGAAGGCCATGTCTTCGATGAAGTAGCGCCGGAACATGCGGCGCGGCTCCTGCAGGAAACGGTAGAACCATTCGAGCCCGGATTTCTGCATCCACAGCGGGGCCCGCTTCACCTTGCCGATCGCGACGTCGAAGGTGCCGCCGACGCCCATCGCGAAAGGAATCCGCATATGGGCCTGGTATTTACCGAGGAACTGTTCTTTCTTGGGCGAACTGATCGCCACGAACAGCAGGTCGGCATTGCTTAGACGGATCTGTTCCGCCACCGCACGCTCTTCCTCCTCGCCCTTCCAATAGCCGTTGCGGTAGCCCGCCAGCTTGAGCGCCGGGTACTTGCGGGTATAGGTTTCGGCCACCTTGCTGACGACTTCCTCGCGCGCGCCCAGCAGGAACACGCGCCAGCCCTTCTCGCCGGCGCGCCGCATCAGCGCCTCGAACAGGTCGACGCCGGCGACCCGCTCCTTGAGCGGCTTGCCGAGCAGGCGCGAGGCCCACACCACCGGCATGCCGTCCACGTTCACCAGCGCGCAGTCGTTGATGATCTGCCGCAGTTCCGGGTCGCGGCTGGCCTTGACCAGCTTGTCCACGTTGACCACCACGTGCTGGTGGGGCAGCCCGGACTGAATGAAGCCCTCGACCTTGCCCAGCGTTTCTTCCATCGTCAGGTTATCGACCTGGCAGCCCATCAGGGTGATGCGGTCGTGGGTGGGTGGCGTGGTGTGTGCGTTCATGCGGCTTCCTTTGCAATGGGGGTGGCATCGCGTGCCGCGAGTTCCCTTGCCAGGACCGCGACGATGCGCTCGGCCGCCCGGCCATCCCACAGGTGCGGCCGGCGGCCCTGCTTGCCCTCGCCGCGCAAGACCTTCCTGGCTTCGCGCACGATGGCTTCGGGATCGGTGCCGGCCAGCACGTTGGTGCCTTCGTCGACCGTCACCGGACGTTCGGTGTTCTCGCGGATCGTGATGCAGGGCACGCCCAGCGCCGTGGTCTCTTCCTGCAGGCCGCCGGAGTCGGTGAGCACCACGGCCGCGTCCTTCCACAGGTTGAGGAAGGCCATGTAGGCCTGCGGACCGGCCAGGGTGACATTGGGGCCGAGGTCGATGCCGAATTTCTCGATGTTGGCGCGGGTGCGCGGGTGGACCGGGAAGATCAGGGGCAGGTCCCGCGCGATCTCCTTGAGCGCGCCGGCGATGCGGGCGAAGGTGGCCGGCTCGTCGACGTTGCTGGGGCGGTGCAGGGTCACGACGCCGTAGCGCCCCTGCTGCGCCTTGAAGGCGCTGGTCTCGAATCCGGAGGTGTCGGCCTGCGCCAGCTTGTCGGCCTGGTACAGCACGTTGTCGACCATCACGTGGCCGACGTAGTGCACGCTCGATTCCGCCTTGCCCTCGCGGCGCAGGTGCTCGCAAGCGGCCGGTTCGGTGGCGAAGAACCAGTCCGAGATGCTGTCGGTGACGAGGCGGTTGATTTCTTCGGGCATGGACATGTCGCCGCTGCGCAGGCCGGCCTCGACGTGGGCCACCGGGATCTGCAGCTTCTTGGCCACGATCGAGCAGGCCAGGGTCGAGTTGACGTCGCCCACCACCAGCACCGCGGCCGGGCATTCCTTCTCGCACAGCTCCTCGAAGCCCAGCATGATCTTCGCGGTCTGCTGGGCGTGGCTGCCGCCGCCGGCGGCCATGAACACGTCCGGCTGCGGGATGCCGAGCTCCTCGAAGAAGACGTCGTTCATCTCGCGGTCATAGTGCTGCCCGGTGTGGATGATCTTGAAGGACAGGCCATTCCCGGACTGGGACGCCTGCAGCGCACGCACGATCGGTGCGATCTTCATGAAGTTGGGACGAGCACCAGCAACGAGATATATCAGCATCGGGAATTTCCTAATGATAACTTTTTGTTAATGCAGGAACGTTATTGTAAACCTGCATTCGACGGGGACGGCGGACGATACCGTCGTGATACGAAGCACTTCGCAGTGACGCTTCGACTCATAGGTGCGCGAGCACCAGCCGAGCGGCGGGTTCTCGGCGCCGCGCACCAGTTCCAGCTGCAGATCGGCGCCGCTGACACCCATCTGCAGCACGAAACGCTTGCCGCGCACCGACAGGCCATGGCTGGTCAGGCGCACGTCGAGCTCGGGCGCGAAGTGCCAGAACAGCTCGACCTTGTGCTGCTTGCGCGCCGAGACTTCGTCGCGCACGGTCAGGGTATTGCTAGCGCCGTCGAAGCGCACGCTGCGCATGTGGCGCACCGGGTCCGACAGGCGGGTGTAGCCGTCGTGCGAGCCGCGGAAATCGAAGTCGTTCGGGCTGCTGGGCATGCGCTCGATCCGGGCCTGGGCCTTGCGCAGCCACATGAAGCGCCCGCCGCTGACGGACTGGTCCTGGCCGTCGATGCGCACCGTGTTGTGGGCGGAGGTGCCGCGGAAGTAATCGCGCCACCTCTGATCCTGCCAGTAGGAATAGGTGCCGGGATCGATCAGGCACTCCTCGCCGGCCACCGAGAGCGTCATCGCCAGCGCGTCGGCATGGCCGTGCGCGGCGATGCCGAGGTAGCCGAGCGGACCGCAGTCGAGCATGCCCTTGACTTCCTGGTGCTCGCCGAAATGGTTGCCGAACAGCAGGTAGCCGCCGTCGGGGAAGGCCCAGCCGCTGTCGACCTCGTGCGGGTCGCAATCCGGTCGCGGGCCGGGCAGCGCGTGCAGCAGCCAGCGTACGCCCGGGTGGTTGTCCGAATGGGCGCCGAATACGGTGTCGCCCAGCGCCAGAAGCTGGGCGGCGCGGTCCATGCCGGAAGCGTCGAGGCGGAACACGCAGCCGTCGTCGGCATCGCCCACCGCCGGCAGGTTGCCGCCGACATCGCGCACCGAGCGCAGGAAGCGCAGCGCACGCTGCAGCGACGCCCAGTACGGGCGCGGGAAGGGCTGGCCGCAGGCCTGGCCCATCAGGCCGGCGACGAACAGGAATTCGCTCGAGAAGATGTGGTAGGCGAAGGCCTGCTCGCGGTTGACGCCGTCGCGCGAGAACTGCAGCACGGCTTCAATCTCGAGCTCGCGGCGGGCCTGCTCCAGCCAGTCGGCCGACTCCTTCCAGCACGGCCAGGTGCTGGCGCCGACATACAGGCCGGCCAGCTCGCCGATCAGGTGGTTGTTGGCCGAGGAATGGCGCGACAGGTGGCGCGCGATGCTGCGGCAGTGGGCGTGGATGCTGCCCTGCCAGTCCTCGCGCAGCTTCTGCCCGGATTCGCCTTCGAACAGCGGGCTGTTCTCGCCACCCACCAGCTGCCAGACCAGGCTCCAGTTGATCAGGCGGATGCCCAGTTCCAGCGAGCTGGTCCAGTTGGGGCCGGTGAGCGGCGGGCACTGCTCCAGCCAGCTGCGCAGCTGCTGCTCGAGCGCATGCAGCCAGCGCGGGTCGCGCGTGATTGCCCAGGCCTGGGCCAGGCGCACCAGGTGCAGGTGGCGGTTCAGCTCCCACACGTGCTTGATGTCGCCGACCAGTTCGCGGTTGGTGATCGGGATGTCGCCGGCATAGACCGAGGGGCCGACGACGCCGGTGTCGGGATCGCGGTTCCAGGCGGTGGGTACGCCGACGTCGAAGCGGCGCTCGGCGAACAGCACCACGTGGCCGGCGCAGATGCGGTCGGCATCGAGCAGCAGCGCCTCGATCTCGGCACGCTCCAGGGTGGGGGCGCCGCTCACGGCCAGCGTGCGCGCGCGCGGCAGCGGCGCGGGCGCCGTGCGGCCGGCCATGCGCCGGCCCATTTTCGTGGCGGCCGCCTGGCGGACACGGTAGCCGACTTCGGCGACCGACATGCAGCGCAACCGGTTCACCAGCCATCCCAACCTAACTGTTGCGTTCATAGCTCTCCCCTCGCCTTGCGAAGTTGTCGCGATGCTGCACTCAGCTGCGGCCTTGCCGCAGCTGTTTGTACACCGCTGATAGTTGTCCGATCACGACGCCGGACTCGAATTCCTGTTCGATGGTGGCGCGGGCGCGCGCACCCAGGCGCCTGCGCTCCTCCTCGTCGCCGAGCAGCCGTCCGAGGGCGGCCGCCAGCGCGGCCACGTTGCCGGGCTCGACCATCAAGCCGTTGTCGCCGTCGCGCAGCGCATCCGGGATGCCGCCGACGCCGGTGCTGACCACCGCCTTGCCGGCCGCCATCGCCTCCAGCAAGGCCATCGGCAAGCCTTCGGCGTGCGACGGCAGGCAGAAGATGGATGCACGCGCCAGCTCCTCCTGCTTGCGCTGGGCCGTGACCCAGCCCAGCTCGGTAATACGGTCTGCCACGCCCAGTTCGAGGGCGCGGCGCCTCACCTTGTCCAGTTCACCCTGTCCGCCGATGGCCAGATGCGCATGCGGAAAACGCTCGCGCAGCAGCGCCAGCGCCTCGAGCAATTCATGGATGCCCTTGCGCGGCTCGACCTGGCCGAGGAACAGGATGCGGCCCGGCTCGGGCGCTTCCTGCGCGGGCGGCGGCAACGGCACGGAGTTCGGGATCACGACGACGCGCGCGCGCGGCGCGAAGCCCTCCAGGTAGCCGGCCCAGCGGCTGGAGAGCGCGATGACGACCGAGCTTTTCTCGAGCGTGTGGCGGATCCAGCGCTGCATGAGCGGACTGGAAGCTTCGATGAAGCTGTCGAAGCAGGCGCCGTGCAGGTGAAAGACGGTGTTGGCGCCGCTCGCGCGCGACAGCGCCAGCAGCACCGACTTGCGCACGAAGCTGCCGTTCGAGGCCGCGTGCGCATGCACGACTTCCGGACGGCGCGCCAGGCACGCCAGGGTGCGCAGCAGGCCCTTGAAGGCGGCGCCGATCTTGGCGGCACGGCTGCCTTCGGCATGGGTCGGCACGTAGCAGACGCCTTCGCGTTCGAACAAGCCGTTCTGGCGCAGCAGCGAGACCACGGTGGCGACGCCGCCACGGCCGCCGGGCTCGGTACCCAGCATGAGCACTTTCGGCGATGCGTGCGTCGCCGCTGGCGCTGCTGGTGCCGATGCCCGGTTCATGCCATTCGCCCTTCCTTCAGGTCCCTGCAAAGATATTTGCAAATTAGAAATTGTTTTGGATAGTACAACGGTATTTACTCCGGGAAGCGCACGATACGATGCCTGCCGGACTGAAGTGTTGCTTTTTCACTTCTAGCCAGGTAGGATTTTTGTGTACGTTTCTGCAACAATCCGACCCAGAATAGCATAGGTCCGGTGGCTTCTTACGTACGCTGGACCACGTTTCGCTAACTCGGCGGCGAGCGCCTTGTCCTGCAACAGGCGCCTGACCGCCGCTGCGAAAGGGCCGGCTTCCATCGGCGCGCACAAGCCCGCCCTGCTCTCGTCGATGACCAGTTGCTGGTCTGGGATGTCGTTGGCGACGCTGGGGATGCCCAGCGCCAGGTACTCGACCAGCTTGGTCGGCGAAGAGACATCGAACAGGGTGCTGCGCGGAATCGGCGACAGCCCGACCTCGGCCCGCACCGCGTAGCCGAGCGCGGTGCGCTGGGGCAGCCAGCCGGTCAGCAGCACGTGCTCGTCGATGCCGCGGCGCGCGATCTCGGCGCGCATCCAGGCCATTTCGTCGTTCGAGGCGGCGTCGCCGGCCATCACCAGGAGCAGGTCGGGAAACTCGTCCTTGAGCTGCTCGGCCACGTCCAGCAGGAAGTCCGAGCGGCGGGCCTGGGCGATGCGGCCGAGATACAGGATGACGCGGCGGCCATCCAGGCGCGGATCGACCACTGGCTCGACCCGGTCGCGGTCGAACAGGCTTGCGTCGACGCCCATCGGCACGGCGGTCATGCGCCTGCGCTCGAAGCCTTGACTCGCCATCCAGTCGGCCATGGCCTCGCTCTGCACGAAGATGTGGCGCGCTCCTGGGAGCACCAGGCGGTAGATGACGAAGCGCGATGCCCAGGCGCGCAGGGCATGGCCGCACCACAGGAGGCCCTTGCCGCGGCGGCCGATCTCGTCGCGCCGCACCTCGAAGCCTTCGACGATCGGGAAGGACATCCAGTAAACAAAGGGCACGCGCAGCACGGCGGCGGCGATCCGCCCGAGCAGGCCGGAGGCGATCTTGTCGCGCACCTGTATACAGTCCGGCCGCCCGCGCCGCCTGGCGCGCAGCAGGCCGCGCAGGTCCCACAGGGGCGACAGGACGGCGGCAAAGCGCGACTTCAGGCTGCCCACCATGTGCATGCCGCCCGCCGGCCACGTGCTGCCTTCCTCGCTGCCCGCCTGCCCGACCAGTTGGGTAGTCACCCCATAGCGCGGCATCTCGGCGCCGAACAGGGTGGCCAGGTCGGCACGCAGCGGCGGCAGGGGATCACGGACGATGAAGGCGATGGATAGGGGCTTACGCATACGTTTCTCAGGATGAGCGAGGCCAGCCGATTCTAGCGCAAGCTCTTGCGAGCACGGGTCGGGGGCGGCAAGCATATGTGCGCTACAGCACACAGGCGGGCAAAAAGGCGGCTTTGCGCCCCTAGCGCATCGATGTGCGCAGCGCCGACGCCTCGAAATAGATCTGGCGGATCACCGGATGCGCGCTGGCGACCGCGGCCTCGATCCGGGCGATCGCCTGTTCCACCTCGTCAATGCGCATGCCGCGCCGGAATTGCACCGATGCCGCCAGCAGCACTTCCTCGGGGCCCATCTGCATGGTGCGCAGGCTGCTCACGCTGTCCAGCGCCGGCTCGCGGCGGAACAGCGCATACAGCGCCGCCAGCTGGTCGCGGTCGATGCTTTCGCCGACCAGCAGGGCGCCGGTTTCGCGCGCCAGCATGATGGCCGCGCCGATCAGGAGGACGCCGATCAGGATCGAGGCGACCGGGTCGGCGTACGGATTGTCGAAGTAATGCCCCAGCGCGATGCCGAGCACCGCAATCGCCAGCCCCAGCAGCGCGGCCGAATCCTCGATGAAGACCGTGAAGACCGAGGCATCCTTGCTCGCGCGGACCGCCTGCCATAGCGTGGTGCCGGGCTTGCGCACGGCATTCAGGGCCTTGCGCGACACGTTCCAGCTATAGCCTTCGAACAGGGCGGCGACGCCCAGCACGACATAGTTCCACAACGGGTCTTCCAGCGGCGGCGGGTTTTCCAGCGCATCGAGCCCGTGGTAGATCGACAGCCCGCCGCCCAGCGAAAACACCGACAAGGCCACGATCAGCGCCCAGAAATACAGCGACTTGCCATAGCCGAAGGGATGCTTGCGGTCGGCCGGGCGGCTGCTGCGCCGCTCGCCCAGCAGCAGCAGGAATTCGTTGCCGGTGTCCACGGCCGAGTGGATGCCTTCGGCCACCATGGCGGCGCTGCCGGTGACGCCGGCGACGATGAACTTGGCGGTCGCGATCCCGAGGTTGGCGACGATCGCGGCATAGATGACCTTCTGGGATCCGCGCCGCGGCGCCTCGCCTGTGTGGCCGGACTCCTCAGGCGGCGGCACGGCTTTCCTTCCACTGCAGCAGTTGCGGCAGCAGGGCGGCGCTGGCCTGGCTGTCCAGCTTGCGGCAGAAATGGGCGTTCGAGGCGCGGATGCGCTCGAAGTCGCCGGCGTCCAGCACCTTGGGATTGCGCGCGCCCTGCTCCGGCCACTGCACGTAGCGGTAGTTATCCGACAGCACCCGGTCCGCAAAGCGCGAGCCCATCACCAGGGTCTGGAACAGCATCTCGTCGGGACACTGCACGGTGCGCAGGAAGCGCATCAGGCGCGGGTTGGCGTCGGCCAGGCGCAGCACCTCGGCCACGCAGTCGCGCGACAAGGCCCACCAGGACGATCCCCCGTGCGGCGCGAAGCCGTCCGGCATGCTGCGCCGGCGCCCGGTGGCGCGCAGGACGCGGTTGGCCAGGCCGCAGGCCAGGCGCTCCAGCCGCCCTCCTCCTTCGCGGTAGTAGAACTGGTAGCGGAACGCCACGTCCCAGCCGCCCGGACGGATCGGCGCCGTCTCCAGCAGCTCATGGTCGCGCAAGCGAAGGAGCTCGCGCTTGAGCAGGGCGTTGGGCAGCAGCGGGAAGTCCTGGGCCGAGAGGAAGACGACCTTGTCGAAATCCGGCTGCTCGCGCAGGATCTGGCGCAGCGACACCAGGGTCGCCTGCACCTGCGAGAAACCGCCCCAGCGCACGTCGATGCGCGGCGCTACCAGGCGGGCCGCGCGATGCAGCGCGCCCGGGTCGAGCGCGCTCTTGCGGTCGAGGTGGACGTAGACCGTGAAGTCGGGGTCGGACAAGGCCGCGACCAGCGCATTGAGCTGGTCGATGTCCTTGTGCGCACAGATCAGGAACACCTGCTTCATTGCCGACTCCGCAATTAAAAAAGCTCCTCGCGGCGCATGCCGCGAGGAGCCCGAGTCTAGCAGCTGCGTGAAGCGGACAGCGCTCGTTAGTTGATGGTCACCGACTGCCCGCCCACGGTGACGGTACGCACCGAACCCGAGGTCGAGATGTTCACGGCCGGCTTCTTGCAGCCGACGTCGAGCAGCACCAGGTACTCGGCGGTAGTGTTGGCGTTGGCCTTCAAATAGAAGGCGCCGTGGTCTTCCACCACGTTGGTCTTGGCGCCCGGGCCGATCCACTTGGCGAAGTTGGCGTTGCCGTTCAGCGAACGCAGGCACAGCGACTGGTTGCCGGCCACCACCTTGACGTTCTGGCCGTTCTCGACCGTCATGATCACCGGCGTGTGGATGTTCCACTCGTAGGTGCGGGCCACGGTGCTGGACAGGCGGTCGCGCACCAGGATGGCGTTGCCGGCGTTGCGCAGGTGCCAGACCTGGCGCTTGGCCATGGTCAGCTGGCCGCCATACGACGGGGTGGCGTCGCCTTCGGCATAGTCGTAGCTCGGCTGGGCGGTGAAGGCGGTGATCCGGCCGTTGCGCTGCAGCTGCTCGCGGTAGCCGGTCACCATCTGGCCCTTGCCGCCGTCGAAAGTGATCGCGTTCTGCGAACGGGTCTGGTGGTACCAGTCGGTCCAGTACGGCGAGCCGTACCAGTCGTACCAGCCGGCCTTGACCAGCATCGGCTGGCCGGCGATCGACAGCAGCAGGCCGTTCTGGTCGCCGTGGCTGTGGTTGAACGAGCCGTAGGGGCTGGACTTGAAGAAGGTCGAGATGCGCGAGCTCGAACCGAGGTCGCTGTGCATGGCGACCCAGCCGATGCTCGGGTAATAGGCCGAGTTCTGCGGCGCCTCCAGATACGTGGTGTAGCTGACCGGCAGCGGGTATTCGGCCTGCAGCAGCGACATCGCGTCTTCCATGCCGGTGGTGTTCTTCACGTACCAGGCGGCGCGCGGCGACCACATGCGGGTGGCGAAGGCGCGGAACACGCGCGCGTCCGGCTTGGTCTCGGAGGCGTCGCCGAAGGCGTGGGTGCGCGCGCCCGGCGGGGTGAATTCCATCGCGAAATCGAGGAAGCCGAGGGTCCAGGGCTTGCCGAAGAAGTTCACGCCGCTGGCGTGGGTGAGCGGATCCCACAGGGCCAGCAGGTAGCCGGCCGCGTACTCGGCATAGGCGGTGCCGTTGGCGTAGCCGCCTTCCGGGCCGCTCCACGGGTTCGGGCTCAGGGCATAGGCGCGGAAGGAGAAGTCGAACCACTTCTCGGCGTCCGGGATGTCGCCCAGGGTCAGGGTCGAGATCAGCACCAGGAACACCAGGCTGGTGTTGCCGTGCGAGTCGAACGGATACTGGTCGAGGCGGCCGTTGTCGCCGGCCAGGTTGTTGTAGATCTCGGTGGTGCGGATCTTGATCGAGCCGAGCCAGCGCGCCTTGCGGGTGCCGTCCAGCGCGCCGCCCAGCAGGTCGATGGTCTTGGCCAGGCCCCAGGCGATCTGGCGGGTGGCCTGGTCCTGGTTGGCGTAGCTGGTCGGGCCCGACGGATTGAGCGCGGCCAGTTCATCGCCGCGGCGCAGGGCTTCGGTCAGGTAGATGGTCTCGCCTTTGAGCTTGTACATCAGCGCCGCCGCTTCCATCTGGCGGGTCGCTTCGTTGATGCGCTGGCGCACGTCGGTCTGCTGCGAGGCCATGGCGGCGGTCAGCGGCGAGCTGATGACGATGTTCCAGCGCGAGTCGGTCAGGCTGGGCACGGCGCTGACCTGGGCCTTGACTTCGTTGCCGAGGCGGCTCAGGTAGGGTTCGAGCGCGGTGCGCTTGGCATAGTTCCAGGTCGAGAACGGGGTCACCGAGTTCGGCAGTGAACGCGGACGCGCTTTCGACAGGATGCGGCTGCGCAGGGTGGCGTTGTCCGGCACTTCGAACTTGGTCGACTTGCTGGTGATCGAGAAGTTGCGCGGGGTCGACCATTCGTTACTGCCCACCGGGCGCACGCGCCAAGTGTAGTTGCCGAGGGCGAGCGCCTTGGTCGGCAGGTACCAGTTGCGGTCGACCACGGCGCGGGTCGGAGTGCCGCCCACCGGCGTGACCTCGACCTCGTAGCTGGCCGGACCGGTCGCGTGGCGGGCCCAGGTGAAGCCAGGAGGATTCTGCGCCTGCACCGAGTTCATCTCTGGCTTGGCCTGCACGACCAGGGGATCGGTCGACTGGACCCAGTCGGCACGCGCGGAAACGCTCGCGAACAGCGAGGCGACGGCGGCCATCAGGACCAGGCTCTTCCGTTGAAATTGCATGTGGGTACTCCGAAAAAAATCTTGAAATCCGTGCGCCTGGCCGGGCTTGCCGGCGGGCTTGAGAACGCTTGATGCTCTGAAGAAACGACTTACTTGACAGCAGTTATGCTACCCCAAAGTAAGTTGAGCACAGGCAAATTCCCCAAAGAAATCACAGATTTTTTTCTTGCTTTGCAGAAATCCCACGACAGAATTTCAACTTTTACCGAACAATATTTGCAGGCTTTTAACGGTCGTAAACCGCCTGAAAAGATAAAACGGCAAAGCTGTCAAAAAGCTACCCTTTCATTGCGCCGGCACCGCGCGCGCCTCGGCCTGCAGTTCGCGCACCCGTTTCAGGTAGCGCAGGCAGTAAATACCGAAGGCAAGCGGCGCCTTGTCCATGTGGCGTCGGCGCACGTTGAATTCCTCCTGGCGCGCCTTCAGGCGGTTGGCCGAGGACACGCTGCCCGCATGGTCGCGGAACACGGTCAGGGGCTGGTCGATCATGGCCGGACGCGACTCGGCGCCCAGGCGCAGCCACAGGTCGATGTCCATCGCGTACTTGAGCTTCTCGTCGAAGGCGCCGACGCGCTCGAAGGCTGACTTGCGGATGAACACGGCCGGGTGCGGGATCGAGCTGCGCCCGGCCACGAAGGAACGGTAGGAGAAGGCCGGCATGGCATAGGGCGGCACCATCTTGCCGTCCTTCAGGACCTGGATGTTCCCGTACACCCAATCCACCGGCCGGCCTGCCGCCTGGGCTTCGTCGAAGGCGCGCTTGACGGTGGCCAGCACGTCCGGCCCGTTGTAATAATCGTCCGAATGCAAATGGGCGATGTACTCGCCCTGCGCCGCTTCGATGCCCTGGTTCATGGCGCGGCTGATGCCGCCGCCGACGTCGCGCAGCACCCGCTTGTTGCCCGGATAGGCCGCGATCATGTCGAGGGTGCCGTCGGTGGAGCCGCCGTCGACGAAAATGTGCTCATAGTCCTGGCAGGTCTGGGCCTGGACCGAGGCCAGGGTGTCTGCCAGGGTCGCGGCACTGTTCCAGGTGCAGGTAACAATGGAAAAAGTCGGCTTGGCGGCGACAGGGGTCGAAGCATTATTGTGCATAGAAGTCCACGATCTTGGGAAGGGCCTGGAAAACGTCCATCCCGGCGATTGCCGGCAATGGACGCGCCTGGGCCGGCTGCGCCAGTTCGTCGACCAGGAGCCCCACCAGCTCCTCCATCGACGTGGCCAGGCGCAACTGGCCGGAATAGGACTCGTAGACGGCAAGCTCGGGATTGCCGCCGCGCGCCAGCGCCAGGCAGGGTCGGCCCAGAGCCAGCGCTTCGAGGATGGTGGTGCCGCAGGGTTCTTCCCACACCGAGGGCACCACGCAGGCATGGCTGGTGGCGGTCAGGGCCACCACGTCCTGGTTCGGCTGCCAGCCGAGGAAGCGTACCTGCTCGCTCGCATACTCGGCTTCGAGGCGCGCGCGCAGCGGGCCGTCGCCGACCACCAGCAGCTGCGCCCCGGCCGGCAGCCGTCCGCGCGCCGCGGCCAGGAATTCGGCGAAGCCCTTGCCGGTATCGATGCGCCCGGCCAGCAGCACCTGCCCCGGCCTTGGCGCGCCGCTGCTGGCGGCCAGGCGCGCCAGCTTGCGGTAGTTGATGAAGTTGTGGATCACGCGCGAGCGCGACAGGTCGGCATGCGGCAGCGTGCGCAGGAACTGGCGGCGCAGGAAGTCCGACACGAAGATGGTTTTATGCTGCGCGAACGTGCGCTCGGTCTCGCCGCGGTAGCGCGCCACCGCGTGGCCCGAGAGCAGGCTGCGCAGCGGCCCCGGCGCCGCGTGGGCGCAGCCGGCGCAGGCCCGCGGCGAGGTTTCAAGGCACACCGCGTCGTCCTTGAAACGCAGGTGGGTCACGCATTCGCTGCCCTGGTCATGGCGGGTCTGGACGAAGTTCAGGCCAGGGTCGACGTACAGCCCGGTCATCGGCAGGTGGCCGTGGTAGTGCACCACGTCGTAGTTGCCGATCCTGCGGGCATGCTCGGACAGCGCGCGCGCCACCCTGGCGGCGAACCAGGGCCGCTTGGCGGGATTGAAGAAGCCGAGCTGGGCTTCCTTCCAGCCGACCCGGCGGAAGTCGAAACCGGGAATGAACCGGCCCTGGAAGCCGATCTCCTCGGCGCTCCTGGGGTGGGCCCGGTCGGAGCGGCCCATGATGTCCACGTGGTGGCCTTCTTCGAGCAGGGCATTCGACAGCGTGACGACATGCTTGGCCAGGCCGCCGAGCTGGGCGCCCGGCAAATCTTCCGAGACCATCAGTATCCGCAAATCTAGGCTCCTTTCGCCTGCCAGCGCGACCAGCCCGACTTCAGGCGCGACCACGCCATCATCCGGTCGTCGCGCTCGACGACGAACAGCGCACCGTGCACGCCCAGCAGCAGCACGGTCACGCCGAGAATGAACACGAAATCCCAGGCCCCGCGGTCGAACAGCTGCTCGGCCGCGGTGGCGGCGACCGCCACCAGGGCGACGCCGAACAGGCCCGGCGCATAGCCCTGGCCCAGCAGGCGCCCGAGGGTGGTCGGCACCGTGCGGCCATGGACATAGACCAGGAAGATGCTGGTGAACACTACCGACGCCACCAGGTGGCCCCAGGCGGCGCCGTCGATCCCCCACCCTGCCACGCCGGTGTAGACGATGGCCAGGCCGGCCAGGGCGCGGGTCACGGCGAACAGGCCGGACACGCGCGGGTGGCCCATGCCGTCGTTGACCAGCGACGGCAGGCTGGTGAGCGAATCGACGAACTGCGACAGCGCCATCACGGCCAGCACCAGCGCACCGGCGCGGGCAAAGTCCTCGTTCATCCAGTAGCCGAGGATCTGGTGCGCGAACACGGCCACCAGCACCAGGATCGCGGCGTTCAGGAAGACCACGTAGCGGGTCGCCTTCAGGTAGACGCGGTCCAGGCGCGCATACTCGCCGCTGGCCGCCAGCGCGCTGGCTGCCGGGAAAAACACGCCGGACAGGCGGAAGGTCAGGCTCAGCACCCGGTTGGCGAGCGTGGCCGCCACCGTGAAATAGGCCAGCCCGGTGACGCCCACCAGGGCGCCGATGATCAGCTTGTCGGCATGGGCATACGACAGCGTGGCAAAGCGCGACAGGAAGGAATAGGCCGAAAAGCCCAGCAGCGCATTGCGGAAAGCGCGTCCCGGCCAGCGCCAGCGCAGGCCGGGCAGCAGGCGCCGAATCGCGCCCCACAGGATCGTGCAATGCAGGGTACTGGCGGCGACGCGCAGCAGGATGACCTCGAACAGGCCGTAGCCGAGCAGCAGCACGCCGACGGTGGCCAGGGGCACCAGGGTGCCGAATACCATTTCGAGGCGCGCCGAGATGTCGTAGCGCATCAGCGATTGCGGCACGCTGTTCAGGTAGCTCTGCAGCTGGCCGGCCAGGAAGCCGAGCGCGGCCAGCTGCAGCGTGGCGACTGCTTCGGGAACGAGGCGCTGCGGCACCGCGAACACGCCCTGCACCAGCCAGCCGGCGCTGAAGAACAGGCCGAGCGCGCCCAGCAGGCCGATGCCGGTGTAGGTGGCCAGGCCGAAGGAGACGGTCTCGAAGATGCGCTCGTCGTCCTTGCGCGCATTGTGCTCGGCGATGTACTTGACCGAGCCGGCGGTGACGTTGATGTCGATGACCGCGAAATAGCCGACGATGGCCGTGACCAGCGAATACAGGCCATAGCCGGCGTCGCCGAGTCCCTTGACGACCAGCGGCACGGTGCCGAGCATGACCAGCGCGGGGATGGCCGCGCCGAGCAGGTTCGACCAGGCGTTACGGGCGAGGCGCAGGTTCATCAGGCAGGCACCAGGTGGGGACGCGGCGGCGTGAAGGGTTTCATTGCCGGCCTGGTCACCGGCGCCGCCTTGGCTACCGCCATCGCCAGGTAAGGCAGGGCAATGCAGACGGCCAGCATCTGGCTGGTGCGCACCTGCGGGAACGGCGTGCCGATCAGGAAATCGGGAATCATGAAGGCGAGCCCCGCCACCCCGGCCGTGGCCAGGCCGAGCAGTTCCGGCGGCAGTTGCTTGAGTGCGCGGCGTGCGAACAGCACGAAGGTGATCAGGGTGCCGAACAGCAGCACGGTGCCGATCAGGCCGCTCTTGAGCGCGATGTGCAGCACCCCGCTATGCAGGAACAGGCCGCCGTCCGGGTTCTGCTGCCACGAGATGTACTGGTAGCCGGTGTACCTGCCCCAGGTGCCGATGCCGGTGATCGGGTTGGCCAGGAAGTCGCCCAGCGCGAACTTCAGCTCCAGCACCCGCTCGCTCTCGGGACCGAAGCGCTTGGACTGCATGTCGTAGACCAGGCTGGACAGGCCGGTGCCCGCCCCCTTGGTCTGCGACAGGCGCTGCACCGCGACGTAGGTGAGCGCGGCCCCGACCACCGGCAGCCCGGCCGTCATCAGCTGCATGCGGCGCTTGAGCGGGAAGCGCATCATGATCACCAGGAAGGCCAGCATGAAGCCGATCCAGGCGCTGCGGCGGTAGGACAGCAGGATGCACAGCGCGGTGGAAATCAATGTCATCCACTCGATGCTGCGCCAGAATTTCGGGCGGTCGGTCTTGACGGTCTGGAACAGGTGGACGGCGGCGATCGCGAACGCGATGGTGCACACCAGACTGTCGTTGATGTCGAAGAAGGTCAGGCGGATCTTGATCGCGTTCAGGTTGGCGTACACGTTGTTCGGGTCGCCCCCGAAGGCGGCCCAGCGCACCAGGCCGAACAGCGAGCGGCACAGGCCCACGATCAGGATGAAATGGGTCAGCTCGATCAGGTGCTCGCGGGTGCGGAAGGACAGCAGCATCAGCGAGATCAGCGGCGCCATCCAGACGATGTTCGAGAAGCCCTGCGGGGTCAGCGCCTCGGCCACGGTGACGCCGTTCATCAGGCCCACGGCGAGGTGGCCGAGCAGCAGCACGAACCAGGCCCAGAACCAGGGCCGCAGGTTGCAGGCCGGGGTCGGGTAGCGCTGGAAGGTGGCGGCCACCCGCGCGCAGGCCCAGGCGCCCAGCACGTACCACAGCACCAGCCCGAACAGCAGCAGGCCGGAACCGCGGCTGTAGATGCTGCGGGTGGCGAAGATCGCCATGTTCCCGTAGCTGGTGGAGTTCATGCAGAAGTAGACCGCCAGGTAGGGGTAGACCAGGAAGCGCGGCCATGCGATGCCGATGCCGATCCCCGCGACGGCTGCGATCGACAGGCCGATGATGAAGGCCCACGGCAGCGAGTAATAAATGTATGGGAGGATCGTGTTCATCGGCGCTCGTTACCTTCTCCCTGTCTCAGCCATGCGCCGGGCCATGCGCCGCAGGCGCCGCGGCGGCCGCCTCCGGCGCCGCTTCCGGTGCACCTGCCAAGCCGGAGCCCAGCAGGCGCGTACGGTCGCGCGGCGCCATGACGCCCAGCATCTCGGCGACGAAGCGGTCCTGCACCCCGTAGGCCTGGGTCTCGTTGGATTGGATGGTCGAGACGCGCACCAGCATGCCGTCCGGGATCTCGCCCGACAGGCCGTAGGCCAGGCGGTGCAGCTTCTGCTGGATGCCGGCGCGCGAGGCGTGCTCGCCGATCGTGATCCAGTAGGTGATCGGCTCGTTGCGCTCGTGCAGGCGCGCCACCAGGCGCTTGACCGGCAGCTCGCCGAAGCGGGTCGTCAGGCTGTCCTCGGCATCCTTCTGCATCTGGAAGCCCTGGGCCACGTAGCAGACCTCGGGCAGGTGCAGCTGCAGCGCCTTGCTCTGGTCGCCGCCGTAGGCGATCGACAGCATGACGCGCTGTCCCTGGCTGTTGATGTAGGTGCGCGACAGGGTCTGGTCGTAGATCTTTTCCAGCATGCTCTGCTGCTCCGGATCGGGCGCGAGCGGCACCACCGAGGGGTCGATGCGCCAGTCGGCGAAGCGCTGCGGGATCATCTGTTCCAGGCTGAACTGCTCATGCGGCTGCAGCACCCGCGGCTTGGGGGTGAGCGCCCCGGTCAGGGCCGAGGTGCCGGCCATGGCCAGGCCCAGTACCAGGCTGATGGCGAAACGGCGGTTCATGTTGCCTCCTTCAGGGTGCCGGGCATGCGGCGGCCGCCGCCCGCGCCCGGGCCGCCGCCGCGATTGCCGCGGCGCTTGATCCACCATTGCAGGCCGTTGTCGACCGCCAGGATCAGCAGCAGCGCGGTGACGAACAGCACCATGCCGGCGAAGCCGTGCAGGAAGCCCTGGCCGGCGGCGTCGCCGAAGTAATAGGTGATCAGGGTCAGCGCGATCACGCGGATCACGTTGGCCGTGAACGAAATCGGGACGATCAGGATCGCCAGCGTGATGTTGCGGAAGGCCGAGGGGTGGCGCATCAGGTTCAGGTAGAACAGGCCGAGCGCTTCCAGCGTCAAGAGGGTCTGCAGGCCGGCGCAGGCATCGGCCACCAGCAGCTGGTACTGGCCCATCTGCAGCACCACGCCCGAGCGCGAGATCGGGTAGCCCAGCGCGAACAGGATGTGCTCGGTCACCCAGGACACCGCCATCTTCATCGGCATCGTCACCGCCGCCACCAGCTCGCTCGGCAGCGGGATCAGGAACAGCATGAAGAAGAACGGGAACCACAGGGTGCGCAGCGCCCGGCTGCCGAACTTGAGCAGCACCAGGGCCGCCATCACCACCACGATCGAGGCCACCTCGAACATCAGGATCTTCTGCGAGCGGCCCAGCAGGTGGAACATCAGGCCGATCGCCAGCACCGGCCAGCCGGTCCAGCTGCCCTCCGCAGTGTTCCCCACCTTGGGACCGACCGCGGCCATGACTTCGGGCCATTTGCGCCAGATGAGCCAGAGCGCCAGGAAGAAGATGATCGGGCCGTGCCCTTGCTCTTCGCTGATCCAGGCGCCGGTGAACAGGCTGTAGAAAGTGGGGCCGAACAGGATTGCCAGGCCGGCATACACCGGCCACCATTCGGAGACGGAGCCCTTCAGGCCATCGAGGGTCCCTGCCAGGGTCGGAGGCGGCAGTTCCGCCTGCGCCCTTGCGTGATCTGGTGCCGCCGTCGCCATCTCAGAACTCCACCACCACCGAGCCGACGACTTCGGCGCCGGATTCGGCCATCTGCTCGGCCATGCGGCTGATGTTGGCGATACGGGTGCGGTGCTTGCAGGCCACCAGCAGCACGCCGCCGGCGCGGCCGGCCACCGCCAGCGCATCGGCCCCGCTGGCAAACGGCGGCAGGTCGTACAGCACCACGTCGTAGCGCGACTCGAGCTGGGTATTCAGGTTGCGGAAGCCTTCGCGCGCCAGCAATTCCTGCGGGTTCGGCGGCAGCGTGCCGGCCGGCATCAGGGACAGGTCGACGAAAGCGGGAACGCGCTGGATCACGTCGAGGTCGGCGCGGCCGGCCAGCAGGTCGGACAGGCCCTGGCGCGGCTTGACGCCGAACATCTCCTGCTGGCGCGGGCTGCGCAGGTTGGCGTCCACCAGCAGGGTCTGCTCGCCCAGCTGGGAGAACACCACCGCCAGGTTGGCCGCGAACAGGCTGGAACCGTCTTCCGGGGTCACGCCGGCGATCGCCAGGGCGCGCCGACCGCGGGCGAACCAGCGCAGCATCAGCTGGCTGCGGATCGCGCGCAGGGCCTCGACCTGGGGAGAAAATGGGTCGTAGGCGGCGACCAGCTTGGGCGACAGGTTGGCCTGCCCCTTCTGCAGGTAGGGATAGGAGAACTGGCGCGCCAGCACCTGCTGGATGTCTTCCTCGCTCACCAGGCCCAGGCGCACGGCGGCTTCGCCGAAGCGGATCCCGAGGTCTTTCTGCATGCGCAGGACACGCTCGGCACTCTCGGGGGTGAGCTTGCCGGAATCGAGCAGCAATGCGCCCATGCTCGAATCGGCCTGAGCCCCGTTGTGCAGTGCGCCCTCGTGGGGTGCACCGGTCGGCAATGCGGATAGCACGGATGAATTCATGGTCGTGTCCTATTCTTTTCTGGTTCGGATGCGCGAGCGCCGCGCGCCTCAGTTCAAGCGCAACAGGCGGCGCGGGGTCATCAGCGCACGGATACCGCCGCTGCGCGGGCGCTTCATGCGCCATTCGATGGTGCCGAGCACCGGGATGCCCAGCATGTCCTTGACGTCGCCGGTCGACCGGACCGGACGGTTGATCAGCTCCAGCAGCAGGGCCAGGCCGACGCCGAGGATGGTGCCCAGCAGGATCGAGACCAGGGTGTTGAGCAGCACGCGCGGACCGGCAGGTTCGGTCGGCGGCACCGCCGGGTTCAGGATCGAGATGTCGGACTGCTCGGCCTGGGCCTCGATGCGGGTCTGCGAGAAGCGGTTGCTGGCGGCGTCGAAGGCGCGCTGGGCGCTGTCGAGGTCTTTCAGCAGCACGCCGAGTTCGTCGCGGGTGCGGTTCAGCTCGAGCACGCGGGTCTTCTGGGCGGCCAGTTCGGCGCGCAGCTCGGCCTCGCGCTGGCGATACACCTGGGCATTGGCGCCCACGCTCTTCGACACGCTGCCCAGGGCGGCATTCAGTTCGGCGCGCATCTTGCTCACCTCGGCCTGGGCCGACTGGTAGGCCGGGTGGTTGCGGCCGTAGCGCGATGCGGCTTCGGCCAGCTTGGCTTCGCCGCTCGCCAGGCTCACGCGCAGGCTCTGCACCAGGGCGTTGTTGGCGACGTCGGGCGAGCCGACACCGGTGGCCATGCGTTCGCGCGAGCTGGCTTCCATGGCCTGGGTCTGGGCCGCGACCAGCTGGGCCGACAGGTCGCTCAGGCGCGACAGCTCGACGTCCACCCGGTTGTTGTCGAGGCTGACGATGCCCTTCTCCTGCTGGTATTTCGACAGGCGCGCCTGCGCGGCTTCCAGGTTGTCGCGCAGCTGCTTGGTCTGTTCGTTGAAGTAGGACGAGGCTTTCTTGGCCGGCTCGGTCTTGAGCTGGACGCTGATCTTCTGGTATTCGTCGGCGAAGGCATTCGCGACGGCGGCGGCGAAGGCCGGGTCGGCGCCCTTGAAGCTGATCTCGACCACGCTCGATTCGCGCGAGGGCATGATCTCGAGTTTCTTCAGCAGCAGGTCGGCCAGCCAGTCGCGCACCGAGCCCTTGCCTTCGCTGGCTTCGCGCCACTGCGCCTGCACGGCCGGGCTCGATGCGAGGCGCAGCGAGTCGACCACGCGCAGGGCCACGTTCTTGCTGGTGATGATGTCCATCTGGGTCGCCATATAGCCCGGCATCAGGTTGCCGGGCATGGTGAGCCCGCTCACCGGGTCCACGCCCTTGTAGTTCAACAGCACGGATGCGGTTGCCTTGTAGGTCTTCTGCTGGATCAGGCTCCAGCCCAGCGCGAGCAGGACGGTGACTAGCAGGGTTCCCAGGATGATCTTCTTCCTGGCAAGCAGGATCAGCAGGAATTGATGAACGTTCATGGCCTTACCTTTGCATCAGATGCCTTGACAGCGGGGTGGACAAAACGGCGGAGCTTTAAACGGTTGAAGCTTTTAAACAATGAATTACCAACAGCGCATCGGGGTGCCGAGAAACCGTAGCGAGCGGAAGCGCTGGCGCTCGAGAAGCGCAGCCGTACTTACGGTACGGCGAGCATCGCAGGGCGTCAGCGCGACGCGTAGTAGGTTTATCGGCATCCCCTCAGAACCAGGACTCGCGGACAACGATGACATCGTCAACCTGGACTGGATCATGTGCCTTGACATCAATCGTCACCGGGTTGCCGCTGGCATCCTTGCGGGTGACTTTCATGCCGTTATTGCTGCCGCGCATGCTCAGGCCACCGCCGGCCGAGACGGCCTGCTGCACGGTCATGCCGCGCTCGAGGCGGAACGGACCCGGGCGCTGGACTTCGCCGGTGACGTAGGCACGCGGGGCGCGCTCGACATAGATGATGTCGCCGCCGGCCACTTCGTAATCCTTGTTCAGCTCGCCCTTGCGGACCATGTCGACCACGTCGATGGTCTCGCGCGTGGTGTTGCCGTCGCGGGTGCGCACCAGGTTGATGATGTCGCCGCCGTCGCCATGGATGCCGCCGGCCATGGCCAGCAGGTCGAGCACCTTGCGGCGCCCCTCCACCGCGTAGCGGCCCGGGCGGTTCACATAGCCCAGCACCGACACCTGCTGGCTGGCCAGGGTGGTCACCAGCATGTTGACCTGGGCCTTCTTGAGGTAGCCGCCCTTCTCCAGCATGTCGCCAATCTTCTTCTCGGCCGCGGCCACCGACAGGCCGCCCACCGCAACCTGGCCCAGCAGCGGGAAGGTAATGTTGCCGCTTTCGCTGACGCGGGTTTCGAGCGAGAGGTCGGGGCTGCCGTAAACCGACAGCTTGACCACGTCGCCCGGTCCCAGCAGGACTTCGGCGGCAGCGGCGACACCCATGCTCAGGACGAGCGCGGTGGCCATCATCCACTTGACGAATCGTTTCATGATTGCTCCTTCTATTTGTTTTTGGGTCGATGAGTCGATGAGTTCGATTACTTCAGTCCGGCGACGCCGCGTTCGAGCGCGGACTTGTCGGTGGTGGGACCGCTCTCCGGCGGCGGCGCCACCGAGGACTGGCCTGCCGGCGCCGTCGCCACCGCGGTCGCGGCCGCTTCGCCCGCGCCGGCCGGGTCAGCCGGCGCCGCTGCCGGTGCGCCGCCCGCCGGGGCGTTCGGATTCGGCTCGTATTCCTTGTTCAGGTAAGCGATCTTGGCGGTGCCGCGCAGGCGCTGGATCTCGGCGGCGGCCAGCTCCTTGTTCTTCTTGTTCGTCAGGTACTGGGTGATCTGCGGGGCGGCGACGGCCAGCGTGACGGGCGCGTCGCGCACTTCGGCGATCGAGATCAGCATGGCGCGGTCGCCTTCCTTGACCGCGAACAGCTGGCCCTTCTGCATCGACAGCAGCTTGGCGGACAGCTGCGCGTTCAGGTCGGCGGTGCTGCGCGTGACCTGGGCGCGGCCGTACTTGATGTTGCGCGCGTCGAGGAACACGGCCACTTCTTCCAGCGACTTGGCGCTGTCGGCCGCGGCGCGCACTTCCGGGGTCAGGTCGCTGGCCGCGAGGATCAGCTCGTTCATGGCGAACTGCTTGCGGTTGCTGAAGAACTGCGGGTTCTTGTTGAAGTAGTCCTCCACTTCGGCCTGCGACGGACGCTGCGGTTCGCCCAGGCGCTTCTGCATGTAGGCCTGGGCGATGATCAGCGAACGCGCCCGTTCGATGGCCTGCATCACCTTCGGATCACGGTCGAGCTTTTCCTTGGCAGCCTCGCTTTCCAGCAGTTCACGGTCGATCAGTGCCTGCAGGACCTGCTTGCCGGCGACCTGCTGCTGCTGTGCGCCGACGCCCAGGCGCTGCAGTTCCTCGTTCAGCTGCAAGACGGTGATCTCTTCGCCGTTGACGCTGGCCAGGGCCTGGCCCGGCTTCGACTCCTTGGGTGCTTCATCCTTGCTGCAAGCGGCCAGGGTCGTCGCGCACAACACCAGCGCCGCCGCGGACAGCAGGCGCCTGGGGCTTGGGTAGGAAGTTGGTTTGGCTGCCAAATGGAAGGTTTTCAAGATAGTTTCCTCGACGTTGGTTAGCGGGCGAGCCCGCCGCGTGTTCCTTTTGTTATTCGTGACCTGCCCCGCATCACGGAGCAGATTCAGGACTCATCCATTCTGGGTTCCACACGATTCGCCCTCTGTTCGTCAATTAACAAACTGCTACCGCGACATGTCCCGCGCTTCATGCCAGCGCCCGCGCCGCGCTGCCGCCGGGGCGTCCCAGCAGTTGCGCAGGCACGTCCTGCGGGCCGGCCTCTTCCGCTTCCTGCTCGGCCACAAAAGCCTCGTAGGCACGGCGCAGGCCTTCGTGCAGCGGCGTGCTGGCGCGCCAGCCGAGCGCGGCCAGCTTGGACACGTCGAGCAGCTTGCGCGGCGTACCGTCCGGCTTGCCGGCGTCGAACACGATGCGGCCGCGGTAGCCGACGGTCTCGCCCACCAGGCGCGCCAGCTCGGCAATCGTGACGTCCTGGCCGGTGCCGACGTTGATGTGCGAATGCATGGGGTCGGTGTTGGCCGCATACACCTCAATCGGCAGGTTCATCACGTAAACGCTGGCAGCGGCCATGTCGTCCACGTACAGGAACTCGCGCATCGGCTTGCCGCTGCCCCAGATCACCACTTCCGGCGCATTGCTTTCGCGCGCTTCATGGAAGCGGCGCAGCAGGGCCGGGATCACGTGGCTGTTTTCCGGGTGATAGTTGTCGCCGGGACCGTACAGGTTGGTCGGCATCACGCTGCGGTAGTCGGTGCCGTACTGGCGGTTGTAGCTCTCGCACAGCTTGATGCCGGCGATCTTGGCCATGGCATAGGGTTCGTTGGTCGGCTCGAGGATGCCGTTCATCAGGTATTCCTCGCGGATCGGTTGCGCCGCCAGGCGCGGATAGATGCAGGATGAACCGAGGAACAGCAGCTTCTGGACGCCGGCGCGCCATGCTTCATGCACGACATTGGCCTGCACCATCATGTTGTCGTAGATAAACTCGGCCGGATAGGTATTGTTGGCATGGATGCCGCCCACCTTGGCCGCGGCCAGGTAGACCTGGTCGATGTGTTCGGTACGGAAGAATTCGCGTACCTGTGCCTGGTCGGTGAGTTCCAGTTCGGCATGGGTACGGGTGACGATGTCGGTGTGTCCCTGCGCGCGCAGGGCGCGCACGATGGCGGAGCCGACCAGGCCACGATGGCCGGCGACATAGATACGAGGCTGATTATTCGACACGCTTACTCCAGTGAAAGTGCAACGTTGTAGCCATGCGATGCGAGCAGCTTGTGACGGCACGCCGTGTCCAGGTCGTGCGCCACCATTTCCTGCACCATCGCTTCGAAACTGGTTGTCGGTTCCCAGCCGAGGCGCTCGCGCGCACGGCTCGGGTCGCCCAGCAGGGTCTCGACCTCGGTCGGCCGGAAATATTGCGGGTCCACCGCCACGATCGGCTGGCCCACCGCCACGCCGGGTGCCTTCTCGCCGCGGACGGACGCCACCAGGCCGCGCTCCTCGACGCCCTGCCCCTGCCATGCGATCTCGATGCCCAGCTCGCGTGCGGCGATCTCGACGAAATCGCGCACCGCATACTGGCGCCCGGTGGCGATCACGAAGTCTTCCGGCTTGTCCTGCTGCAGCATCAGCCACTGCATGTGGACGTAGTCGCGGGCATGGCCCCAGTCGCGCAGCGCGTCGAGGTTGCCGAGGAAGAGCTGGGGCTCGAGGCCCTGGGCGATGTTGGCCAGGGCGCGGGTGATCTTGCGGGTGACGAAGGTCTCGCCGCGGCGCGGCGATTCGTGGTTGAACAGGATGCCGTTGCAGGCGTACATGCCGTAGGCCTCGCGGTAGTTCACGGTGATCCAGTAGGCGTACAGCTTGGCCACGGCGTAAGGGCTGCGCGGATAGAAAGGCGTGCTCTCGCGCTGCGGGGTCTCCTGCACCAGGCCGTACAGCTCGGAAGTCGAGGCCTGGTAGAAGCGGGTTTTCTTTTCCAGCCCGAGGAAGCGGATCGCCTCCAGCAGGCGCAGGGTGCCGATGCCGTCGACGTCGGCGGTGTACTCGGGCGACTCGAAGGACACCGCCACGTGGCTCATCGCGCCCAGGTTGTAGACCTCGTCGGGCTGTACCTGCTGCAGGATGCGGGTCAGGTTGGAGGTATCGGTGAGGTCGCCGTAGTGGAGGAAGAAGCGCGGATTGTCGGCGTGCGGGTCCTGGTAGATGTGGTCGATGCGCCCGGTGTTGAACAGGGAGGCGCGGCGCTTGATGCCGTGGACCTCGTAGCCCTTCTCGAGCAGCAGCTCCGCCAGGTAGGAACCATCCTGACCGGTGACGCCGGTAATCAGTGCTTTCTTCATATCGTTTTCCCTTGCGGAACTAGGCAAACACCAGCCCCGACAGTTGCAAACTCATCAACGATTCTACGCAGCCCGTGTGGTCGTGCAAGCAAGATACCAATCGTGCGCGCGGCTTTTAAGTTGACCTTAAGCGAATTATTGCCAACTTGAATTTAAAGTGTTTTCACTGGTAAATAACTACATATTGCGAGCAGTTAATTACATTTCGCGCCGACCTCGTTTTACCCATCATCCTATTCGATACCCGCCGCAACGCCGGGTTCAATACGCGCTCAGTGTGCGTATTCAGTGGGCGTTCTCGCGGGTCAGCACGACTTTCACTGTCTTGACGATGATCCAGAGGTCGAGCCACAGCGACCAGTTGCGCAGGTAATCGAGGTCGTACTGGATGCGTGCTTCCATCTTGTCGAGCGTGGCGGTCTCGCCACGCAGGCCGTTCACCTGGGCCCAGCCGGTGATCCCCGGGCGTACCTTGTGGCGCAGCATGTAGCCCTTGATCAGCTTGCGGTACTGCTCGTTGTGGGCGACCGCGTGCGGGCGCGGCCCGACCAGGCTCATACGCCCCTGCAGCACATTAATGAACTGCGGCAGCTCGTCGAGCGAGGTGCGGCGCAGGAAGCCGCCGACCTTCGTGACGCGCTGGTCGTTCCTCGAGGCCTGCACCACGTTCGGGCCATCCTCGGTGACGGTCATCGAGCGGAACTTGTAGACGAAGATCTCCTCGCCATACAGGCCGTAGCGGCGCTGGCGGAAGATGATGGGGCCGGGCGAACTGAGCTTGACGGCGACGGCGGTCACCAGCATCAGGGGCGCCAGCAGCACCAGGATGATGCTGCCGATCACGATGTCGCTGCCGCGCTTGATCACGCTGTTCCAGCCCATGAAGGGGGTCTCGCTGATCGCGATGACGGGCATGCCGCCGACGGTATCGAACCTGGCCTGCATCAGGTCGAACACGTAGACGTCCGGCAGGAAGTAGACCGAGGCGGTGGTGTCCTTCAGCTCGTCGATCAGCTTGCGGATGCGCGGCTGGGCCGAGATCGGCTGGCTGATGAAGATCATCTTGATGTTGTGCTGGCGCACGTAGGCGCAGACGTCGGCCATGCCGCCCAGCACCGGATGCCCGATTTCGCTCGGACGGCGCTCATCGTTGCGGTCTTCGAAGAAGCCGCAGACTTCCATGAACAGGTTCGGGTGGCGCTCGCACACCTTGGCGAACTTGATGCCGACGTCGTTGATGCCGACCACCACGATCGAACGCACTTCGCGCTTGCGGTCGCGGCTGCCGGTAGCCTTGCGCACCGCCAGGTGGCTGGCCAGGATCGTCACCGGCGTGGCGATGAACCAGGCCAGCAGCACGCGCTCGTCGTAGAAGTACTTCAGGCCGCTGGCCGAACCCAGGAAGTACAGCACCGCGATGGTCAGGCACCAGCCGAACACGGTGTCGCGCGCATAGGCCAGCATGCGGCCGCTGCGCCAGGTGCGGTAGGGATCGACGTGCTGGTAGACCGAGGACGAGATGAAGAACGCCAGGATCATCAGCACCAGCGAATACCCGGAAAACGGCTCCTGGTAATACAGCGTGGCCAGGTACAGGGTCCCCATGATGATCAGGGGATCGAGCACGCGCTGGAAAAACGAGATGATCGGGATGTCGTTTACCGTCATAAGCTGCTTCGAGATACCGCAGTGCTTC
The DNA here is from genome assembly GCF_000735635.1 of Massilia sp. LC238. NCBI lineage: Bacteria > Pseudomonadati > Pseudomonadota > Betaproteobacteria > Burkholderiales > Oxalobacteraceae > Massilia > Massilia sp. LC238. The sequence continues at coordinate 183,320 of NZ_JNNN01000078.1, read as the reverse complement.
AGAACAGCACGTTCGCGTTCACCATCACGGTGTTGGCGTCGAATTTGCCCAGGTTGAGCGTCTGCGAACCGCTGCGCGACTGGTGCTGCCAGCCGGCCGAGACCGCGATCTTGCGCTTGACCTGCCAGGTGGCGCGCAGGCTGGCCGTCTTTAGCGAGTCGTCCAGGTCGGAGAGGCCGGCGGCCGCCACCGAGCGCGGGTTGTAGGCGCGCTGTTCGTAGGCGGCGTTGGCGTCGACCTTGATCTTGCCGGTGGCCTGCCAGGTGGCGCCGACGCTGGCGCCGCGGTTCAGGGTGTAGCTGACGATGGTGCTCTCGATCGGGGCGAATTCGCGCCACAGCGAGGCGTTGTAGGTCACCTTGCCGCGCGGCTGGTAATAGGCGTTCACGCGGCCGTTGAAACCCTTGGTGGTGCCCTCGCCGAACGAAGGCTGCTCGCGCCGCACGTAGCCGGCCAGCGCCTGTACCGTGGTCGAACCGGTGGCGTACCAGTTGACGCGCACTTTCAGTTCGTCCTGGGTGAAGTCGTCGTTCAGCACGCCGGTCGTGGTCGGGCGCCGGAACGGGTACTCGCCCTTGAGGCGGCGCGCCACCAGGCCCACCGAGCTGCCGCTCTTCGGACGGTACAGCAGCTCGACCTCGGAGGCCTTCTCGGTGCGGTTGTTCCAGCGCTGGCGCACCAGCTCGTATTCGTAGCGCTCATGGGTGAAGCCGGTGCGCAGTTTCCAGCTCGGGTGCATCTTCCAGCCGGCATCGAACCACTTGCGGCGGCGCTCGCGCACGTTGCGCTCGTCGCTGAAGAAGTCGGTGTAGGAAGCCAGCGTGCGGTCGTACAGGGTGCCGGCCTGCCCTTCGAACTTGTTGCCCAGTTCCCAGAACCAGGTGGCCTGCAGGTCGCGGCCGTCGTAGTCGAGCTGCTTGAAGAAGTCGAAATCGACCTTCGAGGCCTTGGCCACCACCGCCACGCGCTGGCGGCTGATGCGCTTGTTGTAGATGACGCCGGCCTCGGCCTGGCGCCAGCGGTCGCTGCGCTTGCCGCCGAAAGCCGGACGGTTGTCGGGCACGCGCAGCAGGTTGTCGTCGTAGCCCCAGCCGATGCCGCCGTAGAGCTTCAAGCCTTCTTCCGGCTGTTGCTGCTGCTGGGCGGCCGCCTGGTGGGCCGGGAACATGAACATCGCACCGATGAACAAGGCGATCGGGCGGAGGGATGGGTGGCGTAAAGGCATCATGTTGTTTGTCTTTTCTGATTCATTGCGCTTGGGGTGGTGAAGCTTGCCTGCGGATTACCAGAAGGCCCAGCTGCCGGTCGCGACCACCCAGGCGCCGAGCAGGCCGTTGGTGACAGCGTGGGCGATCACCGCGGACCACAGGTTGCGATGACGCATGTAAAGGAGACTATAGGCCACACCGGCGACGATGCCGGCCAGCCACAGGTTGTGTTCGAAACCGAACAGGACGACCGATACCAGGAAACCCTTGATGCCGACCCGTGCGGGCTCCAGGGCTTCGAAGTCGGCGGCGTCGACCCAGCGCATGACGAAGGAGCGCCAGAACAACTCTTCCATGACGGGCACGACCAGGGCGGCGCCGGCGATGCGGATGACGATCAGGAGCCAGTCGAGCTCGCCATTGGTGCGCGGGTCGTAGCCGGGGCTCGCCCCCACCGTCATCCACGGGGCGTCGAGGTTGATCCAGAGAACCAGCACCACGATACCGGCGAGCACCGACACCAGCAGCTGGGCCGCGCCGGGCAGCGGCGCGCGCAGTTCGTGGTAGCGGCGCCAGAACACCGCCAGCAGGACGGCCACGACGCCGATCTGCACCGGGTAGAGCCAGCGCAGCTCGGCGCGCGACAGGCCGGTGCGCTCGAGCATGTCGCCGAGGATGATGAAGAAGATGTAGGCGCCGAAAGGCAGGATCCGCGCCCAGGCGGCGCGGCTGAAGAGGGGTGCGTCGACCGATAACGCGGAGGCTGCGGATGGAGCGGTACGGGATTCGTTGTGCTCGGTCATGTCCGGATGTTACTCCTGGTCTGTGCAGGCGCCTGGCCTGCCCCGTTTGTTACGCTACTCGCCCCTTGCGCGGGCTTCGATGCGCTCCCAGCGTTCGAGGGCGTCGAGCAGCAGCTCGTCGATCTCGGCGTGGCGCTCGCTCAGGCGGCGCGCGTCGCCGGGATTCTGCTTGTAGAAGTCGGGCGAATTCAGCTGGGCCGTGATCGCCGACTGCTCATCTTCAAGAGTCGCGATCAGCTGGGGAAGTTCCTCCAGTTCGCGCTGTTCCTTGTAGCTCAACTTTACCTTTTTACCAGACCCGCTCTGTGCGGTAGATGACATTTCACCAGCTTTGGCTGCCGGGTCGACCGGGGCCGCCTGCGTTGCCGCGGCGCCCTTTGCAGGAGTGGCGGCGAGCTTCGTCGCAGCTGCGGGTTCGTTGGCGCGCGCGCGCTCCCAATCGGTGTAGCCACCGACGTATTCGCGCCACAGTCCATTCCCTTCAGCAACGATTACCTGGGTCACGACGTTGTCGAGGAAGGTACGGTCGTGGCTGACCAGGAACACGGTGCCCGTGTACTCCTCGAGCAGTTCTTCGAGCAGCTCGAGGGTTTCGATGTCGAGGTCGTTGGTCGGTTCGTCCAGCACCAGGCAGTTGGCCGGCTTGGCGAACAGGCGCGCCAGCAGCAGGCGGTTGCGCTCGCCGCCCGAGAGCGACTTCACCGGCGAGCGGGCGCGTTCCGGTGCGAACAGGAAGTCGCTGAGGTAGGTCATCACGTGCTTCTTCTGGCCGTTGATCTCGACCCAGTCGCTGCCCGGCGAGATGGTGTCGGCCAGGCTCGCCTCGTCGTTGAGCTGGGCGCGCATCTGGTCGAAATAGGCGACGTTCAGCTTGGTCCCCAGCTTGGCCGAGCCGCTGTCGGCGGTCTCGTCGCCCAGGATGATTCTCAACAGCGTGGTCTTGCCGGCGCCGTTGGGCCCGATCAGCCCCACCTTGTCGCCGCGCAGGATCGTGCCGGTGAAATTGCTGACGATGACTTTCTCGCCGTACGACTTGGAGATGTTTTCCAGCTCGGCAACGATCTTGCCCGAGCGCTCGCCGGCGCCGACGTCGAGACGGACCGTGCCCTGCTGCTCGCGGCGCGCGGCGCGCTGCAGGCGCAGCGCTTCCAGGCGGCGCACCCGGCCTTCGTCGCGGGTACGGCGGGCCTGCACGCCCTTGCGGATCCAGACTTCTTCCTGGGCCAGGAACTTGTCGAACTTGGCGTTCTCGACTTCCTCGTTGGCAAGCAGCTCGCGCTTGCGCTCCTGGTAGGTGGAGAAGTTGCCCGGGAACGAGAGCAGGCGGCCACGGTCGAGCTCGATGATGCGGGTGGCGACGTTGTCGAGGAAGCTGCGGTCGTGGGTAATGAACAGCACCGAGCCGCGGAACTCGCGCAGCAGGCCCTCCAGCCACTTGATCGAGGTGAAGTCGAGGTGGTTGGTCGGCTCGTCCAGCAGCAACACGTCGGGTGCGGACACCAGCGCCACGGCCAGGGCCACGCGCTTCTGCATGCCGCCCGACAGCGTGCCCATCTTCGCTTCACGGTTCAGGCCCAGGCGATCGAGGGTGGTGTCGACCTTGTGCGCCAGGTTCCAGCCGTCGACGGCGTCGAGCTTGAGCTGGATCTCGTGCATGCGCTCCATCAAGGCATCGTCGTTGTCGCCGCCGAACTGCCCGGTGAGCGACTCGTACTCGGCCAGCATGGCCTGCTGGTCGCCCATGCCGGCGGCCACCGCGTCGAACACGCTCGCTTCCGGATCGAACACGGGTTCCTGCTCGACGTAGGCGATCTTGACGCCCTGCTGCATGACCAGCAGGCCGTCGTCGAGCCTGGAGCGGCCGGAAATGATCTTCAGCAGCGAGGATTTGCCGGTGCCGTTGCGGCCGATCAGGCCGACGCGCTCGCCGGTCTCCAGGGAAAAGTCAGCGTGGTCGAGCAGTGCGACGTGGCCGAAGGCCAGTTGCGCTTGAGTGAGGGAAATGACAGCCATGATCCGTGAACCGGCCCGACGCGCAAGGCGGCGGGCGCAAAATGTTGAAAGAAGACGCCATTGTACCGACTGGCGCCGGGGTTTCGGCGGCCTACTGCCGCCGCGATCTCAGACGAGGGGCGTTTCCACCTCGGCCAGCCAGGCCGCCAGCGCATCGGTCTCGACCGGCTTGACGAAATGGACGTCGAAGCCCGCCGCTTCGGTGTCGCGCCGGTCGTGCGGCTGGCCATAGCCGGTCATGGCCGCCAGCCTGACCCGTTCCAGGCCGGGCAGCCGGCGCAGGCGGCGCGCCAGTTCCTTGCCGTCCATGCCGGGCAGCCCGATGTCGAGCAGGCAGACGTGCGGCATCAGCCGGCGCGCGCGCTTGAGCGCCGCCGCCGCGCCGAATTCGACGCTGACCTCGTAGCCGAGCAGGCCCAGGAACATCGCCACCAGTTCCGCCGCATCGGTATTGTCGTCCACCACCAGCACGCGCAGCGCCGCAGGAGCCTGCTGCAGCGCATGCTTGCTCGCCAAGCCCGCGCTGCGGGCGCCCTGCTCCGGCAGCGGCAGCCTGAGCGTGAAGGTACTGCCGCGCCCTTCGCCCTCGCTGGCCGCTTCCACGCTGCCGCCGTGCAGCTCGGCCAGGCTGCGCACCAGCGCCAGCCCGATCCCGAGGCCGCCCTGCGAGCGGTCGGGGCTGCGCTTGCCCTGGTAGAACAGCTCGAAGGCGCTGGCCACCAGCTCCGGCGCCATGCCGATGCCGTTGTCGCGCACCGCCAGCACGGCGCAGCCGTCCTCGATGCCGCTGGAGAGCACGATATGGCCGCCCGCCGGCGTATACCGGGCTGCATTGCCGAGGATGTTGGCCAGCACCTGCACCAGGCGCTTGCGGTCGCCGTTCACGGTCGCGCCGGCGCAGGCGTGGCGCACCTCGAGCCGGTGCGTCCTGCCCTCGAGCAGCGAACGCACCTGTTCGACGGCGTCGTCGACGACCTGCGACAGCGGCAGGTCTTCGCGCTCCAGGCTGACCAGGCCGCGCGTGACGCGCGAGACATCCATCAGGTCGTCGATCAGGCCGGTCATGTGGGTGGTCTGGCGCGAGATCACCGCACCCACCTGGCGCACCCGGGCCGGATCCTGCGCCGCCATCGCCAGCAGCGATGCGGCGGTGGCGATCGGCGCCAGCGGATTGCGCAGCTCGTGCGCCAGCATGGCCAGGAACTCGTCCTTGCGGCGGTCGGCGTCCTGCAGGGCTTCCTGGGTCAGCTTCTGCTCGTGGATGTCGGTGCAGGTGCCCATCCAGCGCACGATGGCGCCGTCCTCGCCCCGCACCGGCAGTGCGCGCCCCAGCACCCAGCGGTAGCTGCCGCTGTGGTGGCGCAGCCGGTATTCGATCTCGTAGGGTTCGCCGGTGCGCAGCGAATGGCGCCATCGTTCCCAGGCCAGCGGCTGGTCGTCCGGATGGAACAGGGCATTCCAGCCGGCCCCGTCGGTCGAACCGTAGGGCATGCCGGTGAAGGCATACCACTGGTCGTTGTAGTAGTCGTGGAAGCCGTCCGCACGGGTCGACCACACCGACTGCGGCATGGCGTTGGCGATCACCCGGAAGCGCGCTTCGCTTTCCTTGAGGGCACGCTCGGCGCTGCGGATGCCGGAAATGTCGAGCACGTAGGCGATGCCCTCGTCGGCGCTGCCGTCGACGTTGGCGGCGCCGAGGTAGACCGCGGCGCGGCTGCCGTCGCTGCGCAGGTACTCCTTTTCATACGGCTCCATCACGCCGACGGTGCGCAGCTGCTCCCAGCCGCGTTCGTCGACCTCGCGCCATTCGGGCGGGGTCAGCGCGCGCCAGGACAGGCCACGTTCAAAGTCGGCGCGCGTCATCCGCAGGATGTCGAGGAAGGCATCGTTCGACTCGATCAGGGTGCCGTCGAAGCGATACTGCACGATGCCGAGCACGTTCGATTCGGCCAGGCGCCGGAAGCGCGCCTCGCTGCGCCGCAAGCCGGCTTCGGCCTCCTTCTGGGCCGTGACGTCGAGCGCCACGCCCGGCAGCCACTCGGGCTGTCCGTCGGCGTTCGCGGTCACCTTGCCACGCGCCTCCACATGGCGCCAGAGGCCGTCCGCGCCGCGCACGCGGTAGCTGTCGCCAAAGGTCTCGCCGGTCTCGAGCGCGCGCGCAATGCGTGCCTGGACCCGGGCCACGTCGTCCGGATGGATCGCCGCTAGGTAGGCCTCGACCGGGCCTCCGTCGATGTCGCCGACCGGCACGCCGTACAGGCGCGCGAGGTTGGCGTCGGCATACAACCGGTTCTCGCGCACGTTCCAGTTCCAGGTCGCGACCTGGGCTGCGCCGAGCGCGCCTTCGAGCCGCATCTGGGCGTCGCGCAGGGCCGCCTCGCTGCGCTTGATGGCGTCGAGGTCGGTGGTCTCGGTGACCGCGCACACGAAGCCGCGCACCGTGCCGTCCAGGCGCCGCAGCGGCGAATAGCTGAACGAGAACCAGGCCTGCTCCTCGTGCCCGTTGCGGGTGACGATGAAGGGCGCATGGCTAAAGCTGGCCGTGCGCCCCGCCCTCGCCTGCGCCACCGCTCCCGCCACCTCGGGATAGGATTCGGGCCAGACGGCGGCAAACGGCCGGCCCAGCGCCTCCGGATGGCGCTGGCCCAGCACCGGCACGTAGGCATCGTTGTACAGGAAGGTTTCCTCGCTTCCCCAGACGATGAAAGTCGCGACGGCCGAGTCGAGCATCTGGCGCACCGCGTGCTGGAGCGCCGGCTCCCAGCCGCCAGGATCGCCGCAAGCGGCGGCGTTCCAGTCGTGTTCGGCCATCAGGGTTTCGACGGCGCCAGGCTGGCCGGGGGAGGAAGCGGTGAGGAACATCGTATGGGTCCGGTTGGGAGGCAAGGGCGCTGCCAGGGCCGGGCCACGGAAGCGGGCGGCGCTGCCGGCAATGGCGGCGCGCCGGAAAGTATAGCCGAGCTGATGGAATTCACGCCCGGATGGGCAGGAGAAGATGGTGTCGCCAGCAGGAATCGAACCTGCATCTAAGTCTTAGGAGGACCTTGTACTATCCATTGTACTATGGCGACACATCGCTGCCGCGCATGCGCGCAGGTGCAGTCCCGTATTGTACCAGTCCCCTTGCCAAATCAGAACAGTGGCAAAACAGCTACGCGCTTACCGCAATAAATACGAAAAGCTTTACAAGCAGAGGCCGGTATTCTATTCTGACAACATAAATTAAGAATTTGCAATTTTTGTTGCCATCACCACCACACCGCTTCATGCCGACTGCTTGCCTTCCACGCCTTTCCCGCGCCTTCCTGTTTGTCCTTTCCGTCCTGGCCGCACCTGCTGCGCTGGCGACACCCATCACGGTAGACCTGAAGATCGGCGAAGCCATGCTGGCCAATTCCGGCGACGACACCGAACTGGCGGCACTGCGAGCCCTCACGGGCATCGGTAGCCTGGTACTTGGCAGCAAGATCGATGTCAACAAAAACGATAGCGCCACCCAGGCCATCAGCCTGGGCTCAGCATGGATCCTGAACGATCCGGCGCAGCCTGGCTATTTCGCGCTGAAATTTGGTTACGGTAATCTCAAGGTCACCGCCAATACCTTCTTCTTCCAGAACATCGGCGACTTGAGCCAGCTCGTCTGGACCAACGACCAGGTCCAGTTCCTGAGCGGCGGGCCGTGCGCCGCCAACCAGAACAAGTGCAATATCGGCCGCCTCAGCCACTACATCACCTCGCCGTCGATCCAGATCCCGGTCAAGGATGCGGGCCAGAACGCCACCGGCGAAGGCGGCGCCGCCCAGACCGGGGGCGGACAGGCCGATGGCGGCCTGACTGGCGGCGGACTGCAGGCCGGCAACCAGGAACACCACGACGTGCCGGAGCCCGCCAGCCTAGCGCTGCTGGCCGTGGGGGCGCTCACGGTCTGCGGCAGCCGCCGCCGCGCCGACAAAGCCTAAGCCCAGGCCGCCTTTTTCCCGGCTAGCGTTCGTCGCCTGTGTTGAGGCGCTGCTTCATGGACGCCAGCAGCGCGATCAGGCTGGCCTTGTCCTCGGCCGGGATATCGGCCAGCATCTCGTCGATCCAGCGTTCGTGTACCGCCGCCATCTCGGCGAAGGCGCTGCGCCCGGCCGCGGTCAGGCGCACTGCCCAGGCACGGCGGTCGTGCGGATCGGGCACGCGCAGCACCAGTCCTTCGCGCTCGAGCTGGTCGGTGATGCCGGTGACGTTGCCGCCGGTGACCATCATGCGCCGGGACAGCTCGCCCATGCGCAGGCCGTCGGGATGGCGCTCGAGCTGGGCCATCAGGTCGAAGCGCGGCAGCGTGATGCCGAAGCTGGCGCGCAGCCGCGAGCGGATCTCGTTCTCGATGCGCACGGTGCACGACAGCATGCGCAGCCACAGCTTGAGCGACTGGTGGTGATCCTGCGTCAGCCGGCTTGCCAGGTCGAGCTCCCGCTCTGCCTGGCCCGAGTCCTCGAGATCGGACATGTTTTCCTCAGACCGCGTCCATGCGTAATTTAAACCGTTGCAGTTTACCGGTTTCGGTGCGCGGCAGCTGTTCGCGAAAACGCACCACGCGCGGATACTTGTACGGCGCAATCTGGGCCTTGACGAATTCCTGCAGCGCCGCGGCCAGCTCGTCGCTTGCCGCCACGCCGGGCTTGAGCACGACATGGGCCTCGACCACCTGCCCGCGCTCCTCGTCGGGGCGCCCCACCACGCCGCACTCGGCCACCGCCGGATGGTGCAGCAGCGCTTCCTCGACCTCGGCGCCGGCAATGTTGTAGCCGGCCGAGATGATCATGTCGTCCAGCCGCGAGCGGTAGTAGAAATAGCCGTCGGCGTCCATCTCGTAGGCGTCGCCGGTGATGTTCCAGCCATCCTGCACGTAGTTGCGCTGGCGCGGGTCGTCCAGGTAACGGCAGCCGGTCGGGCCTTTCACCGCCAGCCTGCCCACCACGCCCGGCCCTACCGGCCGCCCGTGCTCGTCGAGGATGCAGGCCTGGTAGCCCGGCACCGGCTTGCCGGTCGCGCCGGCCCTGGCCTCACTGCCCGCGGCCGAGATGAAGATATGCAGCATCTCGGTGGCGCCGATCCCGTCGATCATGTCCAGGCCTGTTGCCGCCTTCCAGGCTTCGCGGGTGGCGACCGGCAGCGCCTCGCCGGCCGACACGCTCCGGCTCAGGCTGCGCAAATCGAAGCGCGGCGCCAGCTGCGCCATCTGGCGGTAGAAGGTGGGCGCGGTGAAGCACACCGTGGCGCGGTGTTCCTGGATCGACGCCAGCAGGCTTTCCGGGCTCAAGCGCTCGACCAGCACGGCGCTGGCGCCCACGCGCAGCGGGAACAGCAGCAGCCCGCCCAGGCCGAAGGTGAAGGCCAGCGGCGGCGTGCCGATGAACACGTCGTCGATCCGCGCGCCCAGGGTGTGGCGCGGGAAGCAGTCGCAGATCGCCAGCAGGTCGCGGTGGAAGTGCATGGTCCCCTTCGGCACGCCGGTGGTGCCCGAGGTAAAGCTGATCAGGCAGATGTCGTCGTCGGCGGTATCGGGCGCATCGAAGGGCTCGTCGTGGGCCGCCATGCGCGCTTCCAGCGAATCGGGCGCATCCCCGTCGAACAGCACCAGGGGCAGGCTGCCCGCCTCCATCGCGTCGACTTCCGCACGCAGGGAAGCCGCGCACAGCACCGCATCGACGCGGGCGCGGGCGGCAATGATGCCCAGTTCGCGGGCACGCAGCAGCGGCATGGTCGGCACCGCGATGCAGCCGGCCTTGATCACGGCCAGGATGCAGGCCGCCATCATGGGGCAGTTGGCGCCGCGCAGCAGCACGCGGCTGCCGGTCGCGAGCTGGAAGTCTCGACGCAGCACGTGGGCGATGCGGTCGACCCGCGCGCGCAGCTGGGCGTAGCTGAGGCGTTCGCGGCTGCCGATGAGGGCCGTGCGCGCATCCCAGCCGCGCGCGCCGGCGCCATCGAGCAGCTCGGCCGCGCTGTTCAGGCGCGGCGGATACTGCAGCTCGGGCAGGTCGAAGCGGAATTCAGGCCACTCGCTCGGGGGCGGCAGCTGGGCGCGGGCGAAACCGTCGGCGTAGCCGGACGGCGCAAGTGCTGCGGAAGCATCGGTCATGTCGGGCCTTTGGTAGATATTCCGGCAATAATGCAGCGATCCCGACTTACTTTAAATCTAAAGTAATCTGCCAGCAAGCGTATTTAGAACCTATCCCAATAGTGAATGAGTCGTTGCTGGCGCGCCTGACAAGCGGGTGCTGCGTTGCTCGTCGTTGCATGGCTCGCCATGCGGCCTCCGCGCGCCTTGCCCTCGCTTGCCATGCATCGCCATCAACTTCCTCCTCCCTACTGGGATAGGTTCTTATGCGATGGCCTGCGCGCGCTGCTGCTGGCGGCCGACCGCCCCGCGTGCATGCGCCAGCGCTGCCTGGAGCGCCTGCGCATCGCCGCTCGTGAGCGCGGCGCGCAGGCGCGCCGCGCTGTCCGCCAATCCGAGCGTGGCGCAGCCTTCGGCTAGGCGCTGCAGGCGCTCGCCCCCGTCCAGGGGCAGCGCCGCCAGGCCAGGGCCTGCTTCCTCGAGCTGGCGCTGCAGGCCGCCGAGATAGGCGAGCAGGCGTTCGGACGTGATGCCGAGGCGCTGCTGCACGCAGGCCGGTTCTTCGTCCTGCGGCGCCAAGCGCGCGAGCTGGGCCCGCACCTGCCCCGCGGCGAAGGGCTTGACGATGTAGCCGTCGGCGCCGAGGCGCCCCGCCTCGGCCAGCGTGTCGGCGTCCGATGCCGCCGATACCAGCACGAAGGGCACGGCCTGCAGGGCAGCATCCTCGCGTGCGGCGCGCACCCGCGCCAGCAGCGCCATGCCATCGAGCTTCGGCATGCGCAGGTCGCAGAACACGATGCCGGGGCGCAGGCCGGCCTCCAGGCGCCGCCAGGCGTCCTCGCCGTCCTCCGCCTCCACGATCTCGTATTGTCCGCAGCTGTCGACCAGATGCATCAGCATCATGCGCGACACCACGTCGTCATCCACTGCCAGCACTATCATGTTCCGCTGTCCTCCTCCCCCGTCGAGCGCCATTATAGTGAAAGCTAATTCAGCTGGGCTGGAAGACGGCCAGCTGCACGCCCAGGCGCGCCAGCCCGGCCAGCAGGCGCGTGCGGTCGCCCGCATCGGCGGCCGCTTCCAGCTCGGCGCACAGCTGGCCGAGCGCGGTCTCGCCCAGGTAGGCGGCGCTGCCGCGCAGGCCGTGCAGCACCCTGCCCGCCGCTTCCAGGTCGTCCGCGTCGACCGCTTGCGCCAGCTCGGCGCGGCGGCGCGGCAGGTCGGCGGCGAAGGCGGCGCGCAGGCGCGCGGCCAGGTCGTCGGCGCGGCGGCCGGCGTTGGGCGGCGCTGCCGCCGCGGCGTCCGGGGATGGCGCCTGCGGCGCCGGGGCGACGCCGAACATCGCGTCCAGCGCAGCCAGCGGCGACGCCTGCTGCGGCTCGCTGGAGGCAGGACCGCCGGCGGCAGGCATCGGCGGCAGCGCGATGCCGCGCCCCAGCTGGCGTTCGATGGCGCGCGAAATCTGCTGGTGCAGCGCGTCCTCGTCGATCGGCTTGGTCAGGAAGGCGTCCATGCCGCAGGCCAGGTAGCGCGCCCGGTCTTCGCCGCTGGCGTTGGCGGTCAGGGCCACGATCATCAGGTGCGGATCCAGCACCCGGGCGTCCGGCGTACCGCCGGCGCGGATCAGGCGGGTCGCGGTGGCGCCGTCCATCTCGGGCATGCGCCCGTCCATCAGCACCAGGTCGTAGCGGCTGCGGGCGCAGGCGGCCACCGCGTGCAGGCCGTTGTCGGCGATGTCGATCTGGTGGCCCATGTCCTCGACCATGGTGCGGGCGATGATCTGGTTGGTCGCGAAATCCTCGGCGCACAGGATGCGCAGGCGGTGGGTGTGCGGCGCGCGCGGCGCCTGTTCCACGTGCGGCGGCTCGACGCCGTCGGCCAGCGGCACCTGCACGCTGAAGGTGCTGCCCTTGCCCTCGATGCTGTTGACCGCGATCGAGCCCCCCATCAGGGCCACCAGCTGGCGGCAGATCGCCAAGCCCAGGCCGGTGCCGCCGTAGCGGCGCGTGGTGGTGGTGTCGGCCTGTTCGAACTTCTGGAACAGGCGCGGCAGCGCATCGGCCGGGATGCCAATGCCGGTGTCGCGCACGGTGAAGCGCACCATGTTCCAGCCCTCCCCGCGCACCTGGTCGTCGGCGCGCAGTTCGACCTGCAGGTCGATCGCACCCGACCGGGTGAACTTGAAGGCATTCCCGACCAGGTTGACCAGCACCTGGCGCAAGCGGGTCGGGTCGCCGACCACGAAGCGCGGCAGCGCGTCGTCGAAGGCCACCTTGAAGCCGATGCTTTTCCCGGCGGCCTGCTCCTCGAACAGGCTGGCCACGTTGCGGATGACCGCGTGCAGGTCGAAGTCGATGTTCTCGATGCTCAGCTTGCCCGCCTCGATCTTGGAGAAGTCGAGCAGGTCGTTGATGATCGCCAGCAGGGCCTCGGCGTTGCCCTGGCCGCGCTGGATCTGCTCGCGCGTGGTCTCGCGCAGCGAGGCATCGCGCAGCGCGAAGCCGAGCATGCCGATCACGCCCGCCAGCGGGGTGCGCATCTCATGGCTCATGTTGGCCAGGAATTCGGATTTCTGGCGCGTCGCATCCTCGGCGCGCTGCTTGGCCTGGCGCAGGAACTCCTCGTTCTCCTGCAGCGCGCGGTAGGCGCGCGCCAGCTCGTTGGACTGCTGGCGCACGCGCTGCTCCTGGTCGCGCAGTTCCTCGGTCTGGCGCTCGAGCATGCGGTTCTGCTGCTCGACCTGCTCGGTGCGCGCGCCCACCTGGCGCGCCAGCTGTTCCTTCTGGCGCTGCAGGCCGGACATGCGCATCCGCACTCCCATGTAGCCGAGGGCCGCCAGCAGCAGCACGGCGATGGCGCGGAACCACGGCGTGCCCCAGGGCGGCGGCTCGATCGTGATCGCCAGCGCCGCCACCTGCTCGCTCCAGACGCCGTCCTTGTTGGCCGCGCGCAGCCGGAACACGTAGGTGCCGGGATCCAGGTTGGTATAGGTGGCGAAGCGCCTGGAAGCGTCCTCGTAGACCCAGTCCTGGTCGAAGCCGTCGAGGCGGTAGGCGAAGCGGTTGCGCCCGGGCGCGGCGAAGTGCAGGGCCGAGAACTCGAGCGAGAACACCGAGGCGCCGGCCGGCAGCGTCACCGTCTCGGCGTGCTCCACCGGCCCCTTGAGCACGCCCGGCAGCGCCTCCTCGACCGGTTTGTTGAAGATCGACAGGCCGGTGATGACGGGGCGCGGCGGCACCCGGTTGTCGCGGATCGCGCGCGGATCGAAGGCCGTGATGCCGTTGAAGCCGCCGAAGTACAGGATGCCGTCCGGGCCGCGCACCGCCGACGAGTCGAAGAAGGCGCCCTCGGTGAGGCCGTCGGCGGCCGTGTAGTTGCGCCAGGCCCCCTTCTGCGGATCGAAACGGGAAATGCCGCTGGTGGTGCTGACCCACAGGCGGCCGTCCTCGTCCTCCAGGATTGCCGCGACCGCGTCGTCCAGCAGGCCTTCGCGGGTGGTGTAGCGCACGAAGCTCACCGAGCCGTCGGCGGCCGTCACCATGCGGTTCAGGCCCACCGCGGTGCCGACCCAGACGTCGCCGCGGCTGTCCTCGAACAGCGCGTGCACCTCGTCGTGGCTCAGGCTCGCCGCGTCGTAGGGATCGTGGCGGAAGTGGCGGAAGCGCCCGCTGGCGCGGTCCATCAAGTCGAGGCCGTCGAAGGTGCCGATCCACATGCGCCCGCGCCGGTCCAGCAGCATCGGCCGCACGATGTCGTCGGCCAGGCTGGTGGACTTGCCCGGGTCGTGGCGCCAGTGCTCGATTTTCCGCGTGGCCGGGTCGAGCCGGTGCAGGCCGCCGCGGGTGGCGACCCAGATGCCGCCGTCCGGCGTGGCATACAGGCCGCGCACGTTGTTGGCGTCGGCGTCGCCGGACAGCGCCAGGCGCTCGAAGCGGCCGCTAACGGGGTCGAACGAGGTCAGGCCGGTGCGGCTGCCGATCCACAGGCGGCCGCTGCGATCGCGTGCGAGTGCGCTGGCCGGCAGGTCGGCCAGGCTGTTCGGATTGCGCGGATCGGGGCGGTAGACGCTGGTCGCGCCGGTGGCCGGGTCGACGTGGTTGAGCGCGGTGGCGGTGCCGACCCAGAGCTTGTTGCCGTCGCCCAGCAGCGCGCGCGCCTTGTTGTCGGCCAGGGTGTCGGGCAAGTCGCCGCGACGCACGATGCGGGCGAAGCCGCCGCTGCCCAGGTCCACGCGCGACACGCCGGCATACCAGGTGCCGACCCAGAACGTGCCGAGGCGGTCGCGGTACAGCGAGGCCACCTGGTTGTCGCCCAAGCTGTGGCGGTCGCTGACCACATGGCGGTGGCTCTCGAACTTGTCCTCGGGCCCGCGCCAGCGCAGCAGGCCGTCGTCATGGGTGCCGACCCAGATTTCGTTGCCGGCGTCGCGGTACAGGGTCGTGATCCACCACGGGCCGATGCCGTCTTCAGGACCGAAGCGGCGTACCTTGCCCGCATCCGGCCCGTCGAGCACGCGCCGTTCCAGCCCGCCCAGGCGCCCGACCCACAGGCATTGCTGGCCGTCTACCATCAGCGCATGCACCGGGTTGCCGCGCGGCCCCAGGCCGCCAGGGTGGTGCTCGATGCGCGCGCGCCCGGCGTCCTTGCCGGTGACCAGGCTGTCGAGTCCCCCGCCGGTGCCGATCCATAGCCTCCCGCCGGCGTCCAGCGCCAGCGCGTTGACGTTGTCGTCGCTCAGGCTCGCTTCGTTGCCGCGCTCGTGGTGCCAGGTGGTGAAGCGGCGCAGCGTGGTGTCGAAGTGCTGCAGGCCGTCGTTGGTGCCGATCCACAGGCCGTCGCGGCCGTCGCCGACGATGGCATTGATGTGGCGGTTGCCGTTGCCGCGCCGCGCGGTCTCTTCCGGCACGAACAGGGTGAAGGACTGGGTGACCGGGTCGTACAGGTTCAGGCCCCCGTCGGTGCCCAGCCACAGGCGGCCGTGGCGGTCCAGGTACAGCACGCGCACCCAGCTGTTCGACAGCGAGCGCGGCTTGCCGGGCACGGTGCGGTAGTTGATGACGCGGTAGCCGTCGAAGCGCGACAGGCCGTTCTGGGTGCCGAACCACATGAAGCCGTCGCGGTCCTGCACCACCGCCAGCACGGTCTCCTGCGCCAGGCCTTCGGACACCGACAGGTGCTCGAAGCGCAGGGTCGGGCGCGGCGGCGCGGCCAGCGTACCCACGCTCAGCACCAGCAGCAGCGCCGCCGCACACCATCGGAGCAGCGCGTTCATTCGGGGAAGAAGGCCAGCACGTCGTCGCGCCGGGCCAGGGTATCGTGTTCGCCGAGGCGGATCAGCTCGCGCGTATAGCTGCCTTCGAACAGCAGGTAGGAAGCCAGCGCCGCGCCGCGCGTTTCAAGCGCGCCGATCCCGCCCAGCAGCGTGCGCACCGGCGACGGCAGGCTGTGCACGTGGCGCAGGGCGATGTCGTCGAGCCGTTCGGACGGCGCGATTACCAGGAGTTCCACGCGGCGCAGCGGCAGCGCCGCGCGGGCCTCGGGCGGCACGCGCTCGAGCGTCTGGTTGACGCGCTGCAGGCGTTCGATGTCGGCGGCCAGGCTGTCGAGGAAGATCGAGGACAGCGCATGGCCGGCGATCTGCGCCAGACTCGGATAGCCGCCGCTGGTCGCCGAACCGGGCGGGGCGGCGGCCGCCGTTTCCGACATGCGCCCCGCCCCCACCACCAGCACCCGCGTCGCGCCCAGGTGGATGGCCGGCGCGATCGGCGCCAGCTGGCGCATCGAACCGTCGCCGCAGTATTCGCGCCGGCCGCCCAGGTACAGCGGCACCGCCGGGAAGATGAAGGGAATGGCGCTCGACGCCAGCAGGTGCTCGACGCTGATCTGGGTCGACAGCGCCAGGCGCTGGTGGCGCAGCCAGGGCGCGATCTCGCGCGCGGCCTGGTAGAAGGTGATGTGATGCCCGCTGCTATACGAGGAAGCGGTGATCGCCAGCGCATGCAGGACGCCGTCGGCCAGCGCGGCATCGAGGCGCGGCAGGTCGAGGGCGAGGTGCAGCAGGCCGGCCAGCGGGGTGTTGTCGAGCAGAGACTGGGGCGGCGAAGCGTGCCACTTGCGCAGCAGCCAGCCGAAGGACAGCAGCGACAGCCAGCGCGCACCCGAGCGCAGCACGGCCAGCGAATCGGCGCGGTAGACCTGGTGGGCGCTGACGCCTTCCCAGACGTTCAGCAGGCCGCGCACGGCGCTGTTGAAGTCGTCGGCGCGGCAGGCCAGCGCGGTGGCGTTCAGCGCGCCGGCCGAGGTGCCGCAGATGATGTCGAAGGGTGAGCGCAGGGCCGGACGGCCGGCGTCGGCAAGGATGCGGGCGATCGCATGCACCACGCCGGCCTGATAGGCGGCGCGTGCTCCACCGCCTGTGAGGACCAGGCCTGTTTTTGCTCGACTGTCCACCCGCGAAGCTTAGCAAAAGTCGGGTATCTCTTGGGAAATTAATCCAGCTCTGATGCGAGTGACCGGGCAAGCTCAGGCAATGTCTCGTAAAGATGGGAAACGCTGTTGCGCTGTGACTACAGTTGGATGGCGCACGAGTTGCCGCTCAGGCAGCACTGGGCGGCACTTTTCCGTCTGGGCGCTGCGCGATGACAACCAGGTGCCGTTCCGGATGCTGGTCGAACTCGAGGTGCCGTAGCAGGCAGCCCGCCTCCTCGATCACCGCGAGCAGGCCGGGTATCCCGAGCGTGCCGTAGTAGACCTCGGGCCCCATCGCCGCATCGACGTGCTCATGGGCCTTGTCCAGCCCGCCAGCGGTGAAGAGGAAGACCCCACCCGGCTCGAGCGCGCGCATCAGCTTGAGCATGAGTGCGCGCTGGTCTTGCAGGCGGACGTGCCAGATGCTGTCCCAGGCCGCCACGAAGCGGTAGCCGCGGGGAAGCGGCCAATCACGGATATCGGCCTGGTGCAGGACGACTTCCGGGTCGGCCGCCAGCGCCAGTGCCAGCATGCGCGCCGACAGGTCGACAGCCTCGATCCGCAGGCCATGCTGGCGCAACAGCGGGTTGAAACGGGTGTTGCAGCCGCAGCCGACGTTGAGCGCCCAGCCATCGGTTGCCGGCGCGAGAAAGGCGAGCGCCCGCTCGTGCTGGCGCAGGCCGTTGCTGCCGTCGAATACCCCGTCCAGCCAGCGTTCGGCCAGCTGGTCGTAAGCGGCTGCGGTCGACGGGCGCGGCATCCGGATGGTCCCCTCAGTCCCCTTGCGCCACGCCTTCGCGGCGCGGATCGGCCCCGCCGTACCACAGCGGCACCCCATGCACTTCGATCCGCTGGATGCCGTGCAGGCCCGAGGTCTGCTCGCCCAGGCGCACCTTGTGGCCGCGCGCGTTCAAGGCCTCGATGGTGGTGGACGGGAAGCGTCCCACTTCGAGTTCGGTCGGGCCGTTGCGGCTGCCGAAGTTCGGCATCGCGATTGCCTGCTGCACGTTGAGGCCCCAGTCGAGCGTCCCGACCAGCACCTTGGCGACGTAGTTGATGATGGCCGGGCCGCCCGGCGAACCGACCGTCAGCACCAGCTTGCCGGTCTTGCGGTCGAACACCACGGTGGGCGACATCGCGCTGCGCGGGCGCTTTCCGGCTTCCACCCGATTGGCGATCGGGCCGTCGGCGTCACGCGAGGCGAAGGAGAAATCGGTCAGCTGGTTGTTGAGGATGAAGCCGTCCACCATCTGGCGCGATCCAAACGCATCTTCGATGGTCGTGGTCATCGCCAGGCCCGCGCCATAAGCGTCGACCACCGACACGTGCGAGGTCGACGGCGTTTCGATCGCATTGTCCTTGCCCCAGTGCCAGGCCATCTCCATGCCGGGCGGCTTGCCGGCCGGGGCCTCGCCCATCGAGCGCGGTCCCACCAGCCTGGCACGCGTGGCCAGGTAGTGCTTGTCGATCAGGCTCGGCACGCCGCGCCCCGGCAGCGGCACGAAGTCGGCGTCGGCGGCGTAGCGGTTGCGGTCCGCATAGGCCAGGCGCCCTACTTCGCTGAACACGTGCAGCGCGTCCGGGCCGGGCACGCCATTGCCTGGCGCGAGCGCCTTCATGTCGAAGGTCTCGAACATGCCGAGCATCTGGGCGACGGCGATGCCGCCCGAGGACGGCGGCGGCATGCCGCACACGGTGTAGGCACGATAGTCGCTGCACACCGGCGTGCGCACCTTCGGCTGGTAGGCGGCGATGTCGGCGGCGCTGAGCAGGCCCGGGTTGGTCGGGTGGCCCTGCACCTTGGCGGCGATGTCGCGCGCGATGCGGCCCTGGTAGAAGGCGTCGGCGCCGCCCTCGGCGATCTCGCGCAGCGTCTTTGCCAAGGCCGGGTTCTTCAGGATGTGGCCGACCGGCCAGGGCTGGCCACCGTTGCCGTAGAAGTAGCGCGCGGCTTCCGGGTCCTTGCGCAGGTAGCGGTCGCCGGACAGCAACGCGTGCAGGCGCGGGCTGACCGCGAAGCCCTCTTCCGACAAGCGGATGGCAGGTGCGAACAAGGCCTTCCAGGGCAGTCGACCATGCTCCTTGTGCGCCAGTTCGAGCATGCGCAGCACGCCCGGCGCGCCGACCGAGCGGCCGCCGACGATGCCCTCGGTGCGCGACAGCGGCGTGCCGTCGGGGCGCTGGAACAGGCGCTCGTCGGCTTTCGAGGGCGCGGTCTCGCGGCCGTCGAAGGCCTGGGTCTTGCGGCCGTCGTAGTGGACCAGGAAGGCGCCGCCGCCGATGCCGGAAGACTGCGGCTCGACCAGGGTCAGCACCAGCTGGGTGGCAATCGCCGCGTCGATCGCGCTGCCGCCTTGCTGCAGGATCTGGTAGCCGGCCTGCACCGCCAGCGGATTGGCCGCGGCCACCATGTATTTTTTCGCGGGCCAGCCGGGCTTCGTGGTGTAGCCGGTGGCGGCTTCCGGGGCCGCCTGGCGAGTGTCCTGCGCCAGCAGCGGCTGGACGGTGAAAGCCAGGGCCAAGGCCAGGGAGGTAGCGCGCAACTTCGTGTCGTTCAAATCGTTTCTCCAAAAGCAAACGGGCGCGCGGCTTGCGCCACGCGCCCGACATCTGCCCATCGTACAACAATTGGCAGCAGGCTTCAGGAAGCTTACTTCGGCTGCATGCGGATCGCGCCGTCGAGGCGGATCGTTTCGCCGTTGAGCATCACGTTTTCGATGATGGCCTTGGCCAGGTGCGCATACTCCTTCGGCATGCCGAGGCGCGGCGGGAACGGGACCATCTTGCCCAGCGAATCGCGCACTTCCTGCGGCATGCCCATCAGCATCGGGGTTTCAAAAATGCCCGGGGCGATGGTCATCACGCGGATGCCGCTGCGCGCCAGGTCGCGCGCCATCGGCAGGGTCATGCCGGCAACCGCCGCTTTCGAGGAGCCGTAGGCGGCCTGGCCGATCTGGCCGTCGAAGGCCGCGACCGAGGCGGTGTTGATGATGATGCCGCGCTCGCCGTGTTCGGATGCCTCCGTTTTACCCATGGCGTCGGCCGCCAGGCGGCACATATTGAAGGTACCGACCAGGTTGATGTTCACCGCGCGCTGGAAGGCGTCCAGCGGGTGCGGGCCGTCCTTGCCGACGGTCTTGACGGCCGGCGCCACGCCGGCGCAGTTGACCAGGCCGCGCAAAGTGCCGAGCTTGGTGGCCGCGTCCACGACCGCAAGGCCGTCCGCTTCCTGCGTGACGTCGCACTTGACGAACTGGCCTTTCAATTCGGCCGCCAGCGCGGCGCCTGCCTCCGCCTGCACGTCGGCGATGACGACCTTGCCGCCCGCTTCCGTGATCATGCGCGCCGTGGCTGCTCCCAGGCCCGACGCGCCACCGGTCACGATGAACACATTGTTCTGAATTTGCATGGTTTTCCCTTTTAAAAGTTCTAGTGCCGCTGTGATGACGACTTACGCGAACATGACGTTAACGTAAACGTCAAACAGCCGGCATTGTAGCGAACTTTTGGTTGAAAAAACCATCCAGCGAAGCGCTTACCTCTTCAGATCAAAGGCACTGGACCGTGGTGCCGTTGGTCGTGCAGGCGCGGCCGCTGCTGCTGACCGCGACATTGCCCGGGCCGCCGGCATTGTAGGTCGTGCCGTTGACGTCGGTGCAGGTGCCGCCCACGCAGCTCACCACCTGGCTCGACTGCGGACCGACCGGACTGGGCGCGGCCGCTACCCCGGCGCGCGGGACCGGCGCCGGGCCTGGCGCGGCGATGCGCGGCGTGGGCTCGATGCGCTGGACCGCGCCCGGACGGCGCTGGGCCTGTTTCTTCGTTTGCTGTTGGCGCTCGGGCTTGCCCTGGAGTTCCTGCTGCGTCCTGGGCTGCTGGGTTTGCGGCTGGGCCGGGGCCTGCGGCGGCGTCGGGGTTGCCGGCTGCCCGGTCCCGGGCGCCGGACGGGCCGAAGGATCGACTTCGTTCTGCTTGCTGGTGAGCGGCGGCTGGCCGGCGCGTTCTTCCTGCGCCTGCGGCCGGGCCTCGCCTGCCGCCTGCGTGCTGGCCGGGGTCGGCTGTTGCGTGGTGGCCGGGGTCGGCTGCTGCGGATTCAGCACCGGGCCATACGTGGCGCTGTCGTCGACCGGCTTGCCCGTCGGCGGCTGGGCCGGCACCTGGTTCTGGGCCAGCGCTGCCGCCGAACCCAGGGCGAACAGCACGGCAATCATGGACTGGATGGGACGCATGGTGCACCTCGAGCGAATGGATATTGGACAGGCCATTATCTGCCCGCATCGGGGCGATCGGCGCACGCGAAACACTTCCTCACATGATTGTTGAACGGTAACGGGCGGCGCAGCTGTGGAGGAGCATGCGAAGATCGGCTCCATCACATTCACAGGAGCGAGCATGAGGCAGGTAGAGATCGTGGAAGGCGACCACGTACGGGGCAATCCCGATGCCGACATCGTCATCATCGAATACGGGGATTTCCAGTGCCCCTACTGCGCGCGAGCCCACCCGACACTGAGCGGGCTGCAGAAGCAGTACGGCGAGCGCATCGCGCTGGTCTATCGCCACCTGCCGCTCGGCATGCACCCGTATGCGGAAAGCGCGGCCGAGGCGGCGGAAGCGGCGGGCGCCCAGGGCAAGTTCTGGGAGATGCACGACACCCTGTTCGAGCACCAGGCGCAGATGGCGCCCGCGCAGTTGCCGCTGCTGGCCCAGGGCCTGGGACTGGACGCGGCGCGTTTCGACGCCGACATGGCCGAGCGCCGGCACCGCGAGCGGATCGAGGCGCAGGCGCAAGAAGCGAAATCGCTGGGAGCGAGCGGGACGCCGAGCTTCTTCATCAACGGCGAACGCTACCAGGGAGATTCGGACCGGGAGTCGCTGACGGCGGCCGTCGAGCGGTATTTGTAAGGTCTCCAGGCTGATCGCACTTGTAGGGTGGGCGGCTACGCCGCCCACGCGCTGATAGTTGCCCTTAAATTTGCCGCTACAGTGCTCGCGATGGCTGACCGCGTGGGCGGGAAACCCGCCCACCCTACGAAAAGCGATTCGCAGCCCGTACCAATGAAAAACGGCCCCGCAGGGCCGTTCGATCAACTTGCTGAGTGTTTATTCCGACAGCGCCGCGAAGGCTGCGTCGCGCACCTGCTCGACCGGGCCGACGCCCGAAATCTTGCGGTACTTCGGCGCACCAGGCAGGCCCGACTGAGCCCACTTGTTGTAGTAGCCGAGCAGCACTTCGGTCTGGTTGTGGTACACGGCCAGGCGCTTCTGCACGGTTTCTTCCTTGTCGTCGTCGCGCTGCACCAGCGGCTCGCCGGTGACGTCGTCGACGCCGTCGACCTTCGGCGGGTTGAACTTGGTGTGGTACACGCGGCCCGAGGCCTGGTGGGTGCGGCGGCCTGACATGCGCTCGACGATCAGTTCGTCAGGCACGTCGATTTCCAGCACGTAGTCGATCTGCACGCCGCTGTCCTTCATGGCGTCGGCCTGCGCGATGGTGCGCGGGAAGCCGTCGAACAGGTAGCCGTTGGCGCAATCGGTCTCCTTCAGGCGCTCCTTCACCAGGCCGATGATGATGTCGTCCGACACCAGCTGGCCAGCATCCATCACCTTCTTGGCAGCCATGCCCAGTTCGGTTCCGGCCTTGATCGCGGCACGCAGCATGTCGCCGGTGGAAATCTGCGGAATGTTGAACTTTTCCTTGATGAAGTTGGCCTGGGTGCCTTTGCCGGCGCCGGGTGCTCCTAACAGAATGAGACGCATGAGTTTCCTAGATTCTTAGAGGATGTTGATAATTTTTATGTTGGCAGACGATTGTGTTTGATGCATATCTGGCTACTTGACACGAAAGTTACCACAAAAGTCAGCTTTAACGCCAATCCCCGGGCCTGTCGCCAGTTCGTTTTGACATAGCGCAGACAACGTAAAATTGGCGTAAGAAAGTTCAGGCAGCGTAGTGGCGGCGCACCCGCTCCAGGTCGTCCGGGGTATCGACGCCGGCGGGCGGCGCGCTGTCCGTGATGTGCACGGCGATCGGGTAGCCGTGCCACAGCACGCGCAGCTGTTCCAGCGCCTCGATGGTTTCGAGCGGGGAACTCTCCAGCGCCGGATAGGCCTGGAGGAAGGCGTTGCTGTAGGCATAGAGGCCGACGTGGCGCAGTGGCGCGTAGCCGGCCGGCAGCGTCTCTTTCGATGCTGCGAAGGCGTCGCGGTGCCAGGGAATGGTGGCGCGCGAGAAGTACAGCGCCCTGCCCGCCTTGTCGAGCACGACCTTGACCACGTTCGGGTTGAACACCTCGGCCACGTCGACGATCGGGTGGGCCACGGTGGCCATCGGCACGCCCTCGACGATGCGCGCGGCGCAGGCGGCCAGCAGGCTCGGGTCGATCAGCGGCTCGTCGCCCTGCAGGTTGACCACCACCTCGCCTGGCGCCAGGCCCAGCTTGTGCGCGACTTCGGCGATGCGGTCGGTGCCGGACGGATGGTCGGCGCGGGTCATGCAGGCTTCGATGCCGTGCGCCTCGCAGGCCGCCAGGATGTCCGGGTGATCGGTGGCCACGATGATGCGGCTCGCTCCCGATTCGCGCGCGCGTTCGGCCACGCGCACCACCATCGGCTTGCCGCCGAGGTCGGCCAGCGGCTTGTTCGGCAGGCGGGTCGAGGCCAGGCGGGCCGGGATGATGACGGTAAAGCCCATCGACTTACACCGGTTCGATCTTGCGCGCCTGGTCAGCCCACATGATCGGGATACCATCGCGGATCGGGTATGCCAGGCGGTCCGGGCGACAGGTCAGTTCCTGCGCTTTCTTATCGTATTCAAGCGGGCCCTTGCACAGCGGGCAGACCAGGATATCAAGCAGTCGAGCGTCCACGACATTTCTCCACGATTTGTTCGGCCAGCGCGGGGTCGATCCGCGCCGTCACGGGCACGACCCACAAGCGCGGGTCGTCCTTCAGGTTATCAAGTTGCCGACATTTTACTGCATCCTTCTCCGTGATCAGGATGACATCGGCGTCGAGCCCGTCGAAAGGACGGTCGAGGAAGTCGTGGTGGTCGGGCAGCGGCAGTTCCTGGAAGTCCAGGCCGGCGCCGCGCAGCATGGCGAAGAAGCGGCCCGGATTGCCGATGCCGGCGGCCGCCACGATGCGCCTGCCCTTCAGGCGCGCGAGCGGCACGCAGTCTTCCGGCCGCAACAGGGGCTCGGCGAAGTCGCCTGCCAGCTGCATCCGGAAAGGCTGGCCGCCGACGGCGCGCGCCAGCTGCGGGGTGATCTCGGGCGCGTTCACCACCGTGAAATCGCGGCGCCGCGACGGCGGCTCGCGCAGCGGGCCGGCCGGCAGCAGCCAGCCATTGCCGACGCCGCGGCCGTCGAACAGGACGATCTCGACGTCGCGCGCCAGTGCGTAGTGCTGCAGGCCGTCGTCGGCGATCAGGACGTCCACCTCCGGGTGGCTTGCCAGCAGCGCCCTGCCCGCGTGGGCACGCTGGCGCCCCACCACGACCGGGCAGCCGGCGCGCGCCGCGATCAGGAGCGGCTCGTCGCCCACTTCACGGGGATCGGATTGCGGCGTCACCTCGCGCGGCACGTCGGCCGCACCGCCGTGGCCGCGCGAAATCACGCCCGGACGCAGGCCGGCGCCGCGCAGGCTGTCCGCCAGCCAGATCGTCAGCGGCGTCTTGCCGGTCCCGCCGATAAAGATATTGCCGACCACGATGACCGGCACCGGCAGGCGCTCGCTCTTCTTCAGGCCAAGCCGATATAGCCACGTGCGCACCCCGGCGAGGACGCGGAACAGCAGCGACACCGGCAGCAAGGCCAGCGCCAGCGGGCCGCGGCGCAACCACGCACGGGTGAGAGTCGATTCTAGGTTGGAAGCCATGGAGGAGCGGACGCCGGGGCGTCCGCCTGATTACTTTTTGGTGCCGGTCTGGGCGGCGAAGGTCAGCTTGTCGTAGCCGGCCACGCGCGCCGCTTCCAGCACGTTGATGACCATCTGGTGCATCGCGAACTGGTCGGCGTTGACGATCACCACCGGGTCATTGGCGGGCTGGCCGTTCGGGCCGCCGCTGCGCGCGGCGTTCTTCAGGTCCTCGGCCAGGCCGGCCACGCTGTGGAAGGACACCGGTACGTTGTTCACCGTGTAGTTGCCCTTGGCGTCGATGGTGACGTTGATCTCGAAGGGACGCTCCTGCACCTTCTCGGCGTCGGCCGTGGGCAGCGTGATCTGCAGCTCGGTGAACTTGCTGTAGGTGGTCGAGACCATCAGGAAGATGAGGACGACCAGCAGCACGTCGATGAACGGAATCAGGTTGATCTCCGGTTCCTCGCGCTGGCGGCCGCGGCGGAAGTTCATCATTTGCGGGTCCCGTGCACGACGTCGACGAATTTCACGGCCTGCAGCTCCATCTCGACGATGAAGCTGTCGACCGAGGAGCGGAAGTGGCGGTAGAACACCAGGGCCGGCATGGCGATGGCCAGGCCGAAGCCGGTGTTGTACAGCGCCACCGAGATGCCGTGCGCCAGCTGGGCCGGGTTGTTGCCGGTCGGGCTTTGCGCGCCGAAGATCTCGATCATGCCGACCACCGTGCCGAACAGGCCCAGCAGCGGAGCCAGCGAGGCGATGGTGCCGAGGGTGGTAAGGAAGCGCTCGAGGCCGTGGGCGACGCCGCGGCCGGCTTCCTCGATGGATTCCTTCATGACGTCGCGCGGAGCGTCGACGTTGCGCAGCGCGGCGGCCAGCACGGTGCCGAGCGGCGAATTGTGTTCGAGCTTGTCGATCACGTCGGGCGTGACCTTGCCGGCGCGGTAGACGCGGATCACTTCATCCAGCAATGCCTTCGGGAGGATCTTCTCGCGGCGCAGGTAGATCAGGCGTTCCACGATCAGGGCGACGGCAATGATCGAGGCAATCAGCAAGAACCAGATGGGCCAGCCTGCAGCTTGAAAAATGGCGAGCAAAAGAAACTCCTGTGGGAAAGAAAATCAGTTCAGCAATGTAACAAGTTGCCAGCAGTGCGGCAAGTGTGGTTCTGCACAGCTTCTGTGGATAAAAATGTGCGCAAGGCCCTCTTCTAGATCAAAGAGCCTTGATTTCAAAGGACATTCTGCGCCTGCGCAAGAAAACGGCAGGTGTCAGATGAGCATGCTTCCAGCTCAAGTGTCTTGTTGGGGATGATGTTGATCTATCTCAACCGTTTGCACTTACGAACAAATTCTGTGGACAAAATTGTGCGCAATGGCGTCCGACGGCAGATAAGTCATTGTTTCATTTAGAAAAATTTCCGGAGCACAAAAAATAGGCAGTGTCGCAGCTTGTCCTCACGCGCTCGGCTCTGTGTGGTTCCTCACATTTTTTGTGGACAAAAGTGTGAGCAAGGACCTATTTCAAAAGCTAAGTGCTTGATCTAACACAAGAAAGCGTCACTGCATAAAATTTCATCACTCAGCAGTAATGCGAGGGATTGTGTGCAACTCTGCCCTTTCATGCATGACTTATTCTGTGCTGTAGACCTTGCGGCTAAGAAAATTCACATCTGCACATTTTTTGTGGATAAGGATGTGATGAATGCGGTATATAGCGAGCTAAGCCATTGATTCATAAAGGATCGGATGGGACTGCCTCCGAAAGATGCAAATGCTGGCAAATGTCCGAAAAGCCGAGTTCGAAGCTGACGAGTAGGCCTGTCCAGTGCGTTCAGCGCAAGGAATTCGGCCTCGGCTGGCCGCGGTGAGCGCCCTTGTGCACACTTTTTGTGGACAAAATTGTGCGCAAGACGCTCTTCGATACCATAAGCCTTTGATCTGAAACAATAAACTTTCCTAGCGTCATTTTTAGGCAGCCGTGTCGGTCTTGTTGCCCAGCCCTCGGGCCAGGTCGTCGACGCTACGATATGCACATATTTTGTGGACAACAATGTGTCCAAGCCAGGCATAGGGCCGCTAAGTGCTTGACGCATAAGGGAAGCGCGCCCCACGCTCCTTTCTTGAGCAGGCTACTGTCTTATGGATGAGTTGCCCACAGATTTTGTGGATAAAGTCGCGTTAAAACCTGAAGAGCCCTCTGCAAGCCGTTGATTTCAAAGACTTTCAATAGAATGCATTGAAAACTGGCAACAACGCTTCATGCCGGACAAGACCCTGCGCCGGCGCGCACGACTGCCGCCAAGCCTTGTCGTTTTCTTCAAGATATGACATAAGCATCAGCTTTACCAAAGCAGCCAAGCAGCCTCCATGGACTATCAAAGCGACGCCGATCCCGCCTACACCGCGCCACCCGTATTGACCGTGACGACCCTGAACCAGCAGGTCGCCCGCCTGCTCGAACGGAGTTTTCCACTGGTCTGGATCGGCGGCGAGATTTCGAACTTCACGCGCGCCAGTTCCGGCCACTGGTATTTCACGCTGAAGGACGATGCCGCCCAGGTACGCGCCGTGATGTTCCGCAGCCGCGCGCAATACGCCGGGTTCAATCCGCGCGAAGGCGACAAGGTCGAGGTGCGCGCCCTGGTCACCCTGTACGGCGCACGCGGCGACTACCAGATCAATGTCGAGACCATCCGCCGCGCCGGCGTGGGCCAGCTCTACGAAGCCTTCCTGCGGCTCAAGGAAAAGCTCCAGGCCCAGGGCCTGTTCGATGCAGAGCGCAAGCGAGCGCTGCCGCTGTTCCCGCGCACCATCGGCATCGTCACCAGCCCCCAGGCCGCAGCCCTGCGCGACGTGCTCACCGCCCTGCGCCGCCGCGCGCCGCACGTGCGCGTGATCCTCTATCCGGCCCCGGTGCAGGGCCAGTTCGCTGCCGACAAGATCGCCGAAGCCATCATGACCGCGTCCCGGCGCCAGGAAGCCGACGTGCTGCTGGTGTGCCGCGGCGGCGGCTCGATCGAAGACCTGTGGAGCTTCAACGAGGAATGCGTGGCGCGCGCCATCGACGCCTGCCAGGTTCCGGTGATCTCCGGCGTGGGCCACGAGACCGACGTCACCATCGCCGACTTCGCCGCCGACGTGCGCGCCGCCACCCCGACCGCCGCCGCCGAACTGGCGGTCACGCCGCGCGCCGACTGGCTGGCCTCCCTGTCGGGCGACGCCCAGGACCTGCGCCGCGCCATGCGCCGCACGTTGTCGGAAGCCAGCCAGGGCCTGGACGGCTATAGCCGGCGCCTGCTCAGCCCCTCGGCCCAGATCCGCCACCAGCGGGTGAAGCTGCTGTCGATGGCGGCCGCCCTGACCCATGCGGTGCGCACTCCGGTGAACCGCCAGAACCTGGTGCTGGCCCAGCTGCAGCAGCGCTGGATGCGCCACCGTCCCGACATGCGCGCCATGCGCGCGCAATTGCTGGCGGACGGGCGCCACCTGAACACCAGCCTGTGCAACGCCGTCAAACGGCGGCGCGACGCCCTCGAGGCCCTGGCGGCGCAACTGGAATTGCTGAACCCGCAACGCACGCTCGAGCGCGGCTATGCCATCGTCCGCAACGTCAAGGGCGAGGTGCTGCGCGACCCGGCGCAGGTCAAGGCACGCAACAAGCTGAGCCTGCGGCTGGCCGGCGGCACGGCCGACATCGTCGTGTCCAGCGTGCAGGCCGCGCCCGGTGATCCGAATGACTAGCCAAGCATGCAACATCGCGCTATCCGGTTTAGAATAGGGCGGTTTTGGAACAAAACCCGTCCAACCAACGCACAAGGAATTGAACATGGAACATACCCTGCCGCCACTGCCGTACGCTAAGGATGCCCTGCAGCCGCACATCTCGGCCGAGACCCTGGAATACCACCACGGCAAGCACCACCAGACCTATGTCACCAACCTGAACAACATGATCAAGGGGACCGAGTACGAAAACATGTCCCTGGAAGAGATCATCCAGAAGTCGACCGGTGGTGTGTTCAACAACTCGGCCCAGGTGTGGAACCACACCTTCTTCTGGAACTGCATGACCCCGAACGGCGGCGGCGCACCGACCGGCAAGGTCGCTGACGCGATCAACGCCAAGTGGGGCTCGTTCGACAAGTTCAAGGAAGAGTTCAACAAGTCGGCACTGGGCAACTTCGGTTCGGGCTGGACCTGGCTGGTGCAAAAGGCCGACGGCAGCGTCGACATCGTCAACACCTCGAACGCCGGCACCCCGCTGACCACCTCGGACAAGCCGCTGCTGACCGCCGACGTCTGGGAGCACGCATACTACATCGACTACCGCAATGCGCGCGCCAAGTTCCTGGACGCGTTCTGGAATGTCGTGAACTGGGACTTCGTGAACCAGAACGCGGCCTAAGCCCTTCTCGTTCGTGAATGCAAACGGCCCGCTTTCGCGGGCCGTTTGCTTTTCAGGACGGGCAGAAGCGATAGGCTTAGCCCCGCGCCTCCGCATCGATCCGCGAATTCGCCGCGGTATCGCGCATGAACCAGCACACCACCAGGGTGCAGGCGATCACGCCCGTCGCATACCAGTAGAACCCGCTCTCCAGGTTGATCGACTTGAACCACAGCGCCAGGTACTCGGCCGTCCCGCCGAACACCGATACCGCGAAGGCGTACGGCACGCCGACGCCGGTGGCGCGGATGGTGGCCGGGAACAGCTCGGCCTTCACCAGCGCGTTGATCGAGGTGTAGCCGGACACGATGATCCAGGCGCAGGCGATCAGGGCAAAGGCTTCCCACGGGCCTGACGCGTTGCGGATGGCCGTGAGCAGCGGCACCGTGAACAGGGTGCCCAGCAGCGCGAAGCCCACCAGCAGCGGACGGCGGCCGATGCGATCGGACAGCGCGCCGTACAGCGGCTGCAGGCACATGGCGAACAGCAGCGAGGCCGCGGAGACCGCCGTGGTCTGGGCGTCGGTGAGGCCCACCGACAGGCGCAGGAATTTCTGCATGTAGGTGGTGTAGACGTAGAAGGCCAGCGTGCCGCCCATCGTCAGGCCGATCACCAGGAGGACCTCGCGCGGGTGCTGCATCAGCTGCTGCAGGCCGCCCATCTTCTTGGCCTTCTTGCGCGCCGCCTCGAAGGAGTCGGTCTCCGGCATGTTGTGGCGCATGGTCAGGGCTAGCACGGCCAGGGTCGCGCCGATGAAGAAGGGAATCCGCCAGCCCCAGGCGCGCAGCTGCTCGTCCGAGAGCAGGTAGCGCTGCAGCACCAGCAGGAGCAGCAGTGCCAGCAGCTGGCCGCCGATCAGGGTCACGTACTGGAAGCTGGCATAGAAGCCGCGGTGCTTGGAATCCGCCATTTCCGACAGATAGGTGGCGCTGGCGCCGTATTCGCCGCCCAGGCTCAGGCCCTGCAGCAGGCGCGCCAGCAGCAGGATGCAGGGCGACAGGATGCCGGCGGTGGCGTAGGTCGGCGCGCAGGCGATCAGGAGCGAGCCGAAGCACATCAGCAGGACCGAGGCCATCAGGGCCGTCCTGCGGCCGCGCCGGTCGGCCAGGCGGCCAAACAGGATGCCGCCGATCGGGCGCACGAAAAAGCCGAGGGCGAAGATGCCGGCCGTGGACATCATCTGCGCGGTCGGGTCCTGGGCCGGAAAGAAGGAACTCGCGAAGTACAGCGCGAACGCCGAATAGCAGTAGAAGTCGAACCACTCGACCAGGTTGCCGGACGAGCCGACGAAGATGGCGCGCAAGCGTTTGCCGGAAATCCGTTCTCCGGCCTGGGCGCGGCCCTCGACGGCCGGCCGCGTTGTGACTGCAGTCATGTTGTCTCCTGTGATGCACGGGAGATCGACGCGTCGCCCGTTTCCAGGCCCTTACTATCCCGCGCGGCCGTACGGCGCGCATCCGGGATGTCGGCGCGAGCGCCTCCGTAAAACTACGCAGAAGCATTCCAAAGCGCCGGCGCAACTGCTATCTTCTCGTGATCTGATCCTGAGGAAACCGAATGGCCCGCCCGTTCATCGCCCGTTACTGGCGCGGGCTCCTTGCCGCCGTGGGAGCGCTGGTCTTGATCGCGGCCGCGGGACACTGGGCCGAGCAGCGCGAACTGCAGGCCAAGACCCAGGCCCTGCAGCAGGCCGCCGCGGCGCAGGCGCTGGGCCTGCGCGGCCTGGTCGAGAAGCACGACTTCCTGCCGCATGCCGTGGCGCGCCACCCGGGCGTGCAGGACTTGCTGCGCCTCCCGCAGGATGCCTCCCTGCGGGCGCGCGCCAACGATTACTTCGCCGACCTGCAGGCGACCACCGGCGCCGCCGCGCTCTACCTGGTCGACCGCGATGGCTTGACGCTGGCGGCCAGCAACTGGAACACGCCCTCGAGCTTCGTCGGGCAGAACTACCGGCAGCGGGCCTACTTCGAGGACGCCGTGCAGGGCCGCCGCGGATTGTTCTATGGCCTCGGGCTCACCACCGGCCAGTCCGGCCTGTTCATCGCGGAACCCGTGCGCGTGGACGGCGCCATCCTCGGCGTGGCCGTGGTCAAGATCAGCCTGGAGGCGCTGCAGGCCACCTGGATGGGTGGGCTCGAACCGGTCGTGCTCAGGGACAGCCGCGGCATCGTCTTCCTGAGCGGCGTGCCCGAATGGCTGTACCAGGCTATCCGGCCGGTGTCCGCGCAAGACGCCCGCTGGATCGCCGAACACGGCCAGTACGGCAAGCGCACGCGCTTCGAGGTCTTGCCGTGGAAGATCGAGGCGCGACCCGACGGCGTCGGCTTCGTCCTGCGCACACAGGTGCAGGGACAACGAAGAACCCTGCTCGCGCTCGACACTCCGCTGCCGGAATTGGGCTGGACCCTCACCGTCACCTCGGATATGAAGGAAGTGGCGCAGGCACGCCGCTCCGCGCTCGCGCTCACGGCGCTGGCCGTCGCGCTGCTGCTGCTTGGCACCCTGTACTGGCGGCTGCGCGAGCGGCGCTTCGTCGAACAGCGCACCGCGCGCCTGGAGCTGGAGCGCCGGGTCGACGAGCGCACCCGCGACCTGGAAGAAGCGCACGCCTTCCGCAAGGCCATGGAAGATTCCCTGCTGGTGGGCATGCGCGCCCGCGACCCGGACGGGAAGATCATCTACGTCAACCCGGCGCTGTGCGCCATGGTCGGCTACAGCGCCGAGGAACTGCTCGGCTGCCGGCCGCCCTACCCCTACTGGCATCCGGACGACCTGGAAAAGCAGGCGCGCGAAAGCGACGAGGCCCTGCAGGGCCGCGCCGCGCCGCACGGCTTCGAATCGCGCATCCGCCACAAGGACGGGCACGACGTCATCACGATGGTCTACGCCGCCCCGCTGGTCGACGCCCAGGGCGTGCACCGGGGCTGGATGAGCTCCGTGGTGGACATCACCGCGCAGAAGCAGGCCGAAGCCCGCCAGCGCGACCAGGAACTGCGCCTGCAGCGCAGCGCGCGCCTGGCCAGCGTCGGCGAGATGGCCTCGACGCTGGCGCACGAACTCAACCAGCCGCTGATGGCCCTGTCCAATTTCGCCATGGCGGCGCGCGCGCTGGCCGCGCAGGGACCGTCCGATCTGCTGCCGGGTGCGCTCGACGAGATCGTCGGCCAGTCGCAGCGCGCCAGCGAAATCGTCAAGCGGGTGCGCGCCTTCATCAACCCGCAACGGGGCCAGTACGAAATCCTGGCGATGGTGGACGTGCTCACCCATGCGCGAGCCCTGCTCGAGCCCGAGCTGAAAGCCCAGGGCGCCACCCTGCGCCTGCTGATCGAGGACGCCGGCGCCCGGGTGCGCGGCGACCGGGTCCTGCTCGAGCAGGTCCTCGTCAACCTGGTCCATAATGCGCTGCAGGCCATGCAGGACCAGCCGCGTCACCGCCGCACGATCGAACTGGCCTGCCGCCACAGCGAGGGAGGGCTGCGCATCGGCGTGGCCGACCAGGGACCGGGGATTCCGGCCGGGCAGCTCGACCAGGTGTTCTCTCCCTTCTTCACAACCAAGCCCGATGGCCTCGGGCTGGGCCTGAACATCTGCCGCAGCATCGTCGAGGCCCACGGCGGCGCCATCGGCGTCGACAACCGGCCGGGCGGCGGCGCCACCTTCTCGTTCACGCTGCCCATCGTTCCATGAAAGAGCCATGAAAGAGTCATGAAAGAAGCGCCACTGACCCTGTACGTCGTCGACGACGACGAAGCCCTGCGCCGCTCCCTGCTCCTGCTGCTGTTCTCGCAGGGAATGGCGGTGCAGGCCTTCGACTCCGGCGAGGCCTTCCTCGACACCGTCGACCTGCGCCAGCCGGGCTGCGTGATCCTCGACCTGCGCATGGGCGGCATGAGCGGCCTGGAAGTCTTCGAGCGCCTCTTGGGCGCGCACAGCCCGCTGGTGACCCTGTTCCTGTCGGCGCACGGCGACATCCCGACCGCCCTGGAAGCGGTGCGGCGCGGCGCCTACGACTGGGTGGAAAAGCCGGACACCCAGCGGCTGCTCGACAAGCTGCCCGCCGCCACCGCCCTGGCCCGTTCCCGCGCCCAGGCGCTGCGCATGTGGGCCGAGCTAACGCCGCGCGAGCGCGAGGTGGCGCGGCTGGTCGGGCTGGGCCAGCCCAACAAGGAGATCGCACGCATGCTGGTGCCGCCCTGCAGCCATCGCTCGGTGGAGACGCACCGCGCCAACATCTTCAACAAGCTCCAATGCGCCAATGACAACGAGCTTGGGCGCTGGCTGGCGGCCCATCCCTGGCTGGACTGAAAGCTCAGCGGAGCAGCACTTCGTTGCGGAAGCGCCAGGCATAGGTCTGGCCGACCTTCAGCTGCGCCGGATGCTCGCGCAGCTCGACGATGAAGCTGCCCAGCTCGTCCCGGCGGATGCGCGCGATGGCGCGGGCGCACACCAGGGTGCCGCGCCGGATCTGCCAGAACTGGTCGGGGTCCAGGCCTGCCGCCAGCTCCTTGATCGGCATCCGGATCAAGCCTTCATCCAGGGCGGTGACCACCCGCGTGTAGCGCGTGTCCGATTCGAAGAACAGGATCTCGTCGATCGGGAACAGCTTGATGACGTTGCCCGCCGTGCAGCTGATCCAGCGGATCCGCTCCTGGGCGGCGTTCGGACGCAGGCGCTGGTCGAGTTCCATCCAGCTCCTGGCGCGCTCGGCATCGCCCTTGCCCGCCGCGAGCTGGGTCCGCACGCGTTGCAAGGCCTGTTCCAGCCTGGCCCCGTTGACCGGCTTGAGCAGGTAGTCGACGGCGCCGAGGTCGAAGGCGTCGATCGCATGGCTGTCGTAGGCGGTCGTGAAGACGACGCAGGCGTTGCCCGCGCTGGCGCGCGCGACCTCGAGCCCGCTGATGCCGGGCATGCGGATGTCGAGGAAGGCCACGCTTGGTTCCAGCTCGGCGATCGCGGCCAGCGCTTCGCTGCCGTCTTCCACCGAGGCGATGATCTCGAGCTCCGGCCAGGCAAGCAGGAGCAGGCGTTGCAGCTCGGCGCGCTGCAGGTCCTCGTCGTCGGCAATGATCGCGGTCGGCATTCTCAATCTTCCTCCATGGTCTCGACCAGCGGCAGCACGATGCTGGCCACCACGCCACATTCCTCGCCGGTGCGCAGTTCGAGCGCGGCGGCGCCGCCGTACAGGTGCTTCAGGCGCTCGCGGATATTCGCCAGGCCAATGCCGCTGCCGCTCGATGCGGAGAAGCCGATGCCGTCGTCGATCACGCTCAGCTCCAGCATCCTGAGGCCATCCGCCTCGCGGGAGGCGGCCGTCACCTGGATCTGCGCCGGCCCTTTCCTGGGCTCGATGCCATGCTTGACCGCGTTCTCCACCAGCGAGATCAGCATCAGGGGCGGAATCAGGGCGGCGCGCAGCTCCGGCGCGCAGCTGACCTCGGTGCGCAGGCGCGGCATGCGCGCCGCGATCACGCCCAGGTAGGCCCGCACCGAATCGCATTGCGAGCCGAGGGTGACGAAGGTGCTGGCGCGGTCGGCGCGCAGTTGCGGGATGGTCGAGCGCAGGTAGTCGATCAGGTGGTCGATCATGACGATGCCGCGGTCAGGATCGGACAGCATGGCGGCGCGCACGCCCGACAGCGTATTGAACAGGAAGTGCGGCTCGACCTGGCTGGCCAGCACCGCCAGCTTCACCTCGACTTCGTTGCGCTGGTGCTTGTAACGCTCCGCCTGCGCCTGCAGGGCGGCCTCGCGCAGCAGCCTGCGCTGGCGGAAGTAGGCGGCCAGGTCGAAGGGGCCGGCCAGCCAGACCAGCACCGGAAACCAGATCACCAGGTTGACCAGGCGGTTGTCGCGCGCCTGTTCGGCCTGCAGTTCGGCGGACGCCTGCCCTTGCGTCGGCTGGCCGCCGGTCCTCACGAAAGGTGTCAGCGACCAGGCCAGCAGCACGCCCAGCAGCAATGCGCACACGATGCCGGCCGCTTCGCGCCGCGGACGCCAGCCGCGCGCGCGCACCAGCACCGCCAGGCCGCGCCCCAGCGCCAGGGCGGTGGCCACCACCAGCCAGATCGCCGGAAAGGTGAACCAGAAGGCCAGCTGGTCGACTTCCGGCGGCGGTGTGGGAACCAGCGCGGCCAGCAAGGCCAGGACCAGCGCGAACAGGATCATCGGGGCGCGGAAGGAGCGCATGCGATAGCCGTACCAGGTCTTGCCGAACACCGGATACTGCTGGGCACGGTGCGACCAGCCTCCCAGCCGGGTGGCCAGGCTGGACGGAAGCGGCGACTCGTGGTCGGCTGGCGCAATTTTTTCCATATGGCTATTTTAAGCTGTCGCGCGGCTACTTGACCGTTGCCAGGATCCAGTCGCTGACGGTATCGAGCGCGAGCGGCGCGACGCTTTCCTCGATGTCGGCATATTCGGTTCCGGCCCCGGTGCGCGCGGTCTGGAACAGGTGGTTCAGCGCCGGCAGTTCCTTCACCACGGCGCGCGAATTGCTCTTGAGCGCGCTGCGGATCGCCGTCAGGTTCATCGCCGCCGGCACCTGCAGGTCGCGCTCGCCGTTCAGCACCAGGATGGGCTGGCGCACGGACTGCAGGACCGGCCCGGGTTCGTGCCGCAGGAAGGCATGGAACCAGGGCGAGGTGAATTCCCTGGCGCGCGCCGCGGCCGTCCCGGCCGGCAGGATTCCCTTGCGTTCGGCCTCCTTCATCATCCGGCGCGCCTTGTCGCCGGCCAGCTCGGGGCGCGGCTCGGCCACGATGGCCGCGAATACCGCGCGGTTCAGCTCACGCTCCCTGGCCACCGCTTCCTCCGGCATCCCCGCGGCTTTCGTGCCAAGCGCGATCTGTTCGACCATCAGCAGTTCGCCGCGCACCCCGGGGCCGGCCAGCATCACGACGAAGGCCAGGCCCGGGTCGCGCGCCGCCACCATCGGCGCGATCATGCCGCCTTCCGAGTGGCCGACCATGCCGATCCGTGTCGCATCGACCTCGGGACGGCCGCGCAGGAAAGCGACCGCGGCCTCGGCATCGCCGGCGAAGTCCCGGGTGGTCGCGTCCTTGTACACGCCGCCCGACTTGCCAACGCCACGCTTGTCGTAGCGCAGGACCGCGATACCCTGGCGGCTCAGGTGGTCGGCCAGCACCAGGAAGGGCTTGTGCTCGCGGATGGTCTCGTCGCGATCGACGGGACCGGAACCATGCACCAGCACGACCGCCGGAAACGGCCCCTTGCCCTGGGGGACGGTCAGGGTTCCAGCCAGGCTGTGGCCGCCCGCCGGATTGGCGAAGCCGACCTCGACACTGGCATAGCTCGGCTGGCGCGCGGCGATCGCCTCCAACTGCGGACGTTTCGGCTTGAGCGCCGCGGCATCGGTGCGCTTCAGGCGCAGCGGCACGGCCTGGCCGTTCTGGCTCCAGGTGCCGATCCAGGCCTGGTCCTGCTCGCTCCAGCGCGCGGTGAAGCCGGCGTTCAGTAGCGGCAGCCTGAATCCGAGCTGTTCCTCGCCGACGCTCAGCTGCTCCACCTTGGTCTTGAAGCCCTGCTGGGGCACCGCCAGCCTGCCTTCCCACTTGCCGTCGGCCGCCCGGGCGAATTCCAGGTGCAGGTTCAGGGAATCGGCGATGCGGCCTTTCCAGTGGCCGGTGGCGTCGATGGCGTGTGCGGGTGAGGTGGCCAGGGCGAGGCTGGCCACGAGGCCGAGCAGGGTCGATTTCATGCGCTGTCTCTTTCTTCAGGTTCGGGAAGGCTACGCTAGCCGGGCCGGCGTGCCGGCTCAGCGGAATGCGGCGAACCCCGGTTTTGATGACATGGACGCTGCCTGCCCTGACATGAACGCGGCTACACGCTGTTCTCGTCCTGCCCCTTGGCCCGGTCGAACACCTGCCCGGTCAGGGAATGGCGGTTGCGCTCGCGCTGCTGCGCGGCCTGCTCGTCGTAGAAGAAGGGCAGGAATGCATAGCGCGTCCCTGCCACCACCGGCGTCGCCTCGTGCAGCAGGGAACAGGAGAAGACGACGGCGCCGCAGGTCGGCGCCCGGTAGCAGCGCGGGCCGAATTCCGGAAAGCGCAGGTCGCCGCCCTGGTACTCGCCGGCGTTCAGGTTGATCGTGCAGGCGAAGCGGCGGTGCGCGGTGCCGAGCCTGGTATTGTCCTTGTGGGGACGGAAGAATCCGCCCTCGCTGGCATCGTAGCGCGCCACCAGGTGGCGTTCGATCCGGGTGATGTTGAACTGGAAGGCGCGCCGCACCTCCGGCAGCAGGCGGCGCTGCAGGCGGGCATGGATGGCCTGCCTCAGGGCCGCGAATTCCGGGCGCGAATCGAACTCGACATCCTTGCGCTGCTTGAAGCTGCGCTCCTTGACCTCCACCGTCTTGCCGTTCACCTCGCGCATGAAGCCGGATTCGACCCCGCTATGACGCTCGTACAGCGCGATGAGCTCCCGGCACAGGTCTTCCTCGAACACCCGCGGCAGGATCAGCACCGGGGCATGCAGTTCGGTGCCGGCATGCTGGGCGACCGGCGGCAGGCGGCCGATCGTCTCCTCGAGCGCGGCATTGTGCTGCTCGGCGGACAGGAGCGGGATATGGGCGAGCACGCGCAGCATCGGATCGAGCACCAGCGTGAAGGGCCGGTACCCGTCCCCGATCGCGCCGAACCGGCTGCTGAGTTTTCGGTCGAAGTCCCTGAAATAACGTATGCCGGGCAGGATCGTGCGCACCCGCTCGCAGGCCTCGTCGCCCGGATCGACCGAAACACCGAAGAAGCACAGCTACTCGTCGTCGAACAGGACGCGGCGCCGCTCGACGTAGCCGACCACCTCGCGCACCGCAGCAATACCGGCACTGCCGAGGAAACTCAGGACGACGTAGCGGCCCCCGGTCGTGTAGAAGGTATAGCGCGGATTCTGCGCCGTGCTGGCCACGAATTCAGGTATCGGGTCACCGGGTAGCCACACAATATGTCCTGGATGAGTTGACAAGCTTGAGACAGGCATCTTAGCGAAGCGCGTCGCCCGCGCCAAGCCCGGCGCCCGGCTGCCCCAGGTGCCGGCGCAGGAAGTCCACGCAGACGCGCACCCTGCCCGATCCGCTCAGGCGCTGTGGATAGACGGCCCACACGCTGGCCGGCTGGGTGTAGTCCGGCAGCACCTGCACCAGCGCGCCGCTTTCCAGGTAGACCCGCGCATCCCACAGCGAGCGCAGCACGATGCCGGCGCCTTCCACCGCCCAGCGCAGCGCGATCTCGCCGTGGTTGGTCGACAGTGCGCCGGACACCCGCACCGTCTCCTCGCCGCCCTTGCCGTGCAGGCGCCAGGTGCCGAACGGGTGGTCGCGTTCCTTGATCGCCAGGCACTGGTGGCTGGCGAGTTCCTTCAGCGACTTCGGCATGCCGTGCCGCGCGATATAGCCTGGTGCGGCGCACAGGATGCGGTGGTTGTCCATCAGCTTGCGCGCCACCAGCTGCGGCGGCAGGTCGTCGCCGATGCGCACGTCCAGGTCGAAGCCTTCGGCCACCGGATCGACCAGGCGGTCGAACACCTCGAGGCGGATCTGCAGCTTCGGGTGGCTGGCGGCCAGCCTGGCAATCACCGGCGCCACCACGTTGCGCCCGAAACCGAAGCTGCTGCAGATGCGCAGCCGCCCGGCCGGCTCCTGGCGCCGCTCGGAGACGTCGTCGAGCATGTCGTCGAGCTGTTCCAGGATCAGCTGGGCCCTGGCATAGACCTGCTCGCCCTCTTCCGTGATGAGCACGCGCCGCGTGGAGCGCTCGAACAGCCGCACCCCGAGCTGCGCCTCCAGCACGCCGATGCGCTTGCTGACGAAGGCCGCGGACATGCCCAGGCTTTCCGCCGCGCCGCTGAAGCTGCCCCTGCGCACCACCTCGACGAACACCCGCAGGTCGCCTGCGCGCATGCCGCCGTTCTCGATTTGATTATTCACGATTCGTGTTCTATAAGGCCACACTAACGGGGATTATAAACGCAGCGTTTTCTTGCTAAGCTGACGACCGACATGCAAACAGCACAGGAGCGCGCAATGAAGAAGCACAGGATCGCCGTGATTGCCGGCGACGGCATCGGCAAGGAAGTCATGCCAGAGGGCCTGCGCGCCGTCGAGGCGGCGGCGCAGCGGTTCAACATCCCGCTGGAGTTCGTCAGCTTCGAATGGGCCAGCTGCGACTACTACCTCCAGCACGGCAAGATGATGCCGGACGACTGGAAGCAGCAGCTGGATGGCGTCGACGCGATCTTCTTCGGCGCGGTCGGCTGGCCGGACACGGTGCCCGACCACATCTCGCTGTGGGGTTCACTGCTGAAGTTCCGGCGCGAATTCGACCAGTACGTCAACCTGCGCCCGGTGCGCCTGATGCCGGGCGTGCCCTGCCCGCTCGCCAACAAGAAGCCGGGCGACATCGACTTCTACGTGGTGAGGGAAAACACCGAAGGCGAATACTCGGCGGTGGGCGGGCGCATGTTCGAAGGCACCGAGCGCGAGCTGGTGCTGCAGGAAGCCATCTTCACCCGCAAGGGCACCGACCGCATCCTCAAGTACGCCTTCGACCTGGCGCAGCGCCGTCCGAAGAAGCACCTGACCGCCGCCACCAAGTCGAACGGCATCGCGATCTCGATGCCCTACTGGGACGAGCGCGTGGCGGCTGTTGGAGCGGCCTACCCGGACGTCCGCTGGGACAAGTACCACGTCGATATCCTGGCGGCGCGCTTCGTGCTGTCGCCCGAGCGCTTCGACGTGGTGGTGGCCTCGAACCTGTTCGGCGACATCCTGTCGGACCTGGGGCCGGCCTGCACCGGCACGATCGGCATCGCCCCTTCGGCCAACCTCAATCCCGAGCGGAGCTTCCCCTCGCTGTTCGAGCCGGTGCACGGTTCGGCGCCGGACATCTACGGCAAGAACATCGCGAACCCGATCGCCATGATCTGGTCGGGGGCGATGATGCTGGACTTCCTGGGCTATACCGAGGCGCACGATGCGCTGGTGCGGGCGATGGAGCATTGCCTGGTGAACGGGCCGCGCACGCCGGACATGGGCGGGGCGGCGAACACGACCGAGGTCGGGAAAGCGATCGCGGAATATCTCGCGACCGCGTAAATGGATGACGTGGCCGGCGGGGCCGGCCACGTCATCGCCTACTTGAGCAGGTATGTATTGAAGAAGTCGATCGTCGAATAGAACAGGTAATCGGCATTCGCCTTCTTGCCGAAGCCATGTCCCTCGTCGTTCGCCGTCATGTACCACACCGGCGTGCCGTTCTTCTTCACCGTGGCGACGATCTGGTCGGCCTCCTGCCATGGCACGCGCGGGTCGTTCTTGCCCTGCACCACGAACAACGGCTTCTTGATTTTCGACGCATTGTTGGCCGGCGCCGTCGCTTCCATCCACTTGCGCATTTCCGGATCGCGCTCGTCGCCGTACTCGACGCGGCGCAGGTCGCGACGGTAGCTTTCGGTGCGCTCGAGGAAGGTGACGAAGTTCGAGATGCCGACGATGTCGATCGCCGCGGCAATGCGCTCCGGGTACATGGTCGACACCGCCAGGGTCATGTAGCCGCCGTAGGAGCCGCCCACCACCGCCACGCGCGAGGCGTCCATGTCGGGCTGGGTCGCGATCCAGTCGAGCAGCGCGCCGATGTCCTTCACCGAATCTTCACGCAGCTTGCCGTTGTCCAGCTTCAGGAAGCTCTTGCCGTAGCCGGTCGAGCCGCGCACGTTCGGGTAGATCACCGTCAGGCCCATCTCGTCGGTGTAGTAGTTGTTGCGGCCCAAAAAGCCCGGCGTCGACTGCCCTTCCGGACCGCCGTGGATGTTGATCACCACCGGGCGCTTGCCGGGGAATCTGGCGGCGTCCGGCCGGTAGACGAAGCCCGAGATCTCGCGGCCGTCGAAGGACTTCCAGCGCACCAGCGAGGGTTCGACGAACTTGTTCATGTCGACGTCCATCTTCTCGTGCCGGGTCCAGCGCGTCACCGCGGCAGTCCTGGCGTCGATGCTGTAGACCTCCGACGGGCTGCGCGCCGAGGACAGCGACAGCGCCAGGTTGCGGCTGTTGTTGTGCCACTCGATGCGGCCGATGACGCCCATCGGCAGCTTCGGCTGCGCCACCAGCTTGCGGTCACGGGTAGACATCATGCGCAGCACGCTGCTGCCGTCTTCATTCGCCACGAAGGCGAGCAGCTTGCCGTCGTCGGTCAGGTCGAAGCTGTCGATGTCCCAGTTGATGTCGGGCGTCAGCACGGTCTCCTTGCCGCTGGCAATGTCGATGTAGACCAGGCGCTGGAATTCCGAGCCGCGGTCGCTGGTCGTGTAGATGCCCTTGCCGTCGCGCGAGAATGTGGCATTGCCGTAGGCGACCTTCTCGGCGCCCTTTTCGGTCAGGCGGCGGCTCTTGCCGCTGGCGACGTCCATCAGCCACAGGTAGGACTCGTTGGCCGACACGTACTCGCTGTACACCAGCTGCTTGTCGTCGTGCGAGAACTCGAAGGAGCCCCAGCCGCCGCCCGGCAGTTCGGCCAGCACGCGCGCCTGTTCCGGCTGCGTCGGGTTGACGATGCTGACGGTGGAGTTGAC
Organism: Massilia sp. LC238; assembly: GCF_000735635.1. Classification (NCBI taxonomy): domain Bacteria; kingdom Pseudomonadati; phylum Pseudomonadota; class Betaproteobacteria; order Burkholderiales; family Oxalobacteraceae; genus Massilia; species Massilia sp. LC238. The sequence goes on along the minus strand of NZ_JNNN01000078.1, from coordinate 141,834 downwards.
CTGGTCGTTCGAGCCCTGGCGGCCCACCGGCACCGTCACGTACAGCAGCCGGCCGCTCTTCCTGGCCCAGGCAGTGTCCTGCACCCGGCGGTTGTCGGGCGTGACGGGAATCGCGTCCGTTTTCCCGACCTCGCGGCGGTAGGCGCGGAACACCTCGTTACCGCCGGTATCGCGGCCGAATACGTAGAACTTGCCGTGGCGCGGCTCGTACTGGGCCGACCGCACCGGCTCGGCGTAATCGGTCATCAACTCGAGCGGGGCGCCGGGCTTGGCCACACGGAACAGCTGCGGCGTGTTGTTGTGGCGGCGCGAGACGATCATCTCGAGCCTGGTCGGGTGCCAGGATGCGTAGGAGGTCGGCTTGAAGTCGTTGTACTTCGCCACCTGGCTGGCCAGGCCGGCGCGTACGGGCGGGACGTTTTCCAGCACCATCGCAGCCGGGGGTGCGACGGCGGTCTCCTGGGCCGGGGGTGCGACGGCGGTCTCCTGGGCCGCGGCTGTGCCGGCGGCCAGAAGCAAGGTAGCGATCAGGGTCAGCCCGAGCGGGCGGCGGTCAAGTCTCATCCGGTGGTCTCCGATGCATGGGTTGTTGGTGTTGTTGCTCCTCAACTTTACACGATGGTGGACCGGGCGCATCATTGTCACCGAACTGTAAGCAAATGTCCCCCCTTTGTAGGGGCTGTGCTGTCGGGCAACTAGTTCTATACAATCTCGGACCAAGGAGAAACAAGCATGTACCGAGTGATGTTGGTGGAAGACGACGCACGCCTGGCGGAGCTCGTCACCGAATACCTGTCCGGCTATGAATTCGCGGTCGACCTGGTCACGCGCGGCGACCAGGCGCTGGAGCGTTTCAAGACGCTCTCGCCCGACGTCGTCGTGCTCGACCTGATGCTGCCGGGCCTGGACGGCATGGTGGTGTGCCGCCAGATCCGCGAACTGTCTGAAGTGCCGATCCTGATCCTGACCGCGCGCGAGGACTCCTACGACGAAGTCTCGGGCCTGGAACAGGGCGCCGACGATTTCGTCAACAAGCCGGTGCAGCCGCGCGTACTGCTGGCGCGCCTGCGCGCCCTGATGCGGCGCACGGCCCAGGCCAAGGGCGGCGCGGATGCGCGCGTGCTGCAGTTCGGCGCGCTGCGCATCGTCACGACCGACCGCAGCGTGGTCTGGCGCGGCGAGCCCTGCGTGCTGTCGAATACGGAATACAAGCTGCTGCTGGTGCTGGCCGAAGCCGCCGGCCGCGTGCTCTCGCGCGACGCCCTGCTCAAGAAGATGCGCGGGATCGAATTCGACGGGCTGGATCGCAGCATCGACAACTGCATCTCCAAGCTGCGCCGCAAGTTCGCGGATACCGATTCGGAAAAGATCAAGACGGTGTGGGGCGAAGGCTATCTGTTCTCGCCGTCTGCCTGGAACTGATGTTCGTAGGGTGGGCGGCTTTGCCGCCCACGCGGTGATAGTTGTCAGCGCAAACGCCGCGACAGTGCCGGCTCTAGCTGAACGCGTGGGCGGGGAACCCGCCCACCCTACGAAAACCTGTTATTCGAATAAAGGCACGATCGCCAGCGGCGCACTGTAGGTAATCAGCTGCGCCCGCTCGGCGCCGAAGCGATAGTTCACGGCCGGGAAGTCGGCATCCGGGTCGCCGCTGAAGGCCGCGCCAGGCGTGAGCGGCAGCGCCTGCTCCCCGTCCGGACGGCGCAGCTTGACCGAGGCCTCCACGCCCTTCTTCGGAAACACCATGCGCACCCCCGCGCACTGGCGCGAGCGTGCCGAGGCATCGACGTGGCGGGCATAGCCCAGCGCCTGGGCGCAGGCGGCGCGCAGCTCGTCGGTGTCGTAGACGTTGTCAGCCCGCGGCGTGATCGTCACCCGCGCGCGCAGGCTGAAGGGGCCGATCTTGCGGTTCGGCGCCAGCACGGCGTTTTCGTCGTAGGCGGCTTTTACCAGCGGCAGGACGCCGCGGCCGAGGGCGTCGAGCGCCAGGCTGGTCTGCACGGTCTTGCCCGCCAGGACCAGCTGCAGGCCCTCGCCCAATACACCCTTCTCGCGCGGCAGCAGCTGCAGGTGGTTCTGCAGCAGGCTCTTGGGGCCGCCGTATTTTTCGAACACGACCAGGCTGCGGTAGGCGTCGCGATAGCTCGCCCACTCCGACGCGGGCGCGAGCGCCTGCGCCGCGGCCAGGCTGGCCGAGCTCAGGAGCAGTACGCATGCGGTGGCGTGTGCGAATCGCATCATCAGAACCGGTAGGCGAAGGCGGTCGAAACCGTCACGTTGCTGGGCCGCTCGACGAGCGGGCTGCGGCGGGCGTCGCCCATCAGGCGCGTTCCCTGCACGCTCGATGTCAGCATCCAGGAAGGCGACAGCGCCCAGTTCCAGCGCGCGCCGATGCGCAGGTCCTTCAGGCCGCCGTCGGGGCGGTAATAGGGATTGCCGCTGCGCATGGCCTGTTCGGCGCTGACGCCGAAATAGCTCTGCTGGTAGGCGCGGTTGGCGACGCCAAGGCCGGCCGACAGCGACAGCGTGTGGTGCGGGGCCAGCTGCATTGCCAGGCGCTGGATGCCGAACTCGCCGCGCACGCCGTTGCGGTCGTTGCCGGCGCCGGCCAGTACGCTGCTGGTCAGGCGCCATTGCGGCGACAGGTAGTAGTTGAAGAAAGCGCCGGCCTCGAGGCGCGCCTTGACCTCGTCCATGCCGACGAGCGGATTGGCGCCCTTCATCGTGCGCTCGGTCGACGGCAGCATCGCGGCAAAGGCATCGACGCCGCCGACGCCGCTGCCGGTGCCCGATTCGGTGCGGCGCGGATGGATGGCCAGCAGCGGGCCGACTTCGACGACCGGGCTGGCGGACAGGTGCACCCCTGCGCTCATGCCGGAAATGAAGATGCCGTTGCTCCATTGGACCTGAAGCACCGGCAATGCCCTGAGCTTCCTGCTGTCCGCCCCCTCGTACCGCGGCGCCGACACGAGGCCCAGCCCCGCATACATATCGCGGCTGCCGTCGGGCATCGGGTTGGTGGTCGGCGTCTGTGCGCTTGCGGCGCCGCCCGAGACAGCCAGAACCAGGGCGAAAAGCTTGTTCATGTCTTTCACAATCGGGAGAGTTCGGCAATCCAACATTTTACGTCGGGCAAGCCGAACTCTCACGCATTGTTACTGGTTGGTACGAGTTTCTGTCACGAATTCCACCGGCGCCTCGCTGCGCTTGACGATGACCAGGTGCGCCGGGTGGATGATCATCATGCCGCAGAAGACGCCGGGCCCGGGGACGCTGTCGACCACGCCCACCTGCAGCCTGCCGTCCTGGAAGGCAACGCTTCCGACGCCGCCGCCGTGGCAGGTGCTCGGCTTGGGACCGCGGAACACGCCGATCACCATCTGCTCCTTGAAATCGACCTTCGGCAAGGCGTGCTCGCTGCCGGCATGTTCGGCCCACAGGCTGGCCCAGGCCGCCTCGTCGCGCACCACGACATTGCGCTGCTCGAGGATGGCGGTGCGCACATGCGGCTCGACCGTGGTGAAGTTGACATAGTCGTTGACGATCTTGCGGATCTCGACCGGCGTAGCGACGCCCGGCGCATCGACCTTCGGTAGCGCGACCACGCGCATCGGCTGGGTGACAACCGCCGGGCACAGCGCGACCGGCGACATGTCGCGGACTTCGTATTCGACCAGCAGCTTGCCGTCCTTCGAGCCGGCGTACACCACGTCGAAGCGCCCGCAAGGTGGGTTGTTGCCGTGGAATATAGCGACCAGCATGTTGCGCGAGAAATCGACTTCCGGCGCCGCGATGCGGGTCTTGCTGTGTTCGGCCCACAGTGCCGACCAGGCGGCCGCGTCCTTGATCACGACTTCGCGCGCCGTCTCGATGTTCGAGAAGCTCTCGCTGACGATGGTCTTGAAGGCGACCGGGGTGCCCGACTTGGGCAGGAAGCTGACCGGCTCGACCTTGTGGCCGGCGCCCAGGCCCAGGTCGGCCTTGTCGAGGTTCTTCAGCATGGTGTCGAACAGGGCACGCACGCTCTCGTCGCTGCAGCTGGTACGCGGACCGGCAATCGTGTCACCGGAAGTGCACAGCACGGCCTGCGGATTGGCGCCCATCAGGGTCTGGCTATGGGAATTGTCGGCGCAGTTGCCGGCACGGTCCCACAGCACGTACTTGCCGTCGACGACATACAGCTGGTTGCGGGTCGATGCGCAGGATGCTTCCTGGGCCATCTTGATGTACTCGGAAACGACCGGAACGCCGCCATTCGGCTCGCCGACGGCAATGCCCTGCCCTGCCGTCTGGTTCCTCATGACGGCAGTGCCTTCACCGCCACCGCCACAGGCTGCCAAAGCCACGCCCATGCCGAGAACGGCGGCGGCGTTGATCAGAGTGCGTCCCAACTCCCTCATTTTCTTCTTCTCCACCGATCGTTACCTTAAGAATAAAAAAACCCGCCGACACTCGCATATCAGGCGGGCAAACGGAAAACCAGATAATCCTTGACCTGATGTTGAGCATCATAGGCATCCCCGGCCTCGCATTCCCCCTCGAACTGTCGAGGAATTGTCTGCAATTTGTAAGCTTGGAAGCGCCAGCAGGGAGATTCCTAAGAGACGTTTGCTCCTATACAATGCTGCCAAGGAGATACTATGTGTTTGGCAGCAATTCGTAACTGCGAGTCATGCAGGATGGGCACGTGAACCGGATATTCTTCCGTTTCTTCGTGCTGGTCATGCTGTCGATCACGGCAGCCACCTTCGTGATTTACTTCGCCTTCAGCCGGCTGTTCGGGGATCCGCTCGAGGACATCGCACGCCGCCAGGCGGCTGCCCAGATCTTCCTGCTCGAACAATATATCGACCAGGCCCCAAGCGACGAATGGCTGGCGCGCCTGAACAACGTGCGCATCGTGTCGGACGTGCGCTACGACCTGATTCCGCTGGCGCAGGCACGCAGCGCCCTGCCCGCCGGCCGGCGCGCGCTGCTCGACCGCGGCGAACTGGTGCTCGATCCGACCAATCGCAGCTTCTACCGCCGCGTCGACCTCGACGGCGAACGCTACATCGGCAGCCACGAGGAAGTGCTGCATGCGCAGGACCTGCCGGTGGACATCGGGCAGGCGCTCAAGATGGAAGCGCTGCGCTACGTGATCGTGGCCATCGCGCTGCTGGTGCCGATCGCGCTGTGGTCGCGCTCGCACTGGCAGGGCTTGCAGTCGCTGTCGCGCATGGCGGACGAATTCGGCAGCGGCAAGCTGACCGCGCGTTCGCAGATGAAGCCCTCGGCCTCGATCTATCCGCTGGCCGAACGCATCAACCACATGGCCGACCGCATCGAAGACCTGCTGGAAGCGCAGAAAAGCCTGCTGCACTCGGTGTCGCACGAACTGCGCACGCCGATCGCGCGGCTCGAATTCGGCCTCGAACTGCTGGACGCGCGCGCCAGGGACCCCGACCTGAGCAAGCGTGTCAGGGCGATGGAAGGCGACTTGCGCGAACTGAATTCCCTGGTGAACGAACTGCTCGACATGAGCAAGCTCGACAGCACACGCAAGCTGCAGATCGAGCCGGCCCGGCTGGACGCGCTGCTGCGCGAATGCCTCGAGATGTTGCCGCCTTCGCCGCATACCCTCGACTGCCTTCTTCCCGAGGACCTGGGCGAGCTCGCGCTCGACCGCCGCCTGCTGGCGCGCGCCGTCTGCAACCTGCTGCGCAACGCCCAGAAATATGCGGCCGGCCGCATCCTGTTGTCGGCGGCGCGCGCCGAGGGCGGCGTCGAGATCACGGTCGACGACGACGGGCCCGGCATCCCGGTCGAGGAACGCGACAAGGTGTTCGACCCCTTCTACCGGCTCGACCGCAGCCGCGACCGCGCGACCGGCGGCTTCGGCCTCGGCCTGTCGATCGCGCGCAAGGCGGTGGCGCTGCACGGCGGCAGCCTGCATGCGGACGGCGCGCCGCTGGGCGGGGCGCGCTTCGTGATCAAGCTGCCCGCTTGATGCGGGAACAGGACAACACCACACGGGACACGCCATGAAACGATGCATTCTTCCCGCCCTGCTGCTGCTTGCAGCGGGCCAGGCGGCGGCCGAAAAGGCCGATGCCTACAAACCGACGCAGATCACCTGCCGCTCCTGCGATGCCAACAGCCTGACCGGCACGTTCACGCTGGCGGGTGGGGTGGAAGTCAATCGCGGCAGCTTGACGATCAGTGCCGACGGCGGGCGCTTCGAGGAGTCGCCGGCCGGCTACCAGCGCATCCTGCTGCAGGCGCAGCCCGGCAACAAGGTGCGCTTCCGCCAAAAGGCGGACGGCCCCGGCGAACGCTGGATGGAAGGCGAAGCCGAGCGCGTCGAGTACGACGATCGCTCGGCCATGGTGAAACTGATGTCGAAGGCGAAGGTGCGGCGCACGCTGGACGGTGTCCAGACCGAAGAGGCCGAGGGCGAATTCATCTCCTACGACAGCCGCACCGAGGAGTTCACCCTGCGGAATACCAGCACGGGCGAGGACCGTCCGGGCGGCGGACGCAACACCATCGTCCTGCAGTCGAAACGCAAGGCGCCGCCGGCGCCGGCGCTTGCCACCATGGAAAAACCATGATAACTGTTCGGCATGACACGATGATTGTCCAGGGAGGCCCCTTATGAGGCTCGCATTACGCTGCCGCTGCGGCAAGCTGCGCGGCCAGGTCGACGCCCGGCGCGTGGCCGCGCGCGCCGTCTGCTACTGCAAGGACTGCCAGGCCTATGGCCGCTTCCTGGCTCCCCCCGTGCTCGACCCGCTCGGCGGCACCGAGGTGGCCGCCACCCTGCCCGCCGCCGTGCGCTTCGACGAAGGCCTCGAGCACCTGGCCTGCATGTCGCTGAGCCCCAAGGGGCTGTACCGCTGGTACACCGGCTGCTGCCGCACGCCGATCGGCAACACGCCGCGCGACCCGCGCACCTCCTACCTGGGCCTGGTGCGGGCCTGCCTGGATGCGCCCGACGAGGAACTCGATCGGCAGCTCGGGGCCCTGCGCTGCCGGGTCGAAACGAGATCGGCCAAGGGGCCCGTGCAGTCGAGCGCCCTGGGCACGGCCTGGGCCGTGTGCAAGATCGGGACGATGCTGATGAAGGCGCGCCTTGGCGGCGGCTACCGGGAGAATCCCTTCTTCCGCGCGGGCACGAGCGAGCCGCTGAAGCCGCCGCAGGTGCTGTCGCTGGAAGAAAGAAAGGCGCTGAGCACTTAGGGCTCAGCGTTCGGTCGTGCGCCGGGAGGGATAACGCGAGACGTGCTCGTCGTACTGTCCGCTCACATGCGTGACGCCGTACCACAGGTGCTCCCACCAGTGGTCGCGCGAACGCACGGTCACGAGACATGCCTTGTCGATGCCGCCCTTGAAGAGCGGATCGGGGCACATATTCGTCATCAGGGCATGGCGCTGGTTCTCGGCATTGACGAGGGCAATGCCGAGCCAGATGGCGATGCCCGTGCAGAGCACCGCCACCGACCACGCGATGTGGTTCACATAGCTGGTCTCAAACAGGTCGTCCTCGTTGGGCCGGGACCCATCGTACATCTTGAGGACTTCGCGTTCGACGTCTTTGCTCATTTGGATTTGGCTGCCCTTGCGACGAGTGCGTCCATGACCTGGGTGGTCGCCTGCATCAGCTGGTTGACGTCCTGGATCTTGTTCGCTTCCTGGATCTGGCCCGGCGACACCACGTACTTGCCGTCGATGATGATGGTCGGGGTGCCGGTCACCTTGTAGGCGCTCGACATCTGGCTCAGGCGGCGCAGCTTGGTGGTCACGCCGAAGGAGTTCCAGGTTTCCATGAACTTGGCCTTGTCGAGGCCGTTCTTGACCGCCCACTCGATGATCTGGTCATCCTTCGTCAGGCGCTGGCGCTGCACGTGCACGGCCTGGAACACGCGGTGGTGGTACTGGTCGAGCTTGCCCATCGCTTCGAGGGTCAGGAACAGGCGTGCTTCCGGATCGGTCGGGCCCTGGAAAGGCAGCGGAATACGGCGCGCGACGATGTTGTCGCCCTGCTTCTTGATCCACTGGTTGAACGTCGGTTCCAGCATGTTGCAGGCCGGGCAATGGTACGCGAAGAATTCGATGACCTCGACCTTCTTGCCCGTCGCCTGCACCGGTTGCGGCGCGGCCAGGGTCTGGTAGTCGACACCGTTCTTCGGGTCGGCTGGCGACGCGATCGCGGTGCTGGCGACCATGGTGGCGGCGATGAGGGCAAAACGCAGAGAACGCATAGGTTTCCTTCCACAATAGATTGAGCAAACGCCGGGAGATTACCACTTTTTCGGCCCGCCATTCTGAGGAAGGGCTGAATTTTGCATTTGCTTACGGAATTAACGTGAGCGAAACGGAGGAATGATTTACTTCGGCCGGCGCTGCCGCACCGCCTCCAGCGCCTCGCACAGCCGGGCCGCGCCATCGATCACGCGCGGCCCCGGCCGCGTCAACAATTCGCCATCCACGCTCAACAGGTTGCCCCGCTTTACCGCCGTCATGCTCTTGTACGGCCCCCACAGCTTGAGGCCGGGATTGGCAGGATCATGACGCTTGCCGGCCATGATCGCCTCCGGGTCGGCCTGCAGCACCGCTTCGATGCCGACCTCCGGCGCGACGGCCTTGAGCGTACCGAACACGTTGCGTCCGCCGCAGACCCGGATCGCGTCGCTGGCGATCTGGGCGTCGTTGAGGGTGTACAGCGGCTGGTCCCAGATCTGGTAGAACACCGTCACGGGCGGACGCCGGGCGTAGCGCGCTTGCAGGCCCGCCAGGCGGGCGCGCAAGGCCCCGGCCGCGCTCGTGGCAGCCGCGTCGGTGCCCAGCAGCCGGCCCAGGCGCTCGATGTTGTCGGCCACCTGCCCCAGTGTGCGCGGCTCGCTGTGGAAGACCTGCACGCCCAGCGATTCGAGCTGGGCGATCTGGCGCGCCGTGTTCCCGGTGTGCCAGACCACGATCAGCTCGGGTTTGAGGGCCAGCACCCGCTCCATATCGATCACGCTGTTGCTGCCGACCAGCGGGATCTTCTTCGCGGCTTCCGGATAATCGCTGTAGTTCATCGCCCCGACCACGCGCGCGCCGCCGCCGGCCGCGAACAGCAGCTCGGTGGCATGCGGCGCCATCGAGATGACGCGCCGGGCCGGCTGCTGCAGGGTGACGCGGCGGCCGGCATCGTCGACCACGCTCAGCGCGGCCTGCGCACCGGCTGCCGCCGCGAACAGCAGCAGCGCAGCGCTCAAGCGTCGGGGGGCGCGCATCAGAAGTCGTAGCGCAGCGACAGCTTCAGCTGGCGGCCGTCGCTCGGATAGATGCCCGAGCGGCAGCCGAAGGCATTGCTGTAGTACTGGCGGTCGGCCAGGTTGAGCGCGCTGATGGCCGCTTCCCAGCCCTTGATGCGGTAGGCGTAGCGCGCGTCGACGGTGGTGTACGACGGGATGCGGGCGCCGCAGCTGTTGGTGAAGTCGCTGCCGTAGCGCTGGCTGTCGACCCACTGGGCGCCGATGTCGGCGCTGTGACCGCTGGCCGGGGTCCAGGCGGCGCGCACGGTGACGACGTTCTCCGGCACCAGCACCATCTCGCGGCCGGCGTTCGGGCCGCCCGTGAACTCGGCGTCCACGCGCTGCCACTTGGCGGAGAGGCGCAGGTCCTGGGTCAGGGCCTGCTGGGCTTCGAGCTCGAAGCCCTGGCGACGGGTCGGATCCAGGTTGGTGTTGGCGCCCCAGCCGATGGTCGGGTCGTAGAAGATCTCGTCCGTCAGGCGGTGGCGGAACAGGCGCGCAGTCAGTTGGCGCGCCGGGCCGCCGGCGGTCACGCCCAGCTCCAGGTCGCGCGAGGTCTGCGGCGCCAGCACCTCAAGCCCCGAACGCAGGCTGTTCTCGTCCACGTTGGCGATGCGATAGCTGCGGCCAAGCTTGGCGAACACGGTCAGCTGCGGCATCGGGTCGACGCTGCCTTCCAGCGACCAGGCGTTGATCGACTGCCTGCGGTGCTCACCCAGCACCGGCGGGAAGGCCAGCGGGTCGGAGTAATCCTTGGTGAAGCGTTCGTGGCGGCCGCCGATCGCCAGGCGTGCATTGTGGGGAGCGTTCCACAGGACTTCGTTGCGCAGGTAGATGGCCTTCGAATCCTGCTCGGCGTCGCCGCGCGAGAAATCGGACTCGGTCCGGCGCTCCCAGCGCATCAGGTCGATGCCGGCCACCAGCTCGTTGCGCTTGTCGCCCAGGCTGGCCGTGTGGCGCAGGCGCGGCGAGAACTGGGTCTGGCTGGCGTCATAGGCGACGCGGGTGACGCCGCCGGGGTAGAAGTAACTGGCTGCGACCTCGCGCTCGCGGTGCGAGAGTTCGGCGGCCAGCTCGAGGCTGCCGACGCGGTGCTCGACGAAAGCGCTGACGCGGTCGGTGTCCAGGATGCCGAAATCATCCGGCGTGAGGGTCTGGCGCGGATTGGCCAGGTACTGGGCCTCGGTGAGCGAACCCGGGAAACGCGCGTCCTGCTCCGAATGTTCGAAGCGCAGGCCGGCGCGGCCTGCGCCGTAGGCGTACTGGACGCCGCCGCTGGCGGTCTTCTGCTTGAACTCGCTGTTGGCGCGGTAGTTGTCGGTGCCGCGGTCGGCCAGCGCCACATCAAAAGAAAGCGGGCCGGCGCCATGGGTGATCGAGGCGCGCAGGTCGTGGGCGTCGAAGCGCCCTGCTTCGGCGAAGACCGAACCGTGGGTGCCGTTCGCGCCGGCGCGGCGCGTGATGATGTTGATCACGCCGCCGGTCGCGCCTTCGCCGTACAGCACGCTGCTGCCGCCGCGCTGGATCTCGATGCGCTCGACGGTATCAACCGGGATGCTCGACAGCACCGCATTGGTCAGCTCGTTCTCGTTCAGGCGCACGCCGTCCACCAGGATCACCAGGTTCTGGGCGCTGTTCGAGCCGAAGCCGCGCAGGTCGAGCGCGAAGTCCGGCGAGGCGTCCAGGCTCTGGCGTCCGAAGACGCCGCCGACCTTGCGGATCGCCGCGTTGACGTCGGCGGCGCCGGAACGGCGGATGTCCTCGGCCGTGATCACGGTGGCGCCGATCGGCGCGCTGGCAGGCTGCGCCGGGAAGCGCGCGCCGGTGATGACGATCGAAGGCAGGCTGTCCTGGGCGGCGGCCTTGGCGGCCAGGATGGACAGGGACAGGGCGCAAGCCAGCGCGAGCGGCTTCACCGCCGGCGCGCTGCGTGGTACGACAGCAAAGTTCATGTTCGGATGTTCTCGGTAATGGCACCGGCCTGCGTCCCCGCAAGCCCGGCGTTCAACGGAAGGCGCCGCCACGCTGCTCGCATGCGGTCGCTTCCACCTGTCTGGCCGGTATCCGGGCTCGCAAGACGGACTGCGCCACCTTCCTATGCCTGTCGGCACAGTGGTGTTTGGAGCAGCCTACCGCTTCGCGTATGCGAAGCGGTGCTTGTTGACCGTTGCGGGGGCAGCACACCTCGGCGTGGGCGCGCAGCGCCTTTGCCTCGTGTTTCCCGTTTAACTGCACATGCGGAGCGCATGCGCGGGCACCAGAACGGCGAGATTATAACCTGACAAGCTTTCCTGCACTTCGTCGCCGTATTTCGTCCATCCATCCCTTGAGCATAGAAAACGATCGGTCTTCTGGATATAGTCGTGCTCATATAAATACAACATCGACGAAAGGGACTCCTGCATGCAGATCCAAAGAAAGCGACAAGGCCTGCGCGCGCTGGCATGCGCCGCTCTGCTGGCCTTCGGCGGCGCCGGCGCCTGGCTGGCCCAGGCCGACGCGCCCCCGCCTGCGGCCACGCCTTCGCTCGACGGCATCGCGCTGGCCGCGCCGAACGCCGCCGCCGTCACGGCGCCGAGCAGCCAGGATGCCTGGGGCGGCATCCGCAGCGGCGACCACGCGACCCTGTCCGAGCGCGTGGCCAGCTACCGTATCAGCGCCACGCTCGACCCGGACAAGCACGTGATCGCCGGCCAGCAGCAGCTCACCTGGCGCAACCGCAGCGCGGTACCGGTGCGCAGCGTCTACATCCACCTCTACATGAACGCCTTCGAAGGCGAAGGCAGCAGCTTTTTCACCGAGCAGCGCCGGCGCGGCGAAGCTTTTCGCAGCGGTGCCGAGATCGGCGACGGCGAATGGGGCCACATCGCGCTGCGCAGCGTGACTCAAGGCGGCGCCGCCGTGCCATGGCGCTTCGTCCAGCCGGACGGCGGCCCGGCCACCGACCACACGGTGGCGCGCCTCGACCTGCCCGAGGCGGTCGCCCCCGGCGCCTCGACCACGCTCGACATGGCCTTCACCACCCAGCTGCCGCGCGTGATCGCGCGCACCGGCTACTACGGCAGCTTCCACCTGGTGGCCCAGTGGTTCCCGAAGATCGCGGTGCTCGAACTGCCGGGCGAGCGCGGCGCCACCGCGCCACGCTGGAATGCGCACGAATTCCACATGGAGTCCGAGTTCTACGCCGATTTCGGCAGCTATGACGTGAGCCTGACCGTGCCGAAGGGCTATACGGTGGGCGCGACTGGCGCGCTGCAGGGTGCGCCCGTCGAGAAGAACGGCTTGCTGACGCACCGCTACGTGCAACACGACGTGCACGACTTCGCCTGGACCGCGGACAAGCGCAGCGCCCCGCCGCTGGTGGAGACCTGGACCGGCCCCGGCAGCCCGATCGTGACCGTGCAGGTGCTGTACCCGCAGGAATACGAGGCCAGCGCCAGGCCGGTCATGAAGGCGGCCAAGGATTCGCTGGCCTATTTCTCGCGCAAGCTCGGCCCCTACCCCTACCGCACGCTGACCGTCGTGATCCCGCCCTACAACGCGCAGGAAGCCGGCGGCATGGAGTACCCGACCTTCATCACCGCGTGCGGCCATGCCGCGGTGCCGCCCAAATCGCTGCAGGAATATGAACTGGACGCCGTGACGATCCACGAACTCGGCCACAACTTCTTCCAGGGCATCCTGGCCAGCAACGAGTTCGAGGAGCCGATGCTCGACGAAGGCCTGACCGCCTACTGGGAAAACCGCGCGATGCGCGACCGCGGACAGCAGGTCCATCCCGCCCCCGGCTTCCTGAAGCGAATCGGCTTCGATCCGGGATTCGAGGGCTTCGACGCCATGCGCCTGTTCGCCCCGCGTGAGCGGCCGCTGGATGCGCCCGGCCAGAACGCCTGGCAGCGCCTGCAGGGCATCGATCCGGTCTACACCCGCAGCGCCACCGTGATGCGCGACCTGGAGCAGCGCATCGGCAGCGAGGCCATGGAGCGCGGCTTCAAGGAATACTACCGGCGCTGGAAGTTCCGCCACCCGAGCATCGCCGACCTGCGCGAGGCGCTGGCGGACGGCAGCGGCGAGCGCGCCGCAGTCGAAGAGGTCTTTGCGCAGCAAGTCTATGCGGCCGCGCGGATCGACGACAAGGTGGCCAGGCTGTCGAGCGAAGAAGAGCTGCCGCTGGCCGGCACCCGCGTGGTGGACGGCAAGCGCGTCGAAGACAGCCAGGCGGCGGTGGACGAGCGCATCGCCAGGCTGCGCGCCGACTGGAGCAAGGCCAATCCGAAGGCCAGGCAGGGCGGTCCCTTCCCCTGGCGTACCCGGGTGACCGTGCGCCGCGACGGCGCCAGCGTGCCGCAGACCCTGGTGGTGCGCTTCGCCGACGGCAGCAGCGAGACCGTGGCCTGGCACGCCACTTCGCCTGACGAGAAATGGCGCACCTTCACCTGGGTCAGGCCGGCGCGCGCCGTGTCGGCCGAGCTCGACCCGCGCCGCAGCCACTACCTCGACGTGAACAAGCTCGACGACAGCCGCACGATCGACCCCAAGCGCAGCGCATCGACCCGCTGGACGAGCGACGCGGCGGCCTTCTTCCAACTCATCCTGTCCTTCATCGCCACCGTATGACGACCACGACCGCTTCCCTGGCGCCCGCGCAGGCGCCGCACACTTCCGCGTCACGCGGCCATGCCGGCTTGCGTTCACTGGGCGCCGCCCTGCGCCCTGCCCTGCAATGGCGCCTCCTGCTGCTCTGGCTGCTGGCCATGCTGCTGCCGACGCTGGTTGCCGCCCTGCCCCTCTGGACCATGCTGGGCGCCGCCTTCGACCGCTCGGTGCACGCCACGGCCCTGGCCCAGCGCCTCGACGGGGTGGCGATTGCGGACCTGATCGGCCTGCACAGCCAGCACGCCTCGGCCGTGAGTGCGGGCGGCATCGTGGCCCTCGCGATGACGCTCCTGCTGTCGCCCTTCCTGACCGGCGCGGCCATCAGCGCCGCGCGCGCGCCGGCGCCGCTCGCCTTCGCGGCACTGGCCGCCGGCGGCGTGCGCGAGTACGGGCGCCTGCTGCGCATGCTGCTGTGGGCCATCGTGCCGCTCGGCGCGGCGGTTTTCCTGGGTGGCATGGGAGCCTCGGTCGCCGAGCAGCCCGGCGCCGTGCTCGAGTCCAGCGCAAGCAATGCAGCCCTGGCGGCCTCGCTGATCGCCGCCCTGCTGGTGCTGCTGGCCCATGCGACGATCGACGCCGGCCGCGCGCTGCTGGCGCTGGACCGCCGCCGCAGCTCGGCGGTGCTGGCCTGGTGCGACGGGCTGGGCCTGATCGTGCGCCGTCCGTTTGCCGTCGTCGGCGTGTATGCCGCGATCACGGCGCTTGGGCTGCTCCTGGCCGGCGCGCTGGCGGTGGCGCGCCTGAATGTCCCGGCGCTGGGCGCGGGCAGCTTCCTCGGCGGGCTGCTGCTGGCCCAGCTGGCGGTGCTGGCGCTGGCCTGGATGCGCTGCGCGCGCCTGTTCGGGCTGATGGAACTGGCCAGGGGCGCCGGCGCACGCTGAGAAGCGATCAGGTCCCGCGCTTGCCGCGCATCGCCTCTTCCGCCTTCAGCGCCGCTTTTTCCTCGGCGATGCGGGCCTTCTCCGCCATCTCCTCGGCATGGCGCGCCAGCGCCGCGGCGCGGGTTTCCGGCGTCTCGAGGCTGATGCGTCCCAGCGCCCCGGTGCGGTAGTCGTGCAGCAGCACGTGCGCCGCCTTTTCGTAGTCGAACTCGCCGCCGCGCATGCGGAATCCGCGGCGCTGGGCCACGCCCTCGATCACGGCGATGCCGTCCAGCCCCTCGGTCTTGAAGCCGTACCGGGCCGTGAGCAGCTGCGGGTAGCGCTCGAGCAGCAGGTTGGCCAGGAACTCCGCGACCTCCTCCTCGATCAGCGCGTTCGAGCCGACCGCATGGCTCGCGGCCAGCATCAGGCCGTCGCTCGCCAGCGCGATCTTCGGCCACAGCATGCCCGGGGTATCGACCAGCACGATGTGCTTGCCGAGGTAGAGCTTCTGCTGGGTCTTGGTGACGGCCGGCTCGTCGCCCACCTTGGCCACCCGCTTCTTGAGCAGCGCGTTCATCAGGGTCGACTTGCCGACGTTCGGGATCCCCATGATCATGATGCGCAGCGGCTTGGTCGGTACGCCGCGGTGCGGCGCCAGCGACTGGCAGATCTCCGGGATGCGGGCGACGTCGGCCGGACGCTTGGTCGTCATCGGATAGGCGGTTACGCCTTCCTGGGCATCGTAATAGGCCTTCCAGGCCGCGGTGGCCGCCGGGTCGGCCAGGTCGATCTTGTTCAAGATCTTGAGGCAAGGACGCTGGCGGAACTTGCGCAGTTCCTCCACCAGCGGGTTGCAGCTCGCCTCGGGCAGGCGGGCGTCGAGGACTTCGATCACCAGGTCGGTGTTCTCCATCTGCTCGGCGGCTTCCTTCTTGGCCGCATTCATGTGCCCCGGGAACCATTGTATCGACATGCTCTACTTTCCAAATCTTCAGTCAGGACGCTATTTTACGCTGGCGGCCGGTCTGTGAAAAAACAGCACACCTGACTGAACAATCCATTGATCCCTAGCAATGCAATTGCCGGGGTCAGGCGCACACTCCAGTTCCCGCCCGCTGGGCCGCATTCTGGAGACCATCATGCGTCATATGCCAAAGTCTTCGCCACCGCGCTGGGCCGCGATCGAGCTTCCACCGAAAAAATCGCTGGGACGCTGGTTCGCTTTCGGCATCCTGTGCGGCATGGTCGGTGTCGCCTGCTTCATCGACCGCTTCCCCCTGCTGATGGGTTAAGCCGAGGCCGGGCGGAAGAACACGTTCAGCGTCGGGAAACGCGCCCTGGCCTCGATGCAGTCCCACAGGTAGATCGCCAGGCCGAGGTCGCCCGTCCACAGCGAATACCGCAACTGCCCGTACTCGCGCGCATCGCGCTCGTACTGCAGCAGGGCGTGCATGGCAAAGGCGCGCGCCCGTTCGAGCCAGACCGAATCCCCCGTGCGCTGGTAGAGGACGAGAAAGGCGTAGCCGTTCCCCGCAGTGCCATGGCACAGGTTCGCGCCCTTGTTCAAAGGACCGGCGGCCCAGGTGGTCTCGCCGGCGGCAAGCAGGAGATCGTCGAGTTCGTCACCAGGAAAGCCGGCCAGGCTGATCACGAAGCCGGGCGCACCGTGGCAGAACTGCAGCAGCTTCTTGGCGTTTTCCCGCTCCGTGCCGCTCAGCTGCGGGTGCCAGTTGACTTGCCCTGCTTCGCATACCGCGGTGCGGCTAATGGTAGCGGCAATGCAGTCGCGCCACCCCTGCCAGGCGGCGCCAAGCAGGTGGCGCCCCTTGAGCAGCGGGCCGGCGGTCGCGACGAAGCCATGCACCGCATCCAGGTAGCTGCTGGTGCGCCTATACAGCTCCTGGGTCCAGTAGGCGCACTGGCGCTCGTCCGACCACAGGAGCTGGGTCCACAAGCCGTCCGCGGTCTGCCGGAACAGCTCGGCCCAGCGTTCTTCGCTGGTATGCGCATGCAGGAACAGCGCGGCAAGCAGAGTCCCGGGGGCGCCCCACATCAGTTCGCGCGCCGGATGCCGTCGGTTGGCGTCCAGCAGCCGCGCCAGCTCGTCCGGCAGTCCTGGATCGCGCCCCAGGGCCATCATCAGGATCGGCGTATCGCCCATCAGCCAGGACGCCTGTTCGCCGGGGGCGTTCGCCGCCAGCCACCCGCGGTTGGCGGCCAGCAGCGCCTGCCAGCCGTCCAGGTAGTCGCGCCCGAGCCGCGCCGCGCCGCAGTCCTGCAGGTAGTGCAGCGCCCAGATCACTCCGGCGGCGCCGTGGTACAGGGGCGTCTCGATCGGATCGGGCTCCTCTCCTTCGCGGTCCAGCGGATGGACCGGCCAGTAGCGCCCCTCCCGATACGCCGTCTCGGCCCGCGCCACGATGTGGCCGATCGCGGCCCGCGCCTTCTCCTCGTTCCAGGGATGCGGCTGCAGCGGTTCGTGGCGCGCGGGGTCGTACAGCATGGTCGTGGCTCTCGGGCAGATGGGTACAGGCCCGCCAGTGTCGCACATCCTCAGCGCGCCGGGACACAGCTACTTGGCGGCAGCGGCGCTGTCGGATCGAAGGCGGCCAGCTGTTCCCGCGCCGCGTTGCGGTCCTTCGCATACTCAAGCAGGTAGCGCGAGCGCTCCTCGCTTTGCCACTCGGCGTCCGACACGCCCTTCATGGTCTGGGTGCGGCTGGCGAACACCTGCCCTTCCAGGCGCGGCAGCAAGAGGCGGTCGGGGTCGACGTTTTCGCGCAGCAGGTAGCCGTCGACGTCGCGCAAGCGCAGGGGCAGCGCCGGCCGCTCGTCCGTCATCAGCTTGCCGAACACGGTCAGCTTGACTTCGCGCGCGCCCACGCCGAGCACCTCGTTGAAGCTTGCCAGGGCGAAGGGATCGCCGCGCGCATCGTCGACGCGGCCCGAGACGATGTAGCGGCCCGGCTGGCGCACGTCCAGGCCGAGGTAGAAGCTGAGCGAACCGTTCTCGACCGCTTCGCGCACCTGGCCGGTCCAGGTGGCCGGCAGCACCGGCGTGTAGATCACGTCGAACAGGGCAAAGCCATTGCGCCCGCCAGCGGTGTAGCGCACCTCGGTGCGGATGGTGCCGTGGAAGCCCGCCAGGCCGGTCTGGCCGGGGGCCAGGACGCCCGCGTAGGCATTGTCTCCGGCCACCGGGTCGGCGCCGCTGCCGTCGTCGACGAAGGACAGCGCCACCTGGGGCGTCGGACGGCTGCCGCCGTAGGTCATGCCCTGGGCCAGCCCGCGCGTGATCACGATCGGCACGGTGGCGCCCTGCGCATCCACGGCACGCAGCGAAAAGGCGGCTGCTTCGCCGGCCGCCAGGTAGACGCGCGACTGCGAGGTCTGCAGGAACACGCCGGCGCTGTTGCCGCCGCCCTCGTGGCGCATCGGGTGCATCTCGGTGACGGGCTGGTTCGGGTGCAACTGGTCCGGGTTCTGCGCGGCCGGGCGCGAGTCCATCGGGTACTGGCTTCCCTCCAGGTAGCTGCAATAGGTGTGGTCGGTCAGCTGGACCTGCTCGACCAGCTGGCGGCGCCGCTCGGCGCGCTCGTTGGGGACCGCCAGGCCGCTTTCCGGCACCGGGCTGAAAAACTGGCGGCCGGAGGGCGGCGGCGGGCTGGCGGCGGCCTGCGGCGCCGCTTCCTCCTCGCCGCGCCCGAAACAGAGGGCGAGCGCAAGCGCGAACACAAGCGCAGCCGCCACGCCCAGCCCGATCAGCCGTGTTGTCGGTCTAGAGGGCACTGTTCACCACGGCGCTGCGCACGACGCCCACGATGCCGCCCCAGTTGCCGTTGGCGTAGTGGTTGTAGGCTTCGCTGTCGTCACGGAAGACCACCGAACTGGACTCCACTTCAAACGTTGTAGTTGGCGGCCGCTCCGCCGTCGGTCCGACCGTTGATTCGATGGGCATTGGCTCGTAGCGGAGACCCATTCCAACCCCGACAGCAGACATGGCGCACATTCATGCTGATTTGTCTCACTGTCTTCTGCTTTCAAGAACGAGCGCACATCCGCAGCGTCCTCTTCCTGCCCCGAACCGTCCTGCTGACCGTATTCGTCACTGACAGGCGTTACTTTCCCGCCTCCCGCCAAGTGAAATCTGGCGACAGTGTTCAACGTCACCGCCGAACTCGCCACGGGTAGCGCCTTTACCGCCACAAGGGCGCCGGCGGCGAGCCGGTTCAGATCAAATGCGTGTCGACACCGCTATATGAATTGTTTCACGAATAAGCCAATGCTAGCGCATTGCGCCCGGTTAGTCGAACAGCACAAGCGCTACTGCGCCGTGTTCACCACGGCGTTGCGCACGACGCTCACCACGCCGCCCCAGTTGCCGTCCATGTAGTGGTTGTAGTCCTCGCCGTCGTCGCGGAACAGCACCGAGTGATGGCTCCACTTGGCGCTGCCGCCCTGGTTGTTGGCGGTGCCGAGCGTGAGGTCGTTGCAGAACCAGTCGCCCGGATTGCACAGGGAGCGGCCCGAACTGCCGGCCACGCCGCCGCTGCTGTGGTAGGCGATGACCTCGTCGTCCTGGCCCGGCAGCAGGCCCGAATAGAGCGTGCCCCTGGCGCCCGCGTACATGTAGAACCAGATGTTGCGCGTGTCGTTGTGGTTGTACATGGCGCGCGCGGTGGCGGTCTTGAGGTCCTGCACCAGCGGCTCCGAGGTGGTCCAGGAACCGGCGTCGGACAGCTCGGATCCGCCGGCTGCACCGGCCGCGGCGCGCACCCAGCGGATGTTCCAGCCGGTCTGCATGCCGCCGTCGCTGTTGCCGCATACTCCGCTTGCGTTCGGGCTGGCGTTCTTCTTGTAGCGCGGCGTGCCGCCGTAGTTGGCCAGCGTGTAGCCCATCATCAGGTCGCCGGCGCTGTAGGTAACGATGTAGCACCAGTTGCTGCCGGTGCAGAAGCAGTCGAGCGCGTTGCGTACCGTGCCGCTCTGCGAAGCGATGCTGCTGCGGCCGTCCCAGTTGACGGCCTTCTTGTTGACGCCGGCCGGGGTGGTGGCCGGGCCCCAGTAGCTGAAGTCGTTGTAGTTGCCGATGGCGCCCACGGCGCCGCCGGCGCGGCCGTTGATCCACAGCGTGTAGTTGGTCGCGGCGGCCATGCTTGAAGCAAGGAACAGCAACAGCGCGCAGAAGGTACGGATCGGTCTCATCTTCTTCTCCTTGTCGTTCGCTTCGCGCCTGGGTGGCGAAGTCGTGGAGGTTTAGATGTGCGGAGCGCGAAGGACGTTCCGCGCCGAGTCCGCAGTCAATCGAGCTCGGCGAGCACTTTAAGATGGGCCACCACGCTGCGTCCCAGGGCCGAGAGCGCGTATCCGCCCTCGAGGCAGCTGACGATGCGCCCGCGCGCGTACTGCTTCGCAATGGCCATCACCTCGCGCGTGATCCAGGCATAGTCGGCCTCCACCAGGCCGATGCCGCCCATGTCGTCCTCGCGGTGACCGTCGAAGCCGGCCGACACGAAGATCATCTGCGGCTGGTGCGCGTGCAGCGCCGGCAGCCAGTAGTCCTGCACCAGCTTGCGCACCGTGTCGCCGTCGCTGAGCGCCGGCACCGGGATGTTGACGCTGGTGGCCGTGATCGGCTCCGGGTCGCAGTAGGGATAGAACGGGTGCTGGAACAGGCTCACCATCAGCACCCGCGGGTCCTTGCGGAAGGCCTCGACGGTGCCGTTGCCGTGGTGGACGTCGAAGTCGACGATGGCCACGCGCTCCAGCCCGTGCACCTCCATCGCATGGCGCGCCGCGATGGCGACGTTATTGAAGAAGCAAAACCCCATCGGCTCGCTCGGCGTCGCATGGTGCCCCGGCGGGCGCACCGAGCAGAAGGCATTGTCCACTTCGCCCGCGATCACGGCATCGGTCGCGGCCACCGCGGCGCCGGCTGCGCGCAGCGCCGCCTGGTAGCTGTGGTGGCACAGGATGGTGTCGCCGTCGAGCGGGTAGTGGTCGCCCTCGGCCGGCACGTTGTCGCGCACCAGCGCCACCGCGCCCGGCGTGTGGTTGCGCAGGACGTCCTTGAGGTCGGCCAGCGGCGCGCTGCGCTGCTCGATCAGTCCGTCCAGGCGCGCCAGGATCAGCTGGTCGTCGATCGCCTGCAGCCGCGCCGGCGCTTCGGGGTGCCAGTCGCCCATGTCGTGCCGCAGGCAGTCGGGGTGGCTGTAGATTGCTGTGCTCATCGTGGGGAATGCTCATCCATAGCGCACCTTTGCGGCCGGTTTCGCATAGAATCGACCCAAAGGCTTGTTGCTGACGGAGTATGAAGGTTGCCAATGGCGCTAATCTACCATGCAAGCGTCCTGCTCCGCACTTCCAAGCAGATCACCGGAACCCAAGCATGCTCAATCAATTACACTCGGCGGCGCGCCAGGTCGGCCAGGTCGTGGTCGGCAAGGACCAGCAGGTCCGCCTGGCCCTGACCTGCCTGCTGGCCGGCGGCCACCTGCTGCTCGAAGACCTGCCCGGCGTCGGCAAGACCACGCTGGCGCATGCGCTGGCGATCTCGCTCGGCCTGAAATTCAACCGGGTCCAGTTCACCAGCGACCTGCTGCCCGCCGACGTGGCCGGCATCTCGGTGTACGAGCGCGAGAAGAACGACTTCGTGTTCCACCCCGGTCCGATCTTCACCCAGGTGCTGCTGGCCGACGAGATCAACCGCGCCACGCCCAAGACCCAGTCCGGCCTGCTCGAAGCCATGGAAGAGCGCCAGGTCAGCGCCGACGGCGTCACCCGCGCCCTGCCCGAACCCTTCTTCGTGATCGCCACCCAGAACCCGGCCAACCAGGTCGGCACCTTCCCGCTGCCCGAATCCCAGCTCGACCGCTTCCTGATGTGCCTTTCGCTGGGCTATCCGGACGCGGCCGCCGAGCGCGCCCTGCTCATGGGCGAAGACCGGCGCGCCATGCTGCGCGCCTTGCAACCGGCGATGCAGCCGGAGCAGCTGGCCCAGGCCCAGCGCGCCCTGAAGGAAATCCATGCCTCGCCGGCGCTGGTCACCTATGTGCAGGCGCTGGCCCAGGCGTCGCGCCAGAACGGCCTGTTCGCCGAGGGCCTGTCGCCGCGCGCCGCCATCGCCCTGCTGCAGGCCGGCCGCGCCTGGGCCGCGCTCGAAGGACGCGACCACGTGATCCCCGAAGACATCCAGGCCGTGCTGGTGCCGGTCTGCGCGCACCGCCTGCGCCCGTTGAGGTCGGCGCACGGCCAGGCGCTGGCCAGCCGCGACCTCGTGCTGCAGCTGCAGAAATCGGTTCCGGTGTAGATGGAAGTCGCAGCAGGAGGCCTGCGCGGCTGGATGCGGCGCACCACCGGCAAATGGCTGCCGCGCCGCGGCACGCTGGATGCCGGCGAGGTGGTGCTGAGCCAGCGCCGCGTGTTCATCCTGCCGACCCGCGCCGGCATCGGCTTCGCCGTCCTGCTGCTGGTGCTCCTGATCGGCTCGATCAACTACACCCTCGGCCTGGGCTTCGCGCTGACCTTCCTGGCCTTGTCCTGCGCCCTGGTGGACATGGTCTTCACCTACCGTAACCTGGCCCACCTGGCCCTGCAACAGGGCCGCGTGCCCGCCGTCTTCGCCGGCCAGGAAGCCCGGTTCGAACTGCACGTCGCCAACCGCACGGGGCTGGCGCGCTACGGCGTCTGGATCGACTTTTCCGATGCCTCCAAAAAGGGCGAAGCGCGCCACGTCACCGACATCGCCGCCCACGGCAGCGCCAGCGTGATGCTGGGCGTGCCCACTAGCGCGCGCGGCTGGCTGCAGCCGGCGCGCGTGGTGCTGTCCACGCGCTTCCCGCTCGGCCTGTTCCGCGCCTGGAGCTACTGGCGTCCCGCCGCCCGCGCCCTGGTCTACCCGCGCCCGGAAGAAGGCGCGCCGCCGCTGCCGGTGAGCGGCAACGCGGTCGGCAGCGGCCGTGCCGGTGGCAACGACGACTTCGCCGGCGTGCGCAGCTACCAGGCCGGCGACTCGCCGCGCCAGCTGGCCTGGCGCCAGATCGCCCGGCTCGACCCGGCGCTCGGCGGCCAGCTCGTCACCAAGCACTTCGAAGGCGGCGTGGGCGACGAGCTGCTGCTCGACTTCGCGCAGCTGCCGCCCCAGCTCGACCTCGAACTGCGCCTGTCGCGCATGACGCGCTGGGTGCTGGACGCCGAACAGCGCGCCCTGCCCTACGCCTTCCGGCTCGTCGCCATCCACTACGACGCCGGCAACGGCGCCGCCCACCAGGCGGCCTGCCTGCGTGCGCTGGCGCTGTACGGCAGCCAGGAGGCGCCATGAAGGCCCTGGCATCCCTGCCGCGCCTGCCGAGGGATAAAGCCGACACCCTGCTGCTGCTCGGCAGTGCCCTCCTGGTGCTGGCCCCGCATGCGGCGCACCTGCCGCTGTGGGTGTCGCTGCTGTGCGCCGCCACGCTGGCCTGGCGCGGCGCGATCACGCTGCGCGGCAAGCGCATGCCCTCGGCCATGGTGCTCCTGCCCATCGCCGTCGGCGCAATGGCCGGCATCCAGTTCAGCTACAAGACCCTGCTCGGGCGCGACGCCGGCGTGGCCATGCTGGTGCTGCTGGTCGCCTTCAAGATGCTCGAGATGCACGCGCGCCGCGACCTGTACGTCGTGATCTTCCTGTGCTTCTTCCTGGTGCTGACCAACTTCTTCTACGCCCAGGGCATCGGCACCGCGCTCTTGATGGTGGCGGCGGTGCTGGCCCTGCTCACCACCCAGCTCTCGTTCCAGTTCACCGGCAGCGTGCCGAAGCTGGGAACGCGGCTGGCGATGGGGGCGAGGATGCTGCTGTTCGCGGCGCCGATCGCGGTGCTGCTGTTCTTCGTGTTCCCGCGCCTGGGCGGCCCGCTGTGGAGCATGCCGGGCGGCAGCGGCAACGGCAGCGCCAAGTCGGGCCTGTCCGAACGCATGGCGCCGGGGCAGATGTCGAACCTGGCGATGTCGGACGAGCCGGCCTTCCGGGTGCGCTTCGAAGGCGCGGTGCCGCCCAAGGCCCAGCTGTACTGGCGCGGCCTGGTGCTGGACGCATTCGACGGCACTGCCTGGACCCGGGGCGGCTCGATCGCCACCCGCTCCGGCACCTCGCTGCGCGTGCGCGGCCAGGCGCAGCGCTACGAAGTGACGCTGGAGCCGTCCGACACGCGCTGGCTGTTCACGCTCGAGATGGCCGGCCACATGCCGGAAGTGCCGGGCTACCAGACCCAGGTCTCGCACCAGTTCGAACTGAGCACCGACCGGCCGCTGGCCGGACGGGTGCGCTATCCGATGATCTCCTACCCCGACTATGCGCTGGACGGGCGCGATACGCTCGACGACCCCAACCAGTGGCTGCTGCTCCCCTACGGCTACAACCCGAAGGCGCTGGCCGCCGGGATCGCATTGCGCAAGGAAGCGGAGCCGGCGCGCCGCATCGAGCAGGTGCTGCAGCGCTTCCGCGAGCAGCCCTACAGCTACACGCTGGAGCCGCCGCTGCTGGGCCGCCATTCGGTCGACGAGTTCCTGTACGGGACCCGCGCCGGCTTTTGCGAACATTATTCCGGCGCCTTCGTGTTCCTGATGCGCGCGGCCGGCATCCCGGCGCGCGTGGTCACCGGCTACCAGGGCGGCGAACTCAATCCGATCGACGGCTACGTGACGGTGCGCCAGTCCGATGCCCACGCCTGGGCCGAGGTCTGGCTGCGCGGGCGCGGCTGGGTGCGGGTGGACCCGACCGCCGCCGTGGCGCCGGAACGGGTGCGGCGCAACCTGGCGGCCGCGGTCACCCCGCCGCCGCCCTTCGGCATCGACGCGCTGCGCGGGCTGTCGATGTTCGGCGCCAACGGCGATTCGCTGCTGGGGCGCCTGCGCAACGCACTGGGCGCCGTCAACAACGGCTGGAACCAGTGGGTGCTGAACTACACCCCGGAACGCCAGCGCGGCTTGCTGCAAAGCGTGAGCGAGAGCCTGGCGGGCTGGCGTGTTGCCGGCTTGATCATGCTGGGGGCCGGAGTGTTGCTCTTGGGAAGAATTTTGTACCTCCGCAGGGAACACAATCCAGTCGAGGCGGTATACTCCTCCCTATGCAAGCGCCTCGCCCACCTGGGCCTGGCACGTGCAGCGGACGAAGGGCCCACCGCCTACGCGGCCCGGATCGCGGCCTCGCAGCAGCTGGCGCCGCCATCACTGCACGCCGCCGCCGAATTCTTGCGCCGCTATAGCGCCTGGCGCTATGCGCCGCCCCAGCCCGCGCCTGACCGCCAGCTGGCCGCTACCTTGAAGAGATTACTGTCGCAAGTCAGATGAAATCGATCGTTCCCCTGTTTGCCGCGCTGGCAATCGCCTTTGCCCCGACCGGGCAGGCGCAAGCCGGCGCGAAGGATCCGCAGGTCCAGACCAAGGCCGCCAAGGCTGCCAAAGCAAAAGCCGCCAAAGCAAAAGCCGCCAAGGCCAAGAGCAAGAAAGACAAGGCAGGCAAGCGCGTCTCCGCCCGTTCGAGCAAGGTGCTGAAGGCCGCTCCGGCCGCCGCCATGATCGACTACGACGGCGAGCACCACAACTTCCTGGAATGGCAGGCGGTGCGCGAGTTCATGGACGAGATGGCAACCCAGCACGGCTTCGAGCGCGCCTACCTCGAATCGCTGTTCGGCCAGGCGCGCTTCATCGATTCGGCGGTACAGCTGGTCAAGCCCGCTCCGCCGGGCAAGCCGAAGAACTGGCAGGCCTACCGCGACCGCTTCATCGAGCCGATCCGCATTGCCGCCGGGGTACGCTTCTGGAACGAGAATGCCGAGACCCTGGCGCGGGCCGAAGCGGCCTACGGCGTGCCGGCCGAGATCATCGTCGGCATCATCGGCGTCGAGACCATCTATGGCCGCGACACCGGCAAGTTCCGCGTGCTCGACACCCTGGCGACGCTCGCTTTCGCCTATCCGGAAACGCCGAACCGCGCCGCGCGCATGGCCTTCTTCCGTAGCGAGCTGGCGAATACCCTGTTGTTTGCGCGCGAGCACAAGGTGGAAGCCTTCTCGCTGCTGGGCTCGTTTGCCGGCGCGGTCGGCATGCCGCAGTTCATGCCGGGGAATATCCTGAAGTACGGCGTCGACTTCAACAAGGACGGCCAGATCGACCTGCGCCAGTCGTCGGACGATGCGATCGGCAGTGTGGCCAATTTCCTGATCCAGCATGGCTGGAACCCGGAACACCGCAACAGCCCGGCAACCCCGGCCGACGTGTCGCCGAACCATGCCTGGGAGCCGCTGCTCGAACGCGGGCTGAAGGCTACCTTGCGTCCCGAAGAATTGCGCGCCGCCGGCGTTACCACGGCGGCGGCGCTGCCGGCCGAGCGCCTGTACGGCTTGGTCGACCTGCAGAACGGCGCCGAGGCAACCGAATACTGGGTGGCCGACGATAACTTCTTTGCCATTACCAAGTACAACCGCAGTTATTTCTATGCCATGTCGGTGATCGAACTTGGCCGTGCCGTCCGCGCCTCGCGCGGCGGCTGAGCATTGCCCGGCGGGAAACTTTGTATCGATTTGTAACGGGCTTCGCGCCTTTTCTGCCCGTTTGAACTCCCCTCCTGCCCCCATACTCCCCGGGGGTATGCGTTACTTTTCTGCAGATTCTCTGCAGAAACACCCCTCCACTTGTCATACTCCCGCTTTTCTTAGCACTCTGTCAGTACTTTTCATACCGTGCGGCATCAAACACCCGTTGGCGATACACTGGGCATTAATCAAAAAACAATTATTATTTCCGTGAGTTTGTGAGAGAATTGCATTGCGGCTATTGTTGCGGTGAGACAACAATACTGAATAAATCGATCTGATCGTTATTGCTACTGAGTATCAGATTAGAAATTAGTTGTACAATTGAATAGAAAATTACGAAATACCGTAGCCTGGAGCCGAGCGCCGCATGGGGCTCCGTCCAACCCAAAATAGGATATTGAATCATGACAAACCAAGTCGGCATTGATATGAATAGCGATTCGGAGTCCGATGAGCTCCTGCAGTACAACCCGAACCGCCTGCTCGACACCCTGATCGAGAACCTGCGCCTGAAGAACGACGCGGCGCTGTCGCGCGCGCTGGAAGTTGCACCGCCGGTGATCTCGAAGATCCGCCACCACCGCCTGCCGGTCGGCGCTTCGCTGCTGATCCGCATGCATGAAGTAAGCGACCTGTCGATCCGCGACCTGCGCTACCTCATGGGCGACCGCCGCGCCAAGTTCCGCATCAGCGACAAGCAGTTCAAGCCGAAAGAAGGCGCCGCTCCGAAAGAGGCGTAAGCGCGCTGCGGCGTCGCGGCAGGTCCTGCTTGCCGCTCGACGCCGGCGCAGGCCTTGCCGGACGAAGCGAACGCAGGAACGCTGCGGGCGAGCCATCCGGACGCGCAAGAAGTTGCTGAAAATAAAAAGCCATCCGTCAGGATGGCTTTTTCGCATGGATGGGTAGCCGGGTTCAGGCCGGGAACACGCCCGTCGACAGGTAGCGGTCGCCCCGGTCGCAGACGACGAACACGATGGTCGCGTTTTCCACCGTCTGGGAGATGCGCAGCGCCACTTCGCAGGCGCCCGCCGCCGAAATGCCGCAGAAGATGCCCTCTTCCGCCGCCAGCCGGCGCGCCATCTGCTCGGCCGCGGCCTGGCTCACCGACTCGACCTGGTCGATGCGCGCCTTGTCGTAGATCTTCGGCAGGTAGGCTTCCGGCCACTTGCGGATGCCCGGGATCGACGAGCCTTCTTCCGGCTGGGCGCCGATGATGCGCACCGCCTGGTTCTGTTCCTTCAGGTAGCGCGACACGCCCATGATGGTGCCGGTGGTGCCCATGGCGCTGACGAAATGGGTGACGCGGCCTTCGGTGTCGCGCCAGATTTCCGGGCCGGTGGTGTCGTAATGGGCGCGCGGATTGTCCTGGTTGCCGAACTGGTCGAGGATGATGCCCTCGCCGTTCTTCTGCATCTGCTCGGCCATGTCGCGCGCGTATTCCATGCCGCCCGACTTCGGCGTGAGGATGATCCTGGCGCCATAGGCCGCCATGCTCTGGCGGCGCTCAATCGACAGGTTGTCCGGCATCAGGAGCACCATCTTGTAGCCGCGGATGGCGGCCGCCATGGCCAGCGCGATGCCGGTGTTGCCGCTGGTCGCTTCGATCAGGGTGTCGCCCGGCTTGATCTGGCCGCGCTCCTCGGCGCCGCGCAGCATCGACATGGCGGCGCGGTCCTTCACGGAGCCGGCCGGGTTGTTGCCTTCGAGCTTGCCGAGGATGATGTTGTTGCGGGCAGCCGCGTCCGCGCCGGGCAGGCGCACCAGCTGCACCAGCGGGGTGTTGCCGATCGTGTCTTCGATGGTCTTGTAAGCCATTCCTTGCTCTCTCGCGATTTCCTAAACCGCTATTTTAATCCGGACGGCAAGGTGGCGTATTGGGCCGCCCCGGACCGGCCAAGGAGGGCCGGCCCCTTATGCGAACCGCGCCGGATCAGCGCTGCGGCAGCGGATAGGTGGCGACGCTCACGTTGCCGTCCTTGTCGACCGCCTGCACGCCGAAGAACACGTTGTCCTTCGACAGGTCGATGGTCGCTTCAAGGACGTTGCCGACCCACTTCGAACCCTGCCACTCGCTGGCGGTGGTGTCGCGCCAGACGATGCGGTAGCCCGCCAGGTCCGGTTCGGCATTCGCCTGCCACACCAGGGTCGAATCGTTGGTCAGCTTGTCGGTGCGCAGCTTGACGTTCTGCGGCGCGCCTGGTGCCAGCGCCAGCGAGGCCAGTGCCGCGGCGTTCACCTTGGTCACCTTGGCGATGTAGTCGACATCATTAAACTCGATCAGGTCGCCGTAGACCTTGCCGTTTTCGGTACGCAGGTCCTGGTGCTGGTGCGCGAAGTCCTCGGCCGGTTCGGTGAAGCGCAGCGCCGCGTAGCCCTGCTCCAGGAAAGGCATGTGGTCGCCGCCGCGCAGGTAGCGGTCGGCGCGGTGGATCAGCGACACCTTGAAGCCCTTCACGTAGCGCTCGCCCATCTCCTTGGTGTGGCGGCCCAGCTGGCGCGAGAGCGAATCGCTGTCGCCGCCGGTGGCGACCAGCTGGCGCACGGTCTCGCTCATTTCCTTGGTGGCCGGGATGCTCTGCGAGAACAGGCGCACCTGCTTGTTGTCCACCTTGCCATTGTCGGCGCGCGAGCTGCCGATGATGTCGTTGGTGTACATGCCGGCAATATTCAGGTTCTTCTGGCGCGCCTGGGTGGCCCAGTGGCGCGCGCCCAGCAGGCCCTGCTCCTCGGCGGCCACCGCCATGAAGACGATGGTGGCGTCGAACTTGTGCTTGGCCATCACGCAGGCCAGTTCCATGGTGGCCGCGGTGCCGGAAGCGTCATCGTTGGCGCCCGGGGCGTCGGCAGTGTAGTTCATCACGTCGCTGACGCGCGAATCGTAGTGGCCGCTGACCACGTAGATGCGGTCCTTCGAGGCTTCCTGGGTGCCCGGCAGCGTGGCGACCACGTTGACGATCTCGGTCGGACGCGAGATGCGTGCCGATACCGGGGCGATGTGGCTGTCGAACGACACCTGCAGCGGCGTGCCGGCGCCGCAGCGCTCGAGTTCCGCCTTGATCCAGCGGCGGGCGGCGCCGATGCCGCGGGTGTCGGATTCCGTCTCCGACATCGTATGGCGGGTGCCGAAGCTCACCAGCTTGGCGACATAGCCTTCCATGCGCTTGGGCGAGATCTCGGCGAGGATCTTGTTGATCTGGGGCTGCTGGCGCTTGAAGTCAGGCGCTGCCGGAGTGGCCGGTGCGGCGCTTGCTGCACCGGCGCCAAGGGCGAGCAGTGCGGCCAGCAGGGTGGAAGAGATGCGGGCGTGAGGCATGAGTACCTTTCTGGTTTATGAAGTGCAAATCACATGCACATCTTCTCATGCGGATTGAGCGGTGTCAGTCAATACATCTGACACGCGCGCTAGTCACTTATCGATCCCCCCTCGGCGATCGCCAGCCGCGCAGGCGCCGCGAGCGCGCCGTCGTTGGTCGCCTCCAGGCAGAACACGCTCACCACTTGCGCCAGCCGCTCCGCCTCTTCTTCCAGCGCCGCCGCGGCCGCCGTCGCCTGCTGCACCAGCGCCGCGTTCTGGCGGGTGGCCTCGTCCATCTGGCCGATGGCGTCGTTGACCTTGCCGATGCCGGCGCTCTGCTCGGCGCTGGCGCGGCTGATCTCGGCCATGATGTCCGTCACGCGGCGCACCGAGGCCACGATGTCGTTCATCGTGCTGCCCGCTTCGTCCACCAGGCGCGCACCCGCATCGACCCGCTCGACCGAGCTGCCGATGAGAAGCTTGATCTCCCTGGCGGCGCTCGCCGAGCGCTGCGCCAGGTTGCGCACTTCGGTCGCCACCACGGCAAAGCCGCGGCCCTGCTCCCCGGCTCGCGCCGCTTCCACGGCAGCGTTCAGCGCCAGGATATTGGTCTGGAAGGCGATGCCGTCGATGACGCCGATGATGTCCACGATCCGCTTCGACGAATCGTTGATCGAGGCCATGGTCTCGACCACCTGGGACACCACCATGCCGCCGCGCAGGGCGACTTCGGACGCCGATTCCGCCAGCGCATTGGCCTGGCGTGCATTGTCGGCGTTCTGGCGCACGGTGGCGGTGAGCTGCTCGACCGAAGCGGTGGTCGCTTCCAGCGTGCCGGCCTGGCGTTCGGTGCGGTGCGACAGGTCGCGGTTGCCGTCCGCGATCTCGGTCGAGACGCTGGCCATGTTCAGGGTGCCGTGCCGCACCTGACCGACGATGGCGACCAGGCTGTCGCGCATGCCTTTCATGGCGAACAGCAGGCTTCTGCTGTCGCCCGGGGCGGTCTCGATCTTCACGCCCAGGTCACCGGCGGCGATGGCCCTGACGATCGATGCCGCGTAATCCGGCTGGCCGCCGAGCTGGCGCAGCAGGCCGCGCGTGATGATCCAGGCGCCCGTCGCGCCGACGGCGATCGCGCCCAGGCACAGCAGGGTCATCCAGCCGAAGAAGCCCGATGCCATCTTGCGGGCGCCAGCCGCTTCCAGCTTGTTCTGCTGCTCCTGCATGTCGATGAAGGCGTTGATGCTGGCCAGCCAATCCACGAAGGCGGGCGCCGCTTCCCGCGACAGCAGCGCGGCGGCTTCCTGCGCCTGGCCGGCGGCGTGCAGCGCGATCACGCGCTCGATCAGCGGCCTGGTGCGGCGCTCCTGCTCCTTGATCGATGCCAAGGCCGCCTTCTCGGCCGGCTGGATATCGTTCAGCTCCCGGAACAGCCTGTCCATCGGTTCGGCCGAGCGCGTATAGTTCTCGTCCAGCACCTGGATGGGCTTGACGGGCGCGGCGGCGGCGGCCGGATCGGCTGCCAGCACCACGTCGCGCAGGGCGATCGCGCGGTCATGGACGCTGCCGCGGAAGTTGATCGCGTAGCGCTGCTTGACGTTGTTGACGTCGTTGATGTGGTTGAGGATGCTGTCGATGTTGCCGACACGGCTGATGGCCAGCGCGGTCAGGACGATCATCAGGAAGGACACGGCGCCGTAGCCGACAGCCAGGCGGGTACCAATGGTGAGGGACTTCTTTTTCATGGTGAATCTCGGTGTCGCGATCGAAAAGCTAACAATAAAACAACAGTAATTTCCTAAGCGCAACACTATAGCATGAGCGTGCTTTTCATGCTCAAATTCGTCATTTATTTTGTTGTAGAGATGCGGGTCAATCCCGTGTGGGACACAGCACCATGCCTGAACATCGCATTTTCGCGACACCCTTCGCCAAGCTGTATCCGATGTACGTCCAGAAGGCGGCAAGGAAGAACCGGACCAGGGAAGAAGTGGACCAGCTGATTTGCTGGCTGACCGGCTACGATGCGGCCGGCCTGCAGCGCCAGATCGAACAGCAGAAGAGTGTAGAAGCTTTCTTTGTTGAAGCACCTGCCCTGAATCCGCACAGTTCCCTGATCACGGGATTGGTCTGCGGCGTGCGTGTCGAAACGGTCGAGCATCCGCTGATGCGCAAGATCCGCTACCTCGACAAACTGGTCGACGAGCTGGCTAAAGGAAAGCCGATGGAGAAGATCCTGCGCCGTCCGCCCTCCTGAGCCTGGCCATCAGGCCTTGTAACATCCGATAACACAGTCGTAGCGGAACACCGGCCGGGCTCGTCTAGTATGGAAACATACAGATAAGGAGTTCCATCATGAAGAAACCGGCCATGTCACTGTTGTTGCTTGCACTTGCATCGGTATCGTCCGCCGCCATGGCAGACTCGTGGAAACATGAAAACGGCAAAGGCCGTCATGGACGCGAATACAAGCAGGTGTATTGGGACGGACACTGCAAGGTCGAGCAAAAGTGGAAGAAGGGTGAGTACAAGGAAAAGCGCAAGTGCAAACGCCCGGAGCGCCACTATGCCGAGCGCCGCTACGAAGACCGCTACTATGGCCGTCCGGTCGTGCGGCAACACTACTATCCGGCCAGCTCGAACTATTACCCGGACTACGGCCGCCATGAGCGCCGTGACCCGCAGGTGAACATCGACATTCGCATCCGCCAGTAAGCGGGCGTCCCCCGGCTGCGATAAAAAAACCCGCGTCGCCGCGGGTTTCTTTCTTACATTGCTGCCTTCTGCTCGGCCGGCTTGTCCTTGCCGGCTGCCTTGGCCGAGGTCTTCTCGGCCTTGGCCGGCTTGGCGGCGCCGGCTTCCATCGCCTTGCCGTTGACCACCAGTCCGGCCTCGGACAGCTTCATGGCCTTCTTGTCGCCCACGCCCTTGACGCGCTGCTGGAAGTCCGCCCAGCCCTTGAACTCGCCCTTGGCGCGCTCGTCGAGGATCATCTTCGACATGCTCGGACCCACGCCCTTGATGCCGTCCAGCGCGGCCGCATCGGCCTTGTTGACGTCGACCTGGGCGAAGGCGATACCGGTCGAAGCGACCAGCGCGGCAACAGCGAATACCAGTTTCTTGATCATTGAATGTTCTCCGTAGGTTCTCGTACGATGGACGGCGGCGCCATCCATCCACGCACTAACGGAGCTGCCGGGCTGCCGTTGACGACCCGGCCTTGAGCGAACTCAACCCGGGAAGAGTTCCTCGCGGGTGACGGTCGCCGTACCCAGCTTGCCGACCACGATGCCGCCGGCGCGGTTGGCGGTGGCCAGGGCTTCGTCCAGCTGCGCGCCCGCGCCCAGCATCGCGGCGAGCGTCGCGATGACGGTGTCGCCCGCGCCCGAGACGTCGAACACCTCGCGTGCGTCGGCGTGCACGTGCAGCACCTCGTTCTCGCTGTACAGGCTCATGCCCTCTTCGGAACGGGTCACCAGCAATGCCGTCAGGCCCAGATCGGCGCGCAGGCGCTGCGCCTTCTCGGTCAATTGTTCTTCGGTCTTCCAGGTGCCCACCACGCGCTGCAGTTCCGAACGGTTCGGGGTCAGGATGGTCGCGCCGCGGTAAGGGGTGAAATCGTCGCCCTTCGGGTCGACCAGCACGATCTTGCCGGCCGTACGCGCCTCGCGCACCATGTCGGCCACGTTCACCAGCGCGCCCTTGTTGTAATCGGACAGGATCACCACGTCGTAGTCGGGCAGCAGCGCGCGGAACTGGTCGAGCTTGTCACGCAGCACGGTCTCGGTCGGCGCGTCCTCGAAGTCGATGCGCACCATCTGCTGCTGGCGGCCGATGACGCGCAGCTTGATGATGGTCGAGATGGCCTCGTCGCGCTTCATGTAGCTATGGATCGATGCCTCACGCAGCAGCTTCTCGACTTCTTCTCCCGCTTCGTCCTTGCCGGTAATGCCCAGCAGGCCCGTATGCGCGCCCAGCGCGGCGGCATTGCGCGCCACGTTGGCGGCGCCGCCCAGGCGCTCCTCGCGGCGCTCGATGCGCACCACCGGCACCGGCGCTTCCGGCGAGATGCGCGAGACGTCGCCGAACCAGTAGCGGTCGAGCATGACGTCGCCCACCACGAGCAGGCGCACGCTGGAGAGTTCAGGGGCCGCCTCGCGGCGGAAGCTGTCTGCCGCCAGCAGGCGGCTCGGGATCGGATGCGTCATAGATAAGGCTGCGTCAGTTCATCACATTGAGTTCTTCGGTGCGGCGCGGCGGATAGGTTTCCCAGCGGCTGCAGCCCGGGCACTGCCAATAGAACTGGCGCGCCTTGAAGCCGCAGTGGCTGCACTGGTAGCGCGCCAGCTTCTGGGTGTAGCGCTGCACCAGGTTCTTGACCATCGACAGCTCTTCCCACACTTCGGTGCGGGCATCCATCAGGTGTGCCTCGAGCAGTTTATCCAGGCCCAGCAGGGTCGGGTTGCGGCGCAGCTCCTCGACAACCAGCTGTTTGGCCGCTTCCACGCCGTCGAGTTCGATCACGGCCTTGAACACCACCTCGATCAGGTCGATCGACGATGCCTCGGCCAGGTAGGAGCGCAGCAGATTGACGCCTTCCTGTGGTCTACCTACTTTGCGGTAGCCATCCATCAAACGTTGGGCCACCAGGGCCACGTGCGGCACGCTCTGCTGCTCGACGCGGCGCCAGGTGAGCAGGGCCGCCTCGGTATCGCCCTGGGCCAGCTGGGCGTCGCCGATCAGGATGGTGGCGCGCACGCTGGAGCGGTCGGCCAGCAAGGCCTTGTCGAGCAGCTGCATGGCGTCGCTCGGCTGCAGGTGCACCAGGGCATCCTGGGCCAGCTCGCAGTAGAACTGCGCGATTTCCTTCTGGCGCGCGCCGGCGCCGGACTCCTGCAAACCGTTGGCGACGTCGATCGCGCGGCGCCATTCCTTTTCGCGCTGGTAGATTTCCAGAAGCGCACGCCGCGCCTGCACCTCGAAGGCGGTGCCCACCAGCAGGTTGAAGGTTTCCTCTGCACGGTCGAGCAGGCCGGCCTTCAGGTAGTCCATGCCGAGTTCGTACTGGGCGTGGGCCTTCTGCTCGCCCGGCAGGTCGGGACGCGCCAGCAGGTTCTGGTGGACGCGGATGGCGCGTTCGGTCTCGCCGCGGCGGCGGAACAGGTTGCCGAGGGCAAAGTGCATGTCGGCCGATTCGGGATCGAGCTTGACGATCTCGATGAAGGAATCGATGGCCTTGTCCGGCTGGTCGTTGAGCAGGTGGTTCAGGCCCTTGAAGTAGCCGCGCGGCAGGGTGCGCGATTCGAAGACCAGCGAATTGATGTCGACGCGGGCGGCGATCCAGCCGAGGCCGAAGAAGAATGGGATGCCGAGCAGCATCCAGAGTTCGAAATCCATGTGTTCTTGTTCTGTGTTGGCGTGTGAACCGGCTTATTGGGCCAGCTTCGGCGCCGGGTTCACGGCATCCGGTGTCGGCTGGGCGGTGCCAGTGCCGGCGGCGCTCTGCAGGGCCTGGATGGTGTTCTTGTGCTGCGAGGTCTGGCGGCGCTGGCGGAACACGGTCGGGGTCAGGGCCAGGATGCCGAGGGCGGCGCCGGCGACGAAGAAGGCCAGCAGCATCAGCACGAGGGGGCCGCGCAGTTCATAGTTGAGGAAGAAATGCAGGTCGACTTCCTGCGTGTTCTTCAGGGCGAAGCCGAAGAACAGGACGAACAGGATGACGCCAACAATGGTGGAGACAAATTTCATCAGCAGTGCCCGCTGGGTGAATGCACAAAGGCGAAGTGTCGCATATCCGACATGATATTTCAAAAGCCGAGCTAGCGCTGCCCCGGCAAGCTGCCGGCAAGGCACGAAAAAAAACGGCATCCCCAGGGGGGACGCCGTTTTTGTCTGCTCGCGG
This sequence comes from Massilia sp. LC238, assembly GCF_000735635.1. Classification (NCBI taxonomy): domain Bacteria; kingdom Pseudomonadati; phylum Pseudomonadota; class Betaproteobacteria; order Burkholderiales; family Oxalobacteraceae; genus Massilia; species Massilia sp. LC238. The sequence continues at coordinate 106,264 of NZ_JNNN01000078.1, read as the reverse complement.
CAGACGACTTCAGTCTTCCATGATCGGTTGCCCGACCATCGCGTCCACCCGCTCGCGCAACTGCTTGCCCGGCTTGAAGTGGGGCACCCGTTTTTCGGGCACCATCACCTTGTCGCCGGACTTCGGGTTGCGGCCGATGCGCGGGGGTCGGCTGTTCAGCGCAAAGCTGCCGAAACCACGGATCTCGATGCGTTGCCCGGTCGCCAGGGCGTTGGTCATCGCATCGAGGATGGTCTTGACGGCAAACTCCGCATCTTTCGCCACCAGCTGAGAATAGCGCTCAGCCAGGCGGTTGATCAGCTCGGACTTGGTCATCTGGTCGCCTCGGAAAGGAATTAACCTTTGTTGTCGAACTTGGCCTTCAGCAGTGCGCCCAGGCTGGTGGTGCCCGAAGCGGCGCTGTTGTCGGCTGCCAGCTTGCTCATTGCTTCCTGGGTCTCGACGTTGTCTTTCGCCTTGATCGACAGCTGGATGCTGCGAGCCTTGCGATCGATGTTGATGACCAGGGCTTCGACCTTGTCGCCCACTTTCAGGTGGGTGCCGGCGTCTTCCACGCGGTCACGCGAGATTTCCGAAGCGCGCAGGTAGCCTTCGACTTCGTCGTTCAGCGCGATCACGGCGCCTTTCGGCTCAACCGACTTCACGGTGCCGGTGACCAGGGTGCCCTTGTCGTTCAGCGAAGCGAAGTTGTTGAACGGGTCGCCTTCCAGCTGCTTGACGCCCAGCGAGACACGCTCGCGCTCGACGTCGATTGCCAGCACGACTGCTTCCAGCTCGTCGCCCTTCTTGAACTTGCGCACGGCTTCTTCGCCGGCTTCGGTCCAGGACAGGTCCGACAGGTGCACCAGGCCGTCGATGTTGCCCGGCAGGCCGATGAACACGCCGAAGTCGGTGATCGACTTGATCGAACCCTTGACCTTGTCGCCCTTCTTGTGGGTCATGCCGAAGTCGTCCCACGGATTCGCCTTGCACTGCTTCATGCCCAGCGAGATACGACGACGCTCTTCGTCGATTTCCAGGACCATGACTTCGACTTCGTCGCCCAGCTGGACAACCTTGTTCGGAGCCACGTTCTTGTTGGTCCAGTCCATTTCCGAGACGTGCACCAGGCCTTCGATGCCCTGCTCGACTTCCACGAACGCGCCGTAGTCGGTCAGGTTGGTGACCTTGCCGAACAGACGGGTACCCTGCGGGTAGCGACGCGACAGACCGGTCCACGGATCGTCGCCCAGCTGCTTGACGCCCAGCGAGACGCGGTTCTTTTCCTGGTCGTACTTGAGGACCTTGGCGGTGATTTCCTGGCCAACCGACAGCACTTCCGACGGGTGACGCACGCGACGCCATGCCAGGTCGGTGATGTGCAGCAGGCCGTCGATGCCGCCCAGGTCGACGAACGCACCGTAGTCGGTGATGTTCTTGACGACGCCGGTGACCACGGTGCCTTCTTTCAGGGTTTCCATCAGCTTGGCGCGCTCTTCGCCCATCGATGCTTCGATGACGGCGCGACGCGACAGGACCACGTTGTTACGCTTGCGGTCCAGCTTGATGACCTTGAATTCCAGGGTCTTGCCTTCGAACGGGGTGGTGTCCTTGACCGGACGGGTGTCGACCAGCGAACCCGGCAGGAATGCGCGGATGCCGTTGGTCAGGACGGTCAGGCCGCCCTTGACTTTACCGTTGACGGTGCCGGTGACGATCTCGCCCGACTCCATTGCTTTTTCCAGAGCCAGCCACGATGCCAGGCGCTTGGCCTTGTCGCGCGACAGGATGGTATCGCCGAAACCGTTCTCCAGCGATTCGATGGCCACGGAAACGAAGTCGCCGATCTGGACTTCCAGTTCGCCCTGGTCATTCTTGAATTCTTCGACCGGAATGAAGGCTTCCGACTTCAGGCCGGCGTTGACGATCACGAAGTTGTGATCCAGGCGCACGACTTCAGCCGAGATGACTTCGCCCGAACGCATGTCCTGACGCGACAGCGATTCTTCGAACAGGGCGGCGAAGCTTTCCATGCCGGTATCTTGATTGGTTGCAGTAGACATAAAGGTTATTACTCGAGTTAGCCCAGCAGGCCGGCGATGGTGCGGACTGAACTGGGGTTAGGTTGACACACACCTGCGATGGCGGAATTGCCGCCGCAGGCACCCTACAAGGACGCCGTACCGTCGCGGGCCCCATTCTGGCCACCCGCCTTGATACGTCGTCCCGGCGAAGGCCGGGACCCAAGTTTCCTAACGCAGTCGCTGCGGCGATGACTCGAGCCAACGGCGACTCATCGAACTTGGATTCCGGCCTTCGCCGGAATGACGGTCTTGGAGCTAACAACTCCCCTCAGACCACCATTTCAAGACTACTTATGCGCATACCACGCCAACACCTGTTCGACCGCTTCCGCAGCCGACATGTTCGAGGTATCGAGCAGGTGCGCATCCTCTGCCGGGACCAGGGGAGCGATCGCGCGCTTGGTGTCGCGCTCGTCTCGTTCCTTCAAATCCTTCAGCAGATCGTCCATATTAGCAGAAAATCCTTTGTCAATCAATTGCTTATACCGGCGTTGCGCACGTGCCTCGACGCTTGCGGTCAAGAACACTTTTAATTTCGCGCCGGGAAAGATCACCGTGCCCATGTCACGCCCATCGGCCACCAGGCCGGGCGTCTCGCGAAAGCCCAATTGCAGGCCATACAGGGCCTGGCGCACGGTCGGCAGCGCGGCGATCTTCGATGCCATGTTGCCAACCTCTTCCGCCCGGATCGCGCCGGTGACATTCTCGTTGTTCAGGAAGATATCACCGCCGACGAAGCGCGCCGGCAGGTGTTCGGCCAGCTTGGCGATGCCGTGCTCGTCGCGCAGCTCGAGGCCGCGGCGGATCGCCTGCAGCGCCGTCAGGCGGTACAGGGCGCCCGAGTCGAGCAGGTGGAAGCCCAGGCGCTCGGCGACCTTGGCGGCAACGGTGCCCTTGCCGGAAGCGGTCGGGCCGTCGATGGCGATGACGGGAATGGGATTATTTGGCATGTGATGGTCGCGGGGGTAAAACGGTCCAGTCGGCATTCTACTGTTTCCCCCGCGACGCCGTGTTCAAAACAGCTCGTTCTTCGCAATGCCGGCGAAAGCCTCGAAGTATTCCGGGAAGGTCTTGGCCACGCATTTCGGGTCGTTGATGCGCATCGCGTTGCCGCGCCGCGCCTTGCCGTCGAGCGAGGCCAGCGAGAAGCACATCGCCATCCGGTGGTCGTCGTAGGTGTCGATGGTGGCGGGCTTGAGCTGCTCCGGCGGGGTGATGCGGATGTAGTCCGGCCCCTCCTCCACCTCGGCACCCACCTTGCGCAACTCCGTCGCCATCGCGGCCAGGCGGTCGGTCTCCTTCACGCGCCAGCTGGCGATGTTGCGCAGCGTGCTCGGGCCGTCGGCGTACAGCGCGGCCACGGCGATGGTCATGGCGGCATCCGGGATGTGGTTGAAGTCGGCGTCGATCGCTTTCAATACGCCGTTCGAACGGGCTTCGATCCAGTTCTCGCCGCGCGTGATGATGGCGCCCATGCGCTCGAGCGCGTCGGCGAAGCGCACGTCGCCCTGGATGCTGTTCTCGCCCACGCCTTCGACCCGCACCGGGCCGCCGGCGATGGCGCCAGCCGCCAGGAAGTAGGAGGCCGAGGAGGCATCGCCCTCGACGTGGATGCTGCCGGGCGACTGGTAGCGCTGGCCCGGATGCACGGTGAACGAGGCCCAGCCGTTCTGCTCGACCGTCACGCCGAAGCGGCGCATCAGGTTCAGGGTGATCTCGATGTAGGGCTTGGAGATCAGCTCGCCGACCACGTCGATCGACACCGCATGGGTGGTCGCCATCAGGGGCGCGGCCATCAGGAGCGCGGTCAGGAACTGGCTCGACACGTTGCCGCGCACCGCCATGCGGTTGGCGGCAATGCGGCCGCGCTTGATGCGCAGCGGCGGAAAGCCCTGCTCGCCCGTGTACTCGATCTGGGCGCCGACCTCGTTCAGCGCATCGACCAGGTCGCCGATCGGGCGCTCGTGCATGCGCGAGACGCCGTGCAGGGTGTAGTCGCCGCCGATCACGGCCAGCGCGGCCGTCAGCGGACGGATCGCGGTGCCGGCATTGCCCATGAACAGGTCGGCCTCGTGGACCGGCAGCACGCCGGCCTGGCCGTGCACGACCACGGTGCGCTCGTCGACTTCGTCCCACTGGATGCCCAGCGAGCGCAGCGCGCCCAGCATCACCATGGTGTCGTCCGAGGCCAGCAGGTCGTGGATGGTGGTGGTGCCCTCGGACAGCGCCGCCAGCAGCAGGGTGCGATTCGAGATGCTCTTGGAACCCGGCAGGCGCACCGCCCCTTCCACGTGGATCACGGGTTCGAGGTCGATGTGCTGCGGGTAGTGTTTAGACTGCGTCATTCTATGTCCTGGTTCTGCGGGGGCGGCTGCGAGCCGGCCTCGATCGCCTCGATCCATTCGCGCCGCGCGCGCTGCGCGTTGGCGAAGACGGTCTCGAGGCCGCGTCCGTCGGCGGCGGCGAGCGTCGCCCGCAATGAAGTCAATTGTGCCAGATATGCATCGAGCTCGGTGAGCAAGGCCTCGCGGTTGGCCAGGCTGATGTCGCGCCACATTTCGGGCGAGGAGCCGGCGATCCGCGTGAAGTCGCGAAAGCCACTGGCGGCGTATTGGAACAGCAGGCTGGCGTGCGGCTTGGCGGCGATATCGTCCACCAGCGCATAGGCCAGCAGGTGCGGCAGGTGGCTGACGGCGGCGAATACGCGGTCGTGGTCCTGCGGGCTCAGGGTATGGATGAGCGCACCGCAGTGGCGCCAGGCGCCGGCCACGCGCTCGACATCGCCTGCCGAGTTTTCCGGCAAAGGCGTGAGCACGGTCTTCTTGCCGCGGTAGAGCTCCGCGCGCGCCGCATCCGGACCGTTGGATTCGCTGCCCGCGATCGGGTGGCCGGGCACGAACTGCCTGATGCGCTCGCCCAGCGCCGCGCGCGCGCTGGCGACCACGTCGCACTTGGTGCTGCCGGCATCGGTGACGACGGTGTGCCGCTCCAGATACGGCAGCAGCGAAGCGAGGATCGCGCCGGTCTGCCCGACCGGCGCGGCCAGCAGCACCAGGTCGGCGCCGCACATCGCCTGCTGCGGGGTCTCGCAGACTTCGTCGACGATGCCCAGTTCGAGCGCGCGCGCCATCGCGGCCGGCTCACGGCCCAGTCCGGCCACGCTGCGTACCACGCCGGCCTGCTTGAGCGCCAGCGCGAAGGAACCGCCGATCAGGCCGACGCCGACGACGACGAGCCGGTCGATCATCAGCCGAGAACCTTCCTGAGCGCTGCGACGAAGGCGGCATTCTCTTCCGGCAGGCCGATCGAGATGCGCAGCCACTGGGGCAAGCCGTAGTTGCCGACCGGGCGCACGATCACGCCCTGCTTGAGCAGCGCCAGGTTGACGCGCGCGCCGGCCTGGTCGTCCTCGCCCACCTTCACCAGCACGAAGTTGCCGAACGAGGGCACATATTGCAGGCCGAGCTCATCGAAAGCGGCGGTCAACTGCTTGTAACCTTCCGCATTGTTGCGCGCGCCCTGCTCCAGGAATTCCTTGTCGTTCAGCGCGGCGATCGCGGCGGCCTGCGCCAGCGAATTGACGTTGAAAGGCTGGCGGATGCGGTTCATCAGGTCGGTCACCGCCGGCTGGGCGATGGCGAAGCCGACGCGCAGGCCGGCCAGGCCGTAGGCCTTGGAGAAGGTGCGCGAGACGATCAGGTTCGGGTACTTGCGCACCCACTGGCTCGATTCGAACTGGTGCTCCGGCGCCAGGTATTCGTTGTAGGCCTCGTCCAGCACCACGACCACATTACTCGGCACTTTCTGCAGGAAGGCTTCGATCTCGGCTGCCGGGATGAAGGTGCCGGTCGGGTTGTTCGGGTTGGCCACAAAGACCAGGCGGGTATCAGGCTCGATGGCGGCCGCCATCGCATCCAGGTCGTGACCGTAGTCCTTGGCCGCGACCACGATGGCGCGGCCGCCCACGCCCTGCGTGGCCAGCGCGTACACGGCGAAAGAGTACTGCGCATACACGACCGATTCGCCCTTCTGCACGAAAGCGTGCGCGGCGATCTCGAGGATGTCGTTGCTGCCGTTGCCCAGGGTGATCCAGTCGGCCGGGACGTCGTAGCGTGCGGACAAGGCAGCCTTCAGTTCGAAGCCGTTGGCGTCCGGATAGCGGCCGAGGTCGGCGGCAGCCTGCGCCATCGCGGCGCGGCTCGATTCGGGGATGCCGAAGGGGTTCTCGTTCGAGGCGAGCTTGACGATCTTGGCTTCGTCGAGGCCGAACTCGCGGGCGACTTCAGCGATGGGTTTGCCGGCCTGGTAAGGGGCGATGGCGCGGACGTAATCTGGACCGAATTGCGACATGGGATTCTCGAATAAAAATGGAAATTAAAGACTTTGCGGGTAGGAGCCGAGCACCTTGAAGAAGGCGGCGTTGTCCTTCAGCTCGTCGAGGGCGCGGGCGACGGCGGCGTCGCGCACGTGGCCCTCGATATCGACATAGAAGTAGTACTCCCAGGTGCCGATGCGCGCCGGGCGCGATTCGAAACGCGTCATCGACACCCCGTGCTTGGCGAGCGGGGCCAGCAGGTTGTAGACGGCGCCCGCCTTGTTCGGCACGGCCAGCACGATGGCGGTATGGTCGCGGCCGGACGGGCCGGTTTCCAGGCTGCCGATGACGGCGAAGCGGGTGCGGTTGTGCGGATCGTCCTGGATGTGGGCCTGCACCACGCCGAGCTGGTACTGCTCGCCCGCCATCTCGCTGGCGATCGCCGCCACGGTCGGGTCCTGGCTGGCCAGGATCGCCGCTTCCGCATTGGACGCCACGGCGCGGCGCTCGATGCCGGGATGGTGCAGGTTGAGCCACACCTGGCACTGGGCCAGCGCCTGCGAATGGGCGCACACGACGGTCACGCCGTCCATGGAACCGGTCCTGGTCATCAGGCTGTGGTGGACCGGGATCGAGATCTCGCCGCTGATGACGGTGGTGGTGGCCAGCATCAGGTCGAGGGTGCGGTTGATCGCGCCCTCGGACGAGTTCTCGACCGGCACCACGCCGAAGTCGGCGGTGCCGGCCTCGGTGGCGCGGAACACCTCGTCGATCGACACGCAGGGCAGCGTCTCGATGGCGCTGCCGAACTGCTGGTACACGGCCTGCTCGCTGAAGGTGCCCGAGGGGCCGAGGTAGGCCACCGTCACGCGCTTTTCCAGCGCGCGGCAGGACGACATGATCTCGCGGAAGATGGTCTGGACGTCGCGGTCCTTCAGCGGGCCGGGATTGCGCTCGGCCACGCCGCGCAGCACCTGGGCCTCGCGTTCGGGACGGAACACCGGGGCGTTGGTTTCGGCCTTCACGTGGCCGACTTCCTGGGCGATCTTGCCGCGACGGCTCAGGAGTTCAAGGATTTGCGCGTCGATCGCGTCGATCTGCTCGCGCAGGGGGAGGAGTTTGTCATTCATCGTAAGCTCGTTATTTCAATCCGCATGGCAATCTACGGGCGCATGCGTCCGTGGATTGCCGCGCGGCGGTCGCGTGTTACCGCCCCGCGAATTCGTTCAAATAATCGACGAGGGCCTGCACACCCTCGAGCGGCATCGCGTTGTAGATCGATGCCCGCATGCCGCCGACGGACTTGTGGCCCTTCAGTTGCAGCAGCCCGCGCGCCTTCGCGCCGGCCAGGAATTTGTCGTTCAGGGATTCGTCGCGCAGGTAGAAGGGTACGTTCATGCGCGAGCGGTATTCGGGCGCGACGCGGTTCTGGTAGAAGTCGTCGGCGTCCAGCGCCTCGTACAGCAGGCGCGCTTTCTCGATATTACGCTGTTCCATCGCCGCGACACCACCCTGCTGCTTGAGGTGGGCGAACACCAGGCCCGCGATGTAGATCGCGTAGGTCGGCGGCGTGTTGAACATGGAGTCGTGCTCGGCCACGGTGCGCCAGTGGAAGGCCGAGGGGCAGATCGGCAGCGCGTCGTCCAGCAGGTCGTCGCGCACGATCACCAGGGTCAGGCCGGCCGGGCCGATGTTCTTCTGGGCGCCGGCGAAGATCACGCCGTACTTCGACACGTCGATCTGGCGCGACAGGATGTGCGAGGACATGTCGGCCACGATCGGCACCTTCGGCTTGGAGTCGGGCACGAAGTTGTATTCGACGCCGTCGATGGTCTCGTTGGTGCAGATGTGCAGGTAGGCCGCGTGCGAGGTGAGGTTCCAGGTGTCCTGCGGCGGCACGCCGGTGAAGCCGCTCGCCTCGCTCGAGGCGGCGATGTTGACGTGGGCGTAACGCTTGGCTTCCTTGATCGACTTGCCCGACCAGGAGCCGGTATGGATGAAATCGATCGTCGCCGGCTGCGGGCAGCAGCCGACCATGTTGAGCGGGATGATGGCGTTCTGGGCCAGCCCCCCGCCCTGCATGAACAGGATCTTGTAGTTGGTCGGCACCGCCAGCAGCTCGCGCAGGTCGCTTTCCGCCTGCTGGTAGATGGAGATGAATTCCGGACCGCGGTGGCTCATCTCCATCACCGACATGCCGCTGCCGTGCCAGTCGAGCATCTCGCTCGCTGCCTGCTGCAGCACTTCCTTCGGGAGGACGGCCGGGCCGGCCGAAAAATTGAATACCTGCGTGTGTTGCTCCATCCGGCGGTCCTTTCTATGCGCTTACGGTTTCTGTACGTCCTGGGCCATGTCCTGCATCAGCTTGGCGACGCGCGGCATCATCACGCGCTGCGCGGCTGCCATGCCCTCGGTCGCCAGCTTCGGCGTGAGCGTCATCATCTTGCGGCCCACCGGGCTCTGATAGAACGCGGTCAGTTGCTTGATCTCGGCGACCGTGTAGTTGTTGGCGTACAGCGGCACCATTTCGTCGATCATCGCGTCGACCAGGGCCGGATCGTTGAAGATCTTCGCCAGCGACTGGGTCATGTGCGGAAGCGACTGTTCGACCTTGGCCATGGCTTCCTGCTTCTGCTGCGCGTCAAGCTTGGGGTCGGCCTGGATCATGCCGCCCAGCTGCTGGCGCATCATGGCCGGCATGGCCTGCTGCATCTGCGCGTACATGGCGTTCATGTTCTTGCGCATCTCCATGGCATTGAACATCGCCTTGACGGCGGTGGTCGCCTGCGGATCGACGCCTGGCGCAGCCAGCGCGAACGAGGGAAAGGCCGCAAACGTGGCGGCAGCAGACAGGACAAGGACGAATTTTTTCATTGTTGTAGGTGTCTCGGGTTGCTGCGCCGGCCAGCCCGGCGCGAAAAAAAGGGCCGCGTCGACGCGGCCCTTCGGCTTATTGCGGCGCCTGTTCGAGCTCGACCTCTTCGAGGTCGGTTTCGACGACGCGCTGCAGGCCGGACAGCTTGGTGCCGTCTTCGACCGCGATCAGGGTCACGCCCTGGGTGGCACGGCCCATCTCGCGGATCTCGGCCACGCGGGTGCGGATCAGGACGCCGCCGGTCGTGATCAGCATGATCTCGTCGTTGGCGTCGACCAGGGTCGCCGCCACCACCTTGCCGTTACGCTCGGACTGCTGGATCGCGATCATGCCCTTGGTGCCGCGGCCATGGCGCGTGTACTCGGTAATCGGGGTACGCTTGCCGTAGCCGTTCTCGGTGGCCGTGAGCACCGACTGCTGCTCGTTCTCGGCCACCAGCAGGGCGATCACGTTCTGGCCCTCTTCCAGGTTCATGCCGCGCACGCCGCGCGCGGTACGGCCCATCGGACGCACGTCGTTCTCGTCGAAGCGCACCGCCTTGCCGCCGTCCGAGAACAGCATCACGTCGTGCTGGCCGTCGGTAAGCGCCGCGCCCACCAGCACGTCGCCGTCGTCGAGGTCGACCGCGATGATGCCGGCCTTGCGCGGGTTGCTGAAGTCCTTCAGCGGAGTCTTCTTGACGGTGCCCAGCGAGGTCGCCATGAACACGTAGTGGTCTTCCGGGAAGGTCCGGTTCTCGCCCGACAGTGGCAGGATCACGGTGATCTTCTCGCCGTCCTGCAGCGGGAACATGTTGACGATCGGCTTGCCGCGCGAGTTGCGCGAGCCCTGCGGCACTTCCCACACCTTCAGCCAGTACATCCGGCCGCGGTTCGAGAAGCACAGCATGTAGTCGTGGGTGTTGGCGATGAACAGCTGGTCGATCCAGTCCTCGTCCTTGGTCGCCATCGCCTGCTTGCCGCGGCCGCCACGCTTCTGGGCGCGGTATTCGCCGATCGGCTGCGACTTCATGTAGCCGGTGTGCGAGAGCGTGACCACCATGTCCTGCGGAGTGATCAGGTCTTCGGTTTCCAGGTCGCTGGCATTGTGTTCGATGACCGAGCGGCGGGTGTCCTTGCCGTTGTCGGCATAGTCACTCTTGATCTGCACCATCTCGTCGCTGATGATGGTGGTGACGCGTTCCGGCTTGGCCAGGATGTCGAGCAGGTCGGCGATGTGCTCCATCACCTCCTTGTACTCGTTGATGATCTTGTCCTGCTCCAGGCCGGTCAGGCGCTGCAGGCGCATCTGCAGGATTTCCTGGGCCTGCTCGTCGGACAGCTTGTACAGGCCGTCCTGCTGCATGCCGTAGTGCTTCGGCAGGTGCTCCGGACGGAAGGCCTCGATGCCGCCGGAGGCGCCCAGCTCGGTGCGGCTGAGCATTTCGCGCACCAGGGACGAATCCCAGGCCTTGCCCATCAGCTCGACCTTCGCGATCGGCGGCGTCGGCGCGGCCTTGATGATCGCGATGAAGTCGTCGATGTTCGCCAGTGCGACCGCCAGGCCTTCCAGCATGTGGCCGCGCTCGCGCGCCTTGCGCAGTTCGAACACGGTGCGGCGGGTGACCACTTCGCGGCGGTGCGACAGGAAGCACTCGAGCATCTGCTTGAGGTTCAGCAGCTTCGGCTGGCCGTTGACCAGCGCCACCATGTTCATGCCGAAGGTGTCCTGCAGCTGGGTCTGCTTGTACAGGTTGTTCAGCACCACTTCCGGCACTTCGCCGCGCTTCAGCTCGATGACCACGCGCATGCCCGACTTGTCGGACTCGTCACGGATGTCGCTGATGCCTTCCAGCTTCTTGTCGCGCACGTTCTCGGCGATGCGCTCGAGCAGCGACTTCTTATTTACCTGGTAGGGCAGCTCGTCGATGATGATCGCGACGCGGCCGCCATCCTTGCCGTATTCCTCGAAGTGGGTCTTGGCGCGCATCACCACGCGGCCGCGGCCGGTGCGATAACCGTCGCGCACGCCCGAGACGCCGTAGATGATGCCGGCGGTCGGGAAGTCCGGCGCCGGGATCAGCTCGATCAGCTCGTCGATGCTGCAGTCCGGGTTCTTCAGCAGGTGCTGGGCGCCGTTGATGACTTCGGACAGGTTGTGCGGCGGGATGTTGGTGGCCATACCCACCGCGATGCCCGAGGAACCGTTGATCAGCAGGTTCGGGATCTTGGTCGGCAGGACGGTCGGCTCTTTTTCCTTGCCGTCGTAGTTCGGCTGGTAGTCGACGGTGTCCTTGTCGATGTCGGCCAGCAGTTCGCTGGCGATCTTGTCGAGGCGGCACTCGGTGTAACGCATTGCCGCGGCGGAGTCGCCGTCGATCGAGCCGAAGTTGCCCTGGCCGTCGACCAGGGTGTAGCGCAGCGAGAAGTCCTGCGCCATGCGCACCAGCGTGTCATAGATCGACGCGTCGCCGTGCGGGTGGTACTTACCCATGGTGTCGCCGACCACGCGCGCGCATTTCACGTACGGACGGTTGTGCGCGTAATTACTCTCGTGCATGGAGTACAGCACGCGGCGGTGCACCGGCTTGAGGCCGTCACGCACGTCCGGCAGAGCACGGCCCACGATCACGCTCATCGCGTAATCGAGGTAGCTCTTGCGCATTTCTTCTTCTAGGGAAATGGGAACTGTTTCTTTTGCGAATTGATCCATTGGGCGGGTCGACTGCTTTCAGGCTAATGGTTATTGACTGCAACGGATGATTCTACCATGGGGGACTTGGCGTCAGCACAATTCCGTTTTCCCGTCATGACAGTTCAACGATTGTCGAGGCCGGCCCGGCACGCTTGACCAAATGTTGCGCCTAAACAACGTTGGTAAAAATATGCATCGAGTTTGATTTAGGTGCAGTCGTGCGTTTTTGGTGCATGTGGCAAAATGGACAGGAAATTAATTGATTGTTTCATAATGCGAAACTGGCCCCTTCCCCGGACGTGTTAGTATCTTGACCATAACGCCCCGCTGAGTTTCGCAAGGCATTTATCCCCGAAAGGAAAAAGAACATGAATAAACTGGCAACCCTCATGCTCGCTGCTTCGGCTGCGATCGCGGGCAATGTTTACGCCCAAAGCGATGCGCCGTATGCGCCGCTGACCACGGACATCCAGGCGCGCACCCCGTACAGCGCCTATGTGCAGGACAGCCGCGGCGTGATCGCCCGCAATCCTTTCGGCCTGTGCTGGCGCACCGGTTACTGGACCCCGGCAGACGCGGTCCCGGGCTGCGACGCGCCGCTGTGCGTGCCGCCAGAGAAGCTGGAAAACGGCAAGTGCGTCGCTCCGCCGCCGCCGCCACCGCCGCCAGTGGTCGAGGCACCTGCCCCGGCACCGACCCCGGCGCCGGTTCCGGTCCCGACCTCGGAAAAAGTGTCCTACTCGGCTGACGCCTTCTTCGACTTCGACAAGGCCGTCCTGAAGCCTGCCGGCAAGGCATCGCTCGACGAACTGGTCTCGAAGCTGGGCGACATGAACCTGGAAGTCATTATCGCCGTCGGCCACACCGACTCGATCGGCACCGATGCCTACAACCAGAAGCTGTCGATCCGCCGCGCCGAAGCCGTCAAGGCCTACCTGAAGGGCAAGGGCGTGGAAGAGAACCGCATCTACACCGAAGGCAAGGGCGAGAGCCAGCCTGAAGCCGACAACAAGACCTCGGCTGGACGCGCCAAGAACCGCCGCGTGGAAATCGAAGTCGTCGGTACCCGTACCGTCAACAAGTAATCCCTGGCGATTGCTTCAGGAAGACCCCGCCCAGGCGGGGTTTTTTTTCGTTTTTGGCAAACACGTGGCAGCGGCGTGAAAACCGCCCGTACATATTTTCCGTGCGGCACCCCGTGAGCTTCACCATTTCCAGTATTATCCCGAGTATGAACACGAACGCAGACCCCTTAGAAATCCAGAAATTCAGCGAACTGGCCCACCGCTGGTGGGACCCGACGTCCGAATTCCGTCCGCTGCACGAAATCAATCCGCTGCGCCTCGAGTGGATCAATGCCCGAGCTCCGTTGCTGGGCAAGAAGGTGATCGACATCGGCTGCGGCGGCGGCGTGCTGTCCGAAGCCATGGCGCGCAAGGGCGCCAAGGTGACCGGCATTGACCTGTCGAAGAAGGCCCTGAAGGTCGCCGACCTGCACAGCCTGGAATCGGGCGTGGAAGTGCGCTACAAGCACATCTCCGCAGAAGAAATGGCGGCCGAGGAAGCTGGCCAGTTCGACGTGGTCACCTGCATGGAAATGCTCGAGCACGTGCCGGACCCGGCCTCGATCGTGCAGGCAGCTAGCACGCTGGTAAAACCGGGCGGCCACGTGTTCTTCTCGACGCTCAACCGCAACCCGAAGTCCTACTTGTTCGCGGTCATTGGCGCGGAATACATCCTGCGCATGCTGCCGCGCGGCACCCACGACTACGCCAAGTTCATCACGCCGGCCGAACTGTCGCAGTTCGCACGGCTGGCGGGCCTGCAGGTCGACGGCCTGAAAGGCCTGACCTACAATCCGCTCACCAAGATCTACTCGCTCAACAACGACACCGATGTGAACTACATGGTGGCGTGCAGCAAGCCGCTCTGAACCTCGTCCTGATTTTTACATGACTCTCCCGACCGTCCTGCCGGCACCGCGTGCCATTCTGTTCGACCTCGATGGCACGCTCGCCGACACCGCGCCCGACCTCGCGGCCGCCGTCAACTGGCTGCGCACCGAACGCGGCCTGTCGCCGACCCCGTACTCGGTGCTGCGTCCCACCGCGTCCGCCGGCGCGCGCGGCATGATCGGCGCCGCCTTCGGCCTGGCGCCGGGCGACGAGGGTTACGAGGAACTGCGCATGCAGTGGTTCGACCGCTACCAGGAAACCATGGCCGTGCACAGCTCGCTGTTCGGCGGCGTGACCGAACTGCTGGTCGGGATCGAGCAGGCCGGCATGGCCTGGGGCATCGTCACCAACAAGCCGGCGCGCTTCACCGATCCCCTGCTTCCCCAGATCGGCCTGTCGCACGCCGGCTGCGTGGTGTCGGGCGACACCACCGGCTTCCCGAAGCCCCACCCTGCCCCGCTGCTCGAAGGCGCCCGCCGCCTCGGCGTGGATCCGGAGCACTGCTGGTATGTCGGCGACGACAAGCGCGACGTCGAAGCCGGCCACGCCGCCGGCATGGTGACTGTGGCCTGTAACTGGGGCTATTGCGGCGCCATCGAACCTTCTACCTGGGGCGCCGACTACCTGCTCGACACCCCGACCGACCTGCTGCAGACCCTGCGCACCGTGGTGGAAACCGCACGCGCGGCCACGTCGGCGGCCTGATCTCCCAGAGCGAGCCCTCCGGCTCGCTTACAAGTCTTTACGATTGATACAGGCTTCTGTCTAGTTCTGTGCCGGGCTCACCGGTAATCTACTCCCATACGACAACACAACGTTTAACGGAGCAGAACATGGAAACCACCACCCGCCTCAACCGCATTCATCCCCTGATGGCCGCTGCCGCCGTGTCGGTCGTGATTGTCAGCCTGACCGGCGCCGCCGCGATCACCGGCCTGCTGCCGAATTCGAACAGCGCACCCGACGTGCCCGCAAACCAGCTGGCAGCCGCTTCGCCCTACGGCGTCCAGGCGCCGCTGCAGCAGCCGGGCATGGTCCCGGTGACCACCGCCCAAGGCCAGGTCGTGATGGTGCCGGCCGCCGCGGTCCAGGGTCAGGTCGCCGCCGCGCCGCTGTCGGCCACCCCGGTGACCCCGCAGCTCGCAACCCAGCTGGCAGCCGGCCCCGCGCCGCAGATGGCCATGCCGGTCGCCGCAGCCCAACCGATCGCTTACGCACAGCCGGTCGCCCAGCCTGCCCCGGCGCCGGAGCGTGTGGTGGTCAAGGAAGTGATTCGTGAAAAGCCGGTAGTGAAGGTTGTCGAGAAGACCCGTGTGGTCCACGCCAAGCCGAGCGAGCCGCGCTACTATCCGCAGCAGGCGCCCGCCCCAGCCCAGCCGAACTACGTCGGCATCGGCACCGGCGCCGTGATCGGCGGCCTGATCGGCAACCAGATCGGCGGCGGCAACGGCAAGAAGCTGGCTACCGTGGCCGGCATCATCGGCGGCGGCATGCTCGGTAACGAGATCGCCAACCGCAACCGCTAAGCAGCCCTTTCCGTTGAGAAAAAGTCGCAGGCATTCAGCCTGCGGCTTTTTTTCGGAAGATGCAGACGATGATGTCGCTCGGGAACACGCGCAGCACGGGAATCGCGCACATGACCGCGATGTACTGCAACCAGAGCGACAGAGGGGACACCTTGCCGGCATAACTCAGGCGCTCGCGTAGACCCCTGGCGCGCAGGGCCGGCAGTTCGGCGCAATCGACCAGCTCGAAGCCCTGTCCCGCCACCAGCCTGCCGAGGTTGGCAGGACTGAAGTAATGCACGTGGGGCGACGGCATGTCTTTCTGCCACAGCCGCTCGAAGGGCATGCGCCACCCCAGGCGGACGGCAAGTTTCGAGAAGCGGTAGAAGAAGCCGCGGCTGCTGGGCAGGTTGAGGATCAGGATGCCTTCGTTGTTCAGGTGCTGCCGGCAGGCGTCCAGGGCGCTGCGGATATCCGGAATGTGTTCGATGACGTCGTTGAACACGATGGCGTCGAAGCGCTCGTTATCCTTCAACACGTCCGGAAAGAACCCGGCACGCACCGGCAGGCCGCGGGCGGCAGCACGCGCACCGACCGCCGCATAGGGCTCGACGCCGAGCACGTCGAAATGCTCGCGCGCCGCCTCCAGGAACCAGCCGTGGGCACTGCCCACGTCGAGCAGGCTGCATCTGCCCTGCCGGACATGCCTCATGGCGTACTGGACAATCGCACGGAAGTTCTCGAGCCGGATGGCTTTGAGCGCTGCTTCACGCTCGGCTTCGTTGATCTGGACGTCGGTAGGCTTGTTGATGGCGACGGACAGGGCAGCACTCTCGTAGTGGCATACCGGGCAGGTCGCATGCCATGACAGGAGGCCAGCCATTTGGGTGTTGCCACAGACGATACAGACCATTTCCATTTCCTTGTCGAAACGTGAAGCAGCAGACGCTTAACAAGCGATGTTATTGCACTTTCGTCATGGTATGCAGATATTTTTTGGCCTACTTGACGTTAAGCGAGGTCTAAGCTACCAGACTGCACGTAGTGACGAATTGGAGTACAATGAAGGTTCTTTCGTTGGGGGCGACTTGGTTTCGACGTGGGTTGCAAAGCAGCGCAGGGCATACCGAGGACTGGTTACCTCGTAAATACATCCAGAAATCAATAACTGCAAACGATAACTCGTACGCACTCGCAGCTTAATTGCTGCTAGGTCCACAACACCTCGCCCCTGGGGTGTGTCGCAAGACTCGTGGACTCATTTACAGGGGCTCGCAGTAGGCCGGGTCACTTGGTCGACTGTTAAATAATAGGTGACTCGCCTGTCCAAAGGGTGCACATCCCCGTTGTCCAGGTTAAATTAATTGATAGTGCTAAGTATGTAGAACTGTCTGTAGAGTGCTTGCGGACGCGGGTTCGATTCCCGCCGCCTCCACCAACCTCTTCCAAAAAGCCGCTGATCCGTCAGCGGCTTTTTTATTACTGCGGTCTGTTTCTGGCTGAGGCGCCAAGTACCGTTTTAACATCCTTCGCCCTACCGTTGCTCCGCTGCATTCGCGCTAGTAAGGATACGCAAAAAATTGGCGAAGCCTGTTGTTGCAAAACCGTGATCGTTAGAGAGAATTCTTTGATCATGGCAGCGTATTATTCTTAAGTGCAACGACACGCATTAGATGCCGAATCACCGCTGAGAGCCCAGATGCGCGACCTACACTATCCACAATCGGGTGACCCGATCGTCTTCTTCGACTTCGAAACTACAGGCCTTTGTCCGAAGAAGGACTCGATCATCGAAGTCGCCGCAGTCAAGTACATACCTGGCTCGGACTCGCACCCGCACATCCAGCACCTGATCGCCCTTGACCGCCCTGTGCCGAAATTTATTACGAAGCTAACAGGGATCAGTGACGATATGCTGCAGACCCATGGCCGGCCTATGGGTGACGTACTGGACGAGTTCATCGACTTTATTGGCGATCATCCGGTTGTTTCATTCAACATCAATTTTGACGCGCGCTTCCTGCATGCTGCGGTAGAGCGTCACGGACGGAGACCGGTTCGAAACGCGGCTCATTGTGCACTTGAGCGGGCACGGATCGGGTGGCCGGAGCTCCCGACTCATAAGCTTGCGCACATGGCAAAACATCTCGATCTCAAGGTCGGAACGGCGCATCGGGCATTGGACGATACGCTATTGGCCCTGGAAGTCTACTTCCGGTCTTTTCATACCGGTAACAAGCCTGAAGTACCGAAACGCACAGCCAAGACGATCGAAATAGGCGCACCCACGATCATCCCGACTATTACTGGGCCTCGTCAGTTCAGGATTGAGGTTATAGGGACAAGGCGCTATCAAGAGGTATTCGAGTCCGTGTGTGGTCCTCGGACTGTGAAAGGCGCAGTTCTCGATATTCAAGTGCAACTGCGTGTCGAAAAGGGTTCAAATGCCGTGCGCGTACTCTTGCACGAAGATGTGGTCGGCAATTTAACGCCGCGGCTTGCGATCGACTTCCGACGCGCGTTGGTTGCAGGCGACTTGGCTGAATTCACGCACTTTGAGTGCTCGGCCAAGATTCGTGGCGGTCGGATCACGAATGATGCAGCCGAGGGTAACTATGTGATGTGGCTGGATATACCTCAAGATGATGACTAAGCGCTGCACTAGAGGTTAAAGCGAATGCAAAGGGGACAGGCATGTCCCCTTTTTCGATCGCTTACTTGCTTTGCTTACGACGTCGGCCCCGGATCCATTCCCGCCTGCTGAATCACCATCAACTCCTTCATCAGCGCCTCGTTAAACGCCGGAATATCATCCGGCTTGCGACTCGTGATCAGCTTGCCGTCCACCACCACCTCGTCATCCGTCCACTCCGCTCCCGCAGCCTTCAGGTCGTCCTGGATCGCCGGATAGCTGGTCAGGTGCTTCGATTCCGCAATCCCTGCCTCGATCAGCGGCCACGGGCCATGGCAGATCGCCGCGATCGGCTTGTCGGCGTCGTCGAACGCCTTGATGAAGGCAATCGCCTCCGGCATCTGGCGCAGCTTCTTCGGATTCTCCTCCCCGCCCGGCAGCAGCAGCGCATCGAAGTCCGCTTCCTTGGCCTGCGCCAGGCTCAGTTCCACCTTGAACTTGTCGCCCGGCTGGTCGTGGTTCATGCCCTGCACTTCCTCGCCCGCGCCCTTGGGCGAAACGAGGGTCACGCGCACGCCCTTCTGCTCCAGGAAACTGCGCGGCCCCGTGTACTCGACCTGTTCGACGCCATCGGTCATCAGGACCGCAACGCGCCGGCCGACCAGGTCCTTCTCGCTCACCAGGTCCAGGTGATCGCCCGCATTCACAATATTTTCCATATGCCCTCCTGTCTGGTTGGTTCGCTAGTCGGGTCGATTGTAGGACGCCGACATCGCAGGCGTCGCGCGAATGATGGACCTAAGGCAGCAGATAACAGACGTCGTCGCGGTCGCGCCGATCCGGCCGCGTGCACAGGAAGCCGTCCAGCCCGAGCCGGACCGTGCCGTCCAGGCCGGCGCCGTCGACCTCCTCGCCGCGCCGGATGACCTGCAGCTCGCGGTAGGGCACCTCGATCGCGAAACGGTCGAGCAGTGCGGCCAGCGCCCGTGCCCCGCTCGCGCCCGGCAGGAAACGTTCGAACATCCGCGACGACACCGGCCCCACCTTGATGCGGATGCCGAGTTCCGGGCGCAGCAGGCGCTCGCCGAGGGTTGCGCCGAGGCCGACGTCGCAGTTGTTCTCGCCCAGCCGGCTGCGGTCGCCCGTGCCGAGCGGATCCCACTTGCCGGCGAACTGCTCGACCTTGACCGGTACCTGCAGGTATTCGGACAGTACGCCCGCGATCAGGTGCGCCGGCACCGCCCGGCTACGCAGCTGGGCGGCGAAGTAGGCCAGGTTCTCGAATGCCAGGCCGCCCCCGGGCTGGCCCTGCCCCGGCGCCTGCCAGCCCGCGCCGGCCAGCGCCACGAGCTGGGCCAGGAAGCGGTCGCGGTTGTGCTCGTCCGCGCCGCCGCGCACCCGGTATTTTCTCCAGGCGCGGTAGAACAGCGCCACCTGGCGGCTGGAGAAGGCATCGTAGAAGGCGCGCGGCCCTTCGTCGCGCGTGGCATGCTCCCAGGCGGCGATGCGCTCGGTGTAGTGCAGCGGCAGCGCGCCGTTCAGGCCGAGCAGGCCCATCACCGCCGTGCGCACCCGCAGGCGCATCGCGTTCGCGCCGCCCTGGCCCTGCCCCTGCTCGAGCTGCAGCGCATCGATGTCGCTCGCCGGGAAGGCCAGCGACAGGCTGTTCTCGAAGCGGATCGCGGTCTCCGGCGCGACGCCGTAGCGGCGCAGCCAGCGCGACAGCAGGCGAATGGCCTGGAAGAATTCGTAGCGCCAGGGTTCGGCCAGCAGCTCAGTGATCACAGCGCGATCACACCAGCGTCAGGTTGCCGTTGCGTGGTTCACATCGCAGGAGCTCCCTGTCGGTCTGCGCCGAGCGCAGCACCAGCCGCGTGAAACTGTTGATGTGCACGTACAGGCCGAAGAAGCGGTTCACCACTTCCGCGAACACATACAGGCTGCTGCCGGCGAAGGCCTCTTCGTCCACCGTCATGCGCACCTCCAGCCCGTGGACCAGCGTGGCGCCGCTCTTGTTGCGCATCCAGGCCGTGGACGGCAAGGTCTCCATGGCCGTGATGCCGGCGATCTGGCGCTGGGTCGCCGCCGAGCGCGACACGTCGTACAGGGTCAGCACCTCGCGGAAGGCATCGAGGTCGCCGAGCGAGCGGTGGTTGAGCGCGAGCTGGGCCACCAGGCGCCAATGCGCGCCGCCCGAGGAGGGAAAGCGGTGCGGCAGCGTCGGGCGGCGCAGCAGGTGGATCGGCACGCCGCCGGTGGCGGTTTCGCTGGTCAGGTCGCCGTCCGGGGCCCCGAAGCCTGTGCTGGCGGCGTGCGCGCCGTTGGTGCAGGTCAGGTCGATCGAGGCCACGCACTGCTCGTCGGCCGCCAGGGTGAAGCCGGCATCGGTGAAGCCGATCTTCATGCGCTGCCGGTGCATGCCGCGGTCGTCGCGGCGGGCGAACCAGTAGCGTTCGCGCAGCTCGCCGCCTTCGCCGTGCCGCAGCCCGTAGTAGGGACGGTAGGCAATCGACTGCACCCTGCCCTCCGCCGTGCGCAGCACGTTGACGGTGTCGATGCTGTAGACCTCCACGTCTTCTTCATGGCGCCCCGGCACCACGTCGTACATGGCCGTGCGGTGCGTGATCCGCACCGGCATCGCGGCCTGGTGGAACAGGTTGACCACCGGCGTGCAACCTGGCACCAGGTGGGCCGCCTCCAGCGTCCCGAGCAGGCGCGCGGCGCCGCTGTCGCCGTGCAGGCCGCCCACGATCAGGTGCAGGGTGAAACGGTGCGCGGCCGCCGGCAGCATCGGCGCCAGCTTGCCCAGGTCGATGTCGATGAAGTGGAACTTGTCGGGGAAGGCGAAGTACTCGCTCAGCAGCCGGTAGGCGGCGTGCTCGCTGGGGCGCAGCGGCACCAACGCATCGTCGTGGCCGAAGCCGCCCAGCGCCAGCGGCATGCGCTCGAGCTGGCGCCACGGTCCGCCGTCGCCGATTTCCAGGTAGCTGGCGCCGACGTGCATGAACAGGGTGTCGATCAGGCTTGCTGCCAGCAGCGGATCGGCATCGACGTAGAGGCGCAGGCGCGGCAGGCCGAGCTGGCGCAGCAGGCGCGCCGGCGCGGCGCTCTCGATCGTCACCGCCACCTGCCCGGTGGCGCGCGCCGGCAGCCGCACATGGGCCGGCGCATGCACCACGGGCTCGTAGCGCGCCCGCGCCACGCCGACCGGCGCCAGCATCAGGGAACTGGCGGTGCGGAAGCGGCAGACCGTGCCCTTGGCGTGCAGCGCACTCATCTCGGTCCCGCGCGGCACCGATTGCACCTGCTCGACCTTGCCCGGAACCTGCGGCCCGGCGCCGCTGCCGATGCGCGCGATCGAGCAGGAGGGAATCCCCTGCAGGAAATAGGGATAGAGGCTGCCCAGCAGGGCTTCGGTGAACTCGGGATAGTCGTCGTCGAGCTTGCGGGCGGTGCGCGCATTGAGCAGGGCACAGGCCTGGATCAGGCGGCGAATGTGCGGGTCTTCGAGGCCTTCGGCGCCAAGGCCCAGTTCGCTCGCCAGCCGCGGATACCGGTGCGCCAGCTCGCGGCCGACCGTGTTCAGGTAGACCAGTTCACGCTCGTAGTACGGCAACAGTTCTTCCATGGCCCTCTCCTCTCAAGCGTTAAAGGTCGTGCAGTTTTGCGCACGAGACCTTGCGACGGCTCAAGAACGGATGAGCAGTAGCTATTCGGCACGCATTGGATGACGAGGGCGGGGAGCGTGTGGTTCAGTAGGCGGCTTAATCAGTAAAATGGAGGGCTTTCCAGTATCGCCAGACCGACATGACCAGCACCACCTCCCCATCCAGCACCGCTTCGCCCGTACGCACCGAGATTTCCACCTTGTGGCGCCTGTCCTGGCCGATGCTGGTCGGCCAGCTGGCCACCGTGGGCATGGGTGTCGCCGACGTGGCGATGACCGGTCACGTCAGCGCCGAGGAACTGGCCGCCGTGTCGCTCGGCACCTCGGTGTGGTCGATCGTGCTGGTCACCGTGATGGGCACCATGATGGCGATCAATACCGTGGTCGCCCACGAGATCGGTGCGGCCCGCTACGACCAGGTGCCGCATTCGGTCCGCCAGGCGATGTGGAAGGGCCTGCTGGTCGGGCTGGTCGGCTGCCTGTTCGCCAACCTGTGCACCTTGCTCTTCGGCCATGTCGGTCTCGACGAGCAGGTCGCCGGCCGTGCCGCCATGTACCTGCACGTGGCCAGCCTCGGCATGCCGGCCTTCGGCTGCTTCCGCGCGCTGTACGGCTACAGCACGAGCATCAACCAGACCAAGCCGATCATGTGGATCGCTATCCTGGGCTGCGTCTTCAACGTATTCGTGAACTGGCTGCTCATCTACGGCAACTGGGGCTTCCCCCAGCTCGGCGCGGTGGGCTGCGCGGTGGCGACCGCGCTCGGCATGTGGCTGATGCTGGGCGCCATGATCGTGTGGGTCAAGCACGCGCCGCCTTACCGCCAGACTTACCCGTTCACCGGCTGGGAAGGGCCGGATTGGAAAGCCATCGGCCCGATGCTGCGCCTCGGCCTGCCGATCGGCATTACCTATTTCGCCGAGGTCAGCGCCTTTGGTTTGATCAGCCTGCTGGTGGCGCGCTTCGGCGTGGTGGCGGTGTCCTCGCACCAGGTCGCACTCAATTTCTCCTCGTTGGTGTTCATGGTGCCGCTGAGCTTCGCGATCGGCATGATGACCCGCGTCGGCCAGGCCATGGGCGAAGGCAATCCGCAGCGCGCCCGTTTCGTCGGCTGGGTCGGCGTCGGCATGTCGGTGAGCTTCGGCGCCCTGTCGGCGCTGGGCATCGCCATCTTCCGCTGGGAGATCGCGGCCGCGTATACCTCCGATCCGGCGGTGCAGGCCGCCTGCGCCCACCTGCTGCTGTTTGCGGCCCTGTTCCAGCTGTCCGATGCGACCCAGGTCGCCACCGCCTCGGCGATTCGCGGCTACCAGGTCACGCGCCCGCCAATGATCATCCAGTTGCTGGCCTTCTGGGGCGTGTCGCTGCCGCTCGGCTGCATCCTGGGGCTGGCGCCGGGGTGGTTCCCGTGGACGCCGGCCGCACCGATGTCGACCACCGGTTTCTGGATCGGCTTGGTGGTCGCGCTGACGGTGGCTGCCGTGCTGCTGACATGGTCCTTCGAGAAGCTGGCGCGCCAGCGCATCCGGGAAGGGGCAAAACAGCCTTTGGCCGCTATGTAATTACAGCTTTTGAAGGCCGACTCTGGTATCGTTCCGCAGTTGTCGCAAATTAACTTATACCAGAGACATTTACATGCGCCCTCTCCTGCTCCTTATGGCCGCTCTCGCGGCCGCTCCCGCTTCGGCTGAACGCCTGACGCTGGACCGCATCTACGGCGATCCGGCCCTGGCCGGCGCCAGCGTGAAGACCCTGCGCGTCTCGCCGGACGGCGAACGCGTGACCTTCCTGCGCGGCCGTGCCGACAACCAGTACCAGCAGGACCTCTGGGAATACAACATGAAGACCAAGAGCACCCAGCGCCTGGTCGATTCCAAGCGCCTGGTGCCGAACGAGGAGCTCTCGCTCGAGGAAAAGGCACGCCGCGAGCGCGCCCGTACCGCGGGCCTGTCGGGCATCATCAATTATTACTGGTCGCCGGACGGCAAGCAGCTCTTGGTGCCGATCGGCGGCGACCTGTTCCTGATCGACGCCGCCAAGCCTGACGCGCCGCGCAAGGTCGCCTCGGGCAACGTCACCGATCCGAAGATCTCGCCGAAGGGCCGCTACGTTTCCTTCGTGCGCAACCAGAACCTGGTCGTGATCGACCTGCAGACCGGCGCCGAGCGCCAGCTCACCACCGACGGCAAGGGCAACATCCATAACGGCGAAGCCGAATTCGTCGCGCAGGAAGAGATGGACCAGCACACCGGCTACTACTGGGCGCCGGACGATTCCGCGATCGCCTACCGCCGCTACGACGAAGCGCCGGTGCCGGTGGCGCGCCGCTTCGAGATCTTCGCCGACCGTACCGAAGTGATCGACCAGCACTACCCTGCTGCGGGCGACCCGAACGTGCTGATCGAGCTGATGATCGTGAACCCGGCCACCGGCCAGCAGCGCAAGGTGGACCTGGGTCTTGATAAGGACATTTACCTGGTGCGCGCCGACTTCAGCGCCGACGCCAAGACCCTGGTCTACCAGCGCCAGACGCGCGACCAGAAGCGCCTCGACCTGGTCGCCGTCGACGTCGACACCCTGGCCCAGCGTCCGCTCTTGAGCGAAACCTCGAAAACCTGGGTCGAGATCCACAACGACCTGCGCTTCCTGAAGAACAAGAAAGCCTTCATCTGGGCGTCGGAACGCAGCGGCCGCAAACACCTCTACCTGTACGGCCTGGACGGCAAGCTGCAGGTCCCGCTGTCGAAAGGCGAATGGGGCGTGGACAGCGTCCTGGCGGTCGACGAGGCCGGCGGCCGCGTCTATATCTCGTCGAGCAAGGACGCGATGATCGACAAGCAGACCTACGCGCTCAAGCTGGACGGCAGCAATGCCGCCAACCCGGTGCGCATCACGGCCGGCGAAGGCTGGCACGAGGCGGCCTTCGCAGGCAACGGCAAGATCTTTGTCGATACCTACTCGAACCCGACCACGCCGCCGCAGGTATCGATCCGCCGCGCCGACGGCACGATGGTGGAATGGCTGGAAAAGAACGAGCTGAACGCGAACCACCCGTACGCCAAGTACATGCCGGACCACCTGCCGACCGAATACGGCACGATGAAGGCCAAGGATGGCCAGACCCTGCATTACTCGATCATCAAGCCGGCCAATTTCGATGCGAGCAAGCGCTACCCGGTGTTCCTGTTCACCTACGGCGGCCCGCACTCGCAGCGCGTGACCCGCGCCTGGGGCAATTATTTTGACCAGTACATGGCGCAGCAGGGCTTCGTGGTGTTCCGCCTGGATAACCGCGGCTCGGGCCGCCGCGAGCGCGTGTTCACCGACGCCCTCTATGGCAATCTCGGCTCGGTCGAAGTGGAAGACCAGGTGACCGGCATCGATTGGCTGGCCCAGCAGAGCTTCGTCGATCCGAAGCGCATCGGCGTGTTCGGCTGGAGCTACGGCGGCTTCATGACCCTGCGCCTGCTGTCGGCGGCATCGGACAAGATCGCGATGGGCGTGTCGGTGGCCCCGGTGACCGACTGGGCGCTGTACGACACCCACTACACCGAGCGTTATGTGGGCGGCACCCCGAAATCGGATCCGAAGGCCTACGAGCGCAGCGGTGTGTTCGCCCACCTGGACGGCATGAAGTCGCCCCTGCTCCTGATCCACGGCATGGCTGACGATAACGTGCTGTTCACCAACACCACGCGCCTGATCGACGAGCTGGTGAAGCGTAACGTGCAGTTCGATCTGATGACCTATCCGGGCGCCAAGCACGGCATTTCGGGCAAGGTCAACCAGCGTCACGTGTATGGGATGATCGAGGCCTTCTTCAAGAAGAACCTGGGTGGGACGGCGGCGAAGTAAGCCGCTTCCGCAAGCAAATCAGCCGCCCGAGGGCGGCTGTTTCATTTCAGCGCTACGAAACAACAACAGCCGCACGCGGGCGGCTGTTTGCGAAGCGTGAAACAGATTAATGACGGCGTGCCGCGTCGTCCAGCTTCTCTTCCACATGCTCCTGGGTATCGCCAGCAGCCTTCTGGACCTTGCCTTCAACTTTGGTCGCCTTGCCCTTGGCTTCCTGGGTCGGGCTGTCGATCGCATCACCAAATTCTTCCTGGATCTTGCCACCGATTTCTTTCAGTTTGCCCTTGACTTGGTTTTCGTTAATCATGGTCTTCTCCTTTAAGAAAACATGTCCGGATGGCCATGCATGGGTACAGAATACGGCAGCGTCGGCAGCGCTTCTGTTCGCGTCCGCACATTGCACAAATGTCAGCAGTTGCGCGACGTCATGACACTGGCAATGCTAATCTTTTGTCAACACGACCTTCCGCTCGAAAGGCTGATGCCATGACCGAACAACATCAAAAACATGCTTCCGACCCGCCGCAAACCCAGCGCCGCCTTGCCAAGCGGGTGACGATCATCAACGGCCTGGCCATCCTGTTCATCGCGCTCGCGGCCGCCATCGTGCTGGCCGCCGATGCCCTGCTGCTGGTCTTCGCCTGCATCCTGTGCGCCATCCTGCTCTACAAGCTGAGCGAGATCATGGCGCGCCGCTTGCACATGAAGCGCAAGTGGGCCCTGACCATCGTGGTGCTGGCGCTGGCGGCCATTATCGGCCTCGGCAGCTGGGCCATGGCGCCGCAGATTTCCGAGCAGTCGAGCAAGCTGGCCAAGGAAATCCCGGCCGCCGTCGAGCGGCTGCAAACCGCAGTGCAGCAGCATCCGCTGCTCAAGCGTGTCGCCAGCGAACTGCCGCCGCCGGAACAGATCGTCAAGCAGATGGGCAACATGGTGCCGAACGCCGGGCTGTTCTTCGGCGGCGTGCTGGGCGCCATCGGCAACGTGATCATCATCATCTTCGTCGGCATCTATTTCGCCGCGTCGCCGCAGCTGTATACCAACGGGGCCATCCGGCTGGTGCCGCAAAGCAAACGGCCGCGCGCCCGGGAAGTGCAGCAGGAACTCGGGCAGACGCTGGCGAGCTGGCTGCTGGGCAAGGCCGCCTCGATGCTGATCGTCGGCATCGCCACCTCGATCGGCCTGTCCATGCTGGGCGTGCCGCTGGCGCTGATCCTCGGCATCATTGCCGGCCTGCTCGACTTCATCCCCTACCTGGGCCCGATCATGGCCGGCATACCCGCAGTGCTGCTGGCGCTGTCGATCAGCCCGGAGCTGGCGCTGTACACGGTGCTGCTGTTCACCGGCATCCAACTGGTCGAAGGCTATGTGCTGCAGCCGCTTATCGAAGCCCGGGCGGTGGACCTGCCGCCAGCCCTGGTCGTCGTCATGCAATTGGTCTTCGGCACCCTGTTCGGCTTTGCCGGGGTGGCGCTGGCCACGCCGCTGGCGGCCGGCCTGGCGGTGCTGGTCAAGATGCTCTACATCGAAGACGTGCTCGGCGACCGGCCGGCCCAGAAGCGAAGTTAGCGCAAAACCCCACGGGGGTCAGGTCTGACATTCGGACACGAACTCAAGCATTAGGCTGTTGTATTGCTCAGCCCGTGTCTAAATGTCAGACCTGACCCCGTCAGTGGGACGGACAAGAAAAAGCCGCGCAGTGCGCGGCTTTTTCATGGTGCCGGCAAGGCTCAGCGGTTGCCCTTGACGATGTCTTTCACGTCGCCCACCTTTTCCTGCACCTTGCCTTCGGCCTGGTTGGACACGCCTTCGCGCTGGGCCTGGCGGTTGCCGACGGCTTCGCCGACCTTCTCCTGGATCTTGCCGCCGATATCCTTGGCCTTGCCTTTGATTTGATCGTCGTTCATGTCAGTCCCTCTTCTGTTGTGAAGCGAGGTCCCACCATAGGCCTCATGAACGGGTCGCTCTGTTCGCCAGTTAACACACTGGCTTGCGCCAGACGCTGGCCAGCCAGGGCTGCTGTTCGCGCGGCAAGCCGGCTGGGCGGTAGTAATGATGCAGTGGCGCAAAACCCGCCGCGGTCAGGTAGTGCTCCCAGGTCTCGTAGTCGTGGTAGCTGCCGTAGCGTGGGCCGTTCCAGCCTTCGCGGTTGTCGCCGCGCGGGTTGGAGCTGAACAGGACGCCACCCGGTTTCAAGGCGCCGTAGAGCTGCGCCAGCACGCCGGGCAGTTCGGCGCTGGGGACGTGGAACAGCGAGGCATTGGCAAAGATGCCATCGAACATGGCCGGCGGCAGGTCGAGGTGCAGGAAATCCTGGTGCCAGACTTCGCAGCCGCTGTAGCTGCGCGCCATCTCGGCGAAACGGGCGCTGCCGTCCAGGCCGATGGCCTTGTGGCCCAGGCTGGTGAAGGTCTTGAGGTCGCGGCCCGGGCCGCAGCCGAGGTCGAGGATCGTCCAGGGCGCCGGGGCCTCGATCGCGCCCAGCAAGGCATCGATGTTCTGGCTGACGTCGTGGTCGATGGTGCCGGCGAAGAAGGCGTCGGCGGTCTGGTCATAGTGGGCCAGGGTGCGGCGGGAGATGTCGTCTGCGTTCATGACAGCATTATCCGCCAGAGCGCGGCGCGAGCGAACAGAATCCGTCCGTTCGCGCCGCTCACGCCATTACCAGACCCGTACGCGCTGCTCCGGCGCCAGGTACAGCTTCTGCCCCGGCTGTACGTCGAAGGCCTTGTACCAGGCATCCAGGTTGCGCACGGTATAGGTGCGGTACTGGCCCGGCGAGTGGCCGTCGGTCAGCACGATGCGGCGCAGCGAGGCTTCGCGCATCTTGGTGCGCCAGCTCTGGGCGAAACCGGTGAAGAACTCGCGGTCCGCCTCCGTCCCGGCCGCCTTGCCGCTCGGCGAGACCTTGAACGCGTCGTAGGCCGCGGCCAGGCCGGCCAGGTCGGACAGGTTCTCGCTCAGCGTCAGCTGACCGTTGATGGCCAGGTCGTCGAAGGGCTTGTAGGCGTTGTACTGCTCCACCAGCTTCTGCGAAGCCTTCTTGAAGTGGGCCAGGTCTTCCTTGGTCCACCAGTCGCGCAGGCGGCCCTGGGCGTCGAACTGGGCGCCCATGTCGTCGAAACTATGGCTGATCTCGTGGCCGATCACCGAGCCGATCGCGCCGTAGTTGTGCGCATCCGATGCCTTCGAATCATAGAACGGCGGCTGCAGGATCGCGGCCGGGAAGTTCAGCGCGTTCTGCAGCGGCAGGTTGACGGCATTGACCAGCTGCGGCGGCATCGCCCATTCGGTCTTCCTGGGCTTCTGCTTGAGCTTGGCGAGCTGCTGGGTGTAGTGGAATTCCTGCGCACGCAGCACGTTGCCGAGCGCGTCGTTCGGCGAGACCTTCAGGCCCTCGTAGGACTTCCACGCATCCGGATACCCGACGCCCACATACATGGTGCGCACCTTTTCCTTGGCCTGGGTGCGGGTCGACGGCGCCATCCAGTCGAGCTTGTCGATGCGGCGCTCGAAGGCGGTCTTGATGTCGGCGACCATCTTCAGGATGCGCGCCTTGTCCTCGGCCGGGAAGTACCTGGCGACGTACATCTTGCCGACGGCTTCGTCCATCGCGCCATTGGTGGCGGCCAGGGCGCGCTTCCAGCGCGGCGACTGCTGCGGCGAGCCGGTCAGGCCCTTGCCGTAGAACTCGAAGCGCAGGTCGGAATAGGCTTTCGGCAGCGTGCTGGCAAACTGGTTCAGGCTGTGGAAGGCCAGGTAGTCCTTCCAGGTGCCCAGGTCGGTGGCGGCCACCTGCTCGGCGGCGCCCTTGAGCGCGCCCGGGTGGTAGGCGATGAAGCGGTCCTGGCCAGCCAGGCGCGCCCCCTTCATGAAGGCGTTCCAGTCCATGCCCGGCGCCTTGGCGGCGAAGTCCTTCATGGTCCAGGTATTGTTGGCCTTCTGGATGTCGGCCGACTCTTCGCGCGAAGCGTGGCTTCCGGCCAGTCTTGACTCCAGCGCGAAGATTTTCGCCGCACGCTCGTCGGCCCTGTCGTAGCCGGCCAGTTTCAGCATGGCCGCGATGTACTGCTGGTACCTGGTGCGCAGCTCGGCCATCTTCGGACTGTTGTCGAGGTAGTAGGCGCGGTCCGGCAGGCCGATGCCGCCCTGCAGCAGGTAAGGCACATTGCGCGACGGGTCGGTCAGACCCTGGTTGAACCACACGCCGAACAGGTTCGGGGTGTTGAAGTTGGTCGCGTTCAGCGGGTCGACGTCGGCACGCAGGAATTCGCCCAGCACGCGCGCGAGCGCGGCGCGGTCCTTCATCGCGTCGATTCTATCCAGGCGCGGCTTGAGCGCGGCCAGGCCGGCCGACTCGATCGCCGCCTCGTTCATGTACGCGGTGTAGAAGTCCGCCACCTTGCGCGCCTCGGGAGTGGCGGACTTGCTGGCCGCCGCGTCCTCGATCAGCTTGACGATGCGGGCATTGGTGTCTTCGGCCAGCACGGCCATCGAGCCCCAGGAACCGCGGTCGGCCGGGATCTCGGTCCTGGCCATCCATTCGCCGTTGGCGTAGGCGTAGAAATCGTCACCCGGCAGCACGACGGCGCCGGCCGGCTTGGCGGGCGCCACGGCGGCGGCGCTTTGCTCTGCGGCATAGGATGGAGCCATGGCAAATGCGCCGCACAGCGCCAGGGTGATGGCAGTCTTGTTCAAGGTCCAGCTGGTTTTCATTCGCTTCCCTTCTTGTGAAAGTGGTCTTTGCTCTTTATTGCAGGGCGGCGCGGACCTGCGATAACAGGCGCGCTTTCTGGTCGGCGCGGATGCGCACGCCGTTGCCGACGCGTTCGGCTTCGACAACGCCGTCCGGACCGAAGTTCTTGCGCATGTGCGCTTCCATCATCTCCGCATGCGCCGGATTGCTGGAGGAAGCGACGATGCTGGCGAACAGGCTGTTGCGGCCCAGCGCTTCCATGTTGGCCAGCAGCGCATCGCTGTTGGCGATGGCGAACTTCCAGGTCTGGTCGAGGTGCTCGCCGGCGACCCCGCCGATCATATAGGGCACCAGGTCCGGCGGGGTGTGCGGCGACAGGAGCGACTGCAGGGTGCGCGCGGCCAGCTGCGGGTCCTGGGCGCTGGTGAGGGCACGGCCAAAACGGTTGCGCTCTTCGCTGGTGGGGGCATTCGCGGCGCGCGCGGCAAGGAGCTCGTAGGTGGCCTGGTCCGCATAGCGGCCGGCGGTGCCGGTGACGAAGTCGATCATCGAGGGCGGCACCGAGGACGGGTCCTGCACATAGCGCGTGAACCTGGCCTTGCCCTCGTCGATGGCCTGGCGGTCGCCGGCGCGCGCCAGCGCGGTGGCCAGCATGCCGCGCAGCTGGGCGTCCTCGGCGGTTTCCCCCGGCTTTTCTTCCCAGCCCAGCTTGTCGAACTTCGGGCGCGCGAAATCGACCAGGAAGCGGCGGATCAGGGCCTGCTCCGGCTCGCCGCGCGCCAGCGAGTCGAGCGTGCGCAGGTTGGACAGGATCGCATCCCAGACCGCCACGCGCGGCTCGTCGCCATACTTGCGCACCAGGTCCAGGTAGGCCTCCAGGCCCATGCGGCCGTTCGAGGCGAAGCTCCAGGTGTCCGACAGCAGTTTCAGGCGCGTGCTGTCAGGCAGGCGCGGCGCCTGCGCGGCCAGGGCGTGGAAGCTGGCCGCGTCGTACTGCACACGGAAATAGCCGACGCTGTGCGGGTCGACCACCAGGGTGCCGTCGCAGCTGCCCTGGTTGATGGTCGTGCTGGGGCCGGACAGCAGCGTGGTCCAGGCCTTGCCGTTGACGGTGCCGACCTGCAAGGGCACGTTCCACAGGCGTTTTTCGCGGGGCGGCTCGTCGAGGCGGTACTGTTCCTGCGACAGCGTCACCTTGCGCCTGCCGTCCTCGCAGGCCTGCTCGACCCGGATCAAGGGAAAGCCCGGCTGCAGGGTCCAGTCCGAGGCCAGCTTCCCGACCGGCTTGCCGGAGGCCTTTTCCAGCGCGGCCCACAGGTCGCTCGATGTCGTATTCGAATACTGGTGCTTCGCCATATAGGCGCGCATGCCCTTGCGGAAGGCCGATTCGCCCAGGTAGGCTTCCAGCATGCGCAGGAAAGCCTCGCCCTTCAGGTAGGTGATGGCGTCGAAGGCCGCGGCGGCCTGCTCCTCGGTCTCGATCGGGGTCTGGATCGGGTGCGTGGTCTTGCGCGCGTCCAGGTTCATCACGTATTCGCGCTCGGCCATGCCTTCCAGGTAGGGGCGCCATTCGGGGTGGAAGTGGTGCGTCGCCTTGGTCGCCATCCACGAAGCGAAGCCTTCGTTGAGCCACAGGTTGTCCCACCAGGCCATCGTCACCAGGTTGCCGAACCACTGGTGCGCCAGCTCGTGGGCATTGATGTTGAAGGTGAACTTCTTGACCTTCTCGGGGCTTCTCTTCGGGTCGTACAGCAGGGTCGGCTCGTTGTAGACGACCGCGCCCCAGTTTTCCATGGCGCCGTTGAAGCCGCCCGGGATCGCGATCTGGTCCAGCTTGGGCAGCGGGTACGGGATGCCGAAGTAGTTGTTGAAGTAGCGCAGCAGGTCGCGCGTGGCCCCCAGGGCGAAGGTGGCCGAGCCGAGCTTGCCTTCGGTCGTCACGATGCCGATGTCGACGCCATCCTGCTTGCTTGATAAGCGCTCGAGCTCGCCGGCCACCAGCACCACCAGGTAGCTCGGCATCTTCGGGGTGTTGCCGAAGCTGATGCGCTGCATCCCGCCGCCGAGGTCTTCGCGCTTGTCGATCGGGGTAGTGGAGTAGGCCTTGAAATTGCCCGGCACGTCGACGGTGAGCTTGAAGCGGGCGCGGAAGGCCGGTTCGTCCCAGGTCGGGAGCATGCGGCGGGCGTCGGTCGGCGCCATGGTGGTGGCGATCAGCTTCTTGTCCTGGCCGCCCGCCTTGTAGTTCACGTAGAACAGGCCGCGCCCTTCGCGGTTGATCTGGCCGCGGAAGGCCAGCGCCAGCGCGTACCTGCCCGGCGCCAGCGGCTGGGACAGCGCGAAGCGCAGGGTCTGCTGCTTCTTGTCGAGGATGGGGTCCAGTTTCAAGGTGCCGATGTGCTTGCCCGTCAGGCTGGCCGAATCGATCTGCATGTTGTCGGCGTTCAGCAT
The DNA here is from genome assembly GCF_000735635.1 of Massilia sp. LC238. Lineage (NCBI taxonomy): Bacteria > Pseudomonadati > Pseudomonadota > Betaproteobacteria > Burkholderiales > Oxalobacteraceae > Massilia > Massilia sp. LC238. The sequence continues at coordinate 73,577 of NZ_JNNN01000078.1, read as the reverse complement.
GATGGTCGAGGTCGGCTTCAGGACGTCGATCTCGACCGTCTGGGTGCCGCGGAAGCTGTTGACGGCGACGTCCGGCACGATGTGGGCGTCGTACTGCAGCGGCACCACGTCCTTCGGCAGCTTGCCCGGCGTTGCCGCGAAAGAAAACGGCGCCTCGGCCTGCGCCGTGGCGGCGCCCAGGGCCAACGCAAGCGCGGCCGTGGCTTTGCGAGCCCGGGCGACTGGCATGTCTCTCATAAGTCTCTCTCTCGAATCTGTTTTTATTTGACGGTTCCTGCGCGCGATGGCGCAAGAACCCAGCACGCACTGTAGGAAAGCCGGGCGCCGCCTGCGCCCGGATTGCGACAGACTGCAAAAAACGGGGCCAGACTGCTGAAACCGGGGAATGGCGGAGGCATTCGAAAAAAATCCGAAATTTTTTTCGAATTACCCTAAAGTTCCCGAAAGCCCATCCGTAAATGCCTTAGATACCCGGCAATCCGGCCGGCGTTCATTGCCTTGGTGCCAACATGACCTCGAACGACGTCCTCTCGATGTACGAAAACCTCGCTGGCCTCAGCAGCCAGATGAAGGGCGCCGCCGAGGCTGGCGACTGGACCGGTTTCGACAAGCTGAACGTGCAGGCGGCGGTGGCCGCAGGGGCCGCGATCGGCGGCGTGCCGGCACTGGAAGGCGCCAAGCGCCAGCGCAAGATCGACCTGCTCAAACAACTGATGGCCAATGACCGCGCGATTCGCGACGTGACCGAACCCTGGATGGGGCAGCTGGACCGCGCGATGTGCGCGCACTGATCAGCAAGAATTACGATCGAAGGCACCTGCGGGTGCCTTTTTCTTTGGTGGTCTGGCTACGATTCCAGCTTACTGAGCTTGCCCAGGCAGCGGCGCTGGTAACCGTTGAGCCCTTCCGTGACGAGCGCATCGTCCTCGGCCAGCTTCCCGGCATCGATCAGGAGCCGTAGCTTGGCGATGTGATCACCCTGCGCCAGCGCCTGCGCCAGGTTCGGACCATCCGGTTCGCCGGCCCGGGCGATCGCCTCGGCCACCTTGTCCGGGAAATCCCAGTGCCTGGCGATGACCGCCGACAGCTGCCGGCTGCGCGCCAGCAGTTCCACCCCGAACGCTTCGGAGGCCGGCACCTTGCCGTTCTGGCAGATGCGGTCGCTAAGGCGGAAGGCGACGATCAGTCCGACGTCCTGCATCAGCCCCGCCAGGCAGGATTCGAAGATGTCGGCCGCCACCGCCGACGCCATCAGGCTCGCCGCCACCGCACATTTTTCGGAATGGTTCCATACCAGCGGCGCCGCACGGCGGGCAAAGCCCGCCTCGTGCAGTCTGATGAGGGGCCGGAAGGCGACCCGCGCCAGCAGCATGCGCAAGCCGTTCTGCCCGAGCAGCATGATGGCGGCGTCCAGGGTCTTGATCGGGGCGACGGGACGGTAATAGGCGCTGTTGGCCTCGCGCAGCACTTCGGCCACCAGCACCACGTCTTCGGCGAGCTGGCCGGCCAGCTCGCCCGTGCTGACGCTCTCGTCACGCAGGCTGCGCAGCAGCTTGGGGATCAGTTCCGGAACCCGCGGCACCAGCTCGGCCGCGATGGCCGGGTTCTGCGCCAGCGTGCGCACCTGCTCCAGGATCAGGCGCTCGGTCTCGGGCGGCGCGTCGAACCTTGCCGGACCAGCCAGCCAGAGGTAGTACAGGGCGTCGGTCGCGGCATGGTCCGTGCCGCCGCCCGGCTCCTCGGGCGTGGCCGCCTGGGGTTCCGCGCCGCTCAGTAAACGATTGATCCAGTTCTTCATAGTCCGCCAGGGTCTGTGCCGCAGGTGGGATTGTAGCCCAAGGGCCCACCATGCAAAACGCATGAACTGCGAATGGACGTTCTGAAAAGACAAAAGCGCCCGCAGGCGCTTTGAGATGTGCCCGAGCAGAGGGCTCGGCCACGGAATCGGGGAGAGCGATCACCAGGTATCTCCTGGCGTCGCCTCTTGCCGGTTGCATCCGGCGTTCGCTGCCTCAGTTGACACGCGAACCGCTTCCGAACACAGGCGTTTCTTCAACGTCTGCCTGCTTTCCGCGCCACGCTATCGGTGGTGGCTGCGCCAGGCCGCTGTGCCGTTCGCGATCTTGCGACCACGGAATGAGTATAGCAAAAATTCTAAGCTTGTGTAGACGAGTTGTGCGCGGCTTCGTCCAGGGTCGGTTCGCGCGTCGAGGCAGGCAGGGGCTTGCGTCCCAGCCGCGCCTTGATGCGCGCTCCCAGGCCGACGCGGGGCCCTTCCGCGCGCCCTGCCGCCCGCCTGGCGCGCAGGACAAACACCAGCCCCGCCAGCAGCGCCAGCACGGCGGCGCCGACGCCCGCCAGCAGCCAGGGCGAGCCCTCTTCCGGCGGCGGCTCCGGCTTTTTCTTCTTCAGCCGGTGCACCTGCTGCGGCGCCGGCGGCGTTTGCAGGCTTGCAGCCGGCGCGGCGCCCGCCGCCACCTGCAGCAGCTTCACCTTGTCCTCGAGCCGGCCCAGCTGATCGCGCAACATGGCATTCTTCGCCCCCAGCACGACGCAAGCGTCCACCTGCGCCCTGGGCTGCGGGGCGCAGGCGCCGCCCGCCGGGGCCGGTTCAGGCGTCAAGCGCGCCGGCCGGGCCGGCTCCGGCGGCACGACGGCCGGCTTCGGCTTGACGGGCGCGGGCTTCGGCCTGGCCGGGGCGGGCTTCGGCGCCGCCTCCAGCGGCGGCGCGAGCTGCACCGCCTTGGCAGGGATGGGAGGCGCCACCACCGGAACCGGAGGCGGCGCCGGATTCGGATCCGGCGACAGCCACAGGGTTGCCAGCCGCACGCTGCGCTGCGCGCCGTCGGCCAGCTCCAGGTACAGGTGCAGGTGTTCCGACTCCACCTTGCCGAGCGAGGTGAGGTGCAGGAACTGGCGTCCGTCGCGCCGCATCACCGACATCCGGAGCGTGGACAGCACCGCCGGCATGCCGATACTGGCGCCGCGGTAGACGTCCGGATGCGCCAGGCGCACCTGGACCGGGTTGGCGGCGTCTTCCAGCATGGTGAGCTCGATGTCGGCCACCAGCGGCTGGCCGAGGAAGGAGCTCACCCGCGGTTCGCCGAGCTCGGCCGCCTGGGCAGCGCCGGCCAGCAGCGCGCAAGTCAATATCAGTGGAAGGCGGCAAGCCATAGGATGGAAGTAGTAGAGCCTGAGCGTAGTTAACGGACAATCGGCTAAACTCTTTAATCACAACCCTTCACCCACAGGACAGCCATGGAAAACAGGATTGAGAAGGACAGTTTCGGCCCGATCGAGGTGCCCGCGGACCGCCTCTGGGGCGCCCAGACCCAGCGTTCGCTCCACCATTTCCACATCTCGACCGAGCGCATGGCGCCGGAACTGGTCGCTGCCCTGGCCCAGGTCAAGCGCGCCGCCGCCGCGGTGAACCGCTCGCTCGGCAAGCTCCCGGGCGACAAGGCCGAGGCCATCATCCGCGCCGCCGACGAGGTGCTGGAAGGCCGCCATCCGCAGGAATTCCCGCTGGCGGTCTGGCAGACCGGCTCCGGCACCCAGAGCAACATGAACATGAACGAGGTGCTGGCCAACCGCGGTTCCGAGCTGATGGGGGGCGAGCGCGGCGAGAAGCGCCTGCTGCACCCGAACGACCACGTCAACATGGGCCAGTCCTCGAACGACATCTTCCCCACCGCCATGCACGTGGCGGCGGCGATTGCCGTCGCCCAGAACCTGCTGCCGGCACTGGGCCAGCTGCGCGGCACGCTGCTGCGCAAGTCGCGCGACTTCGAGAGCATCGTCAAGATCGGCCGCACCCACCTGCAGGATGCCACCCCGCTCACCCTCGGCCAGGAATTCTCGGGCTACGTGGCGCAGCTGGAATTCGCGGAAAGCGCGATCCGCGCCACCCTGCCCGGCCTGCTGGCGCTGGCGGCCGGCGGCACGGCGGTCGGCACCGGCCTGAACGCGCACCCGGATTTCGCCCCGCGCATCGCGGCCGAGCTCAGCTCGCGCACGGGCCTGTCCTTCAAGAGCGCGCCCAACAAGTTCATGGCGCTGGCCGGCCACGAAGCCATGGTCTCGAGCCACGGCGCCTTCAAGACCCTGGCCGCGGCCCTGATGAAGATCGCCAACGACGTGCGCTGGATGGCCTCGGGCCCGCGCTCGGGCCTGGGCGAGATCACGATTCCCGAGAATGAACCGGGCAGCTCGATCATGCCGGGCAAGGTGAATCCGACCCAGTGCGAGGCGCTCACCATGCTGTGCTGCCAGGTGTTCGGCAACGACGTCGCGATCACGGTCGGCGGCTCGCAGGGCAACTTCGAGCTGAACGTGTTCAAGCCCATGATCGCCCATAACTTCCTGCAAAGCGCCCGCCTGCTGGCCGACGGCATGCGCTCCTTCGACGAGCACTGCGCCCAGGGCATCGAACCGAACCACGCCCGTATCGCCGAGCTGATGGAAAAATCGCTGATGCTGGTGACCGCACTGGCCCCGCACATCGGGTATGATCGCGCCGCACAGATCGCCAAGACCGCGTCGCACGACGGCCTGACCCTGCGCCAGGCCGCGCTGCAGTCCGGCTTCGTCACCGAGCAGCAGTTCGACGAGTGGATCGTGCCGATCGACATGACCCGGCCGGATACGGTCGAGTAAAACTTTTTCGGGGCACCTGCAGGTGCCCTTTTCAATTCCCGAGGACAGCATGCAAAAAATAGATTTCGATTTGACAGCCGAGTTCGTCGAGCTGAACCAGCTGATGAAGCTGGTCGGCCTGGTCGACAGCGGCGGCGCCGGCAAGAACATGGTCGCCAGCGGCGCGGTGTCGGTCGACGGCAAGCAGGAACTGCGCAAGACCGCGAAGATCCGCGCCGGCCAGACCGTGACCGTGGGCGACGTGCAGATCCGGGTGCAATAAACCGGTCCAGAACGGCTGGGAAAGAGAAGAAAAGGTGGCGGAAAACAGCGGGCTTATGTTTGCGCCCTAACAAACAGAGCGGGGCTTCCTTGTTTATATTTTAAGTCATCAGGATCGACTTATATAACCGGCCACAGGTGAAGCCATGGAAACCCCGAACCGCGCCCAGTCCCAGGAGCAGCTCATCGGAGACCTGCGTCTCGTCATCGAGAATGCGGAAGAGCTGCTGAAAAATACCGACCACTACACCAGTGCGCTGTACCAGAACGCGCGCGCCAAGCTGGCGCTGGCGCTGGAAGCGGCCAACGAGGAACTGGCGCGTTTCGAAGACGCCCAGCTCGAGCGCATGATGGCCGCCACCCGCGCCGCCAATGAACGTTACAGCGACCGTACCGGCGAGCAGCGCATCCTGCGCGCCTTCCACTGAACTCTACGGATGGCTCTGGCCGGCGTCGTCTGCCGCAATCGCGGCCACCACGCCGAGCCTGAACCAGCCCTGCAGCATGGCGCCGATGTCCGGCGCCTCCTCACCGGCCGCGACGGCGGCCAGCGCGGCGTCGAGCGCGGCGCCCAGGCTGACGCCCGCCACCAGCCGATCCAGGGCCGCGGCTTGCGCCGCGCCGGTTTCCACCACCTCCACCCGCCAGCCACGCCGCACGACCAGCACCGTGCAAGGCAGGTCGGCGTGCACCGGCAGTGCCGGGCCGCCCGGCTGGTGCGCCTGCCACAGTGCGCCGATGGCCCATTGGCTGCGCAGCAGGCTCACCGATGGATGCAGGGTGAAACGAGCGCCGTCCAGGGCTTCCGGCGACATCGTGGCCAGGGCGTCCAGGCCGAGCGGCGCCACGTCCGGCGCCAGGCAGGCCCGGTGGATGGCCCACTCGAGCCGCGCCACGTCGGGCAGGTAGGGATACGGCGTGGCTGGATCGAATCCCGCGAGGAAGTCCGCGAAGTGCGCGCCGAAGCCGGCCAGGTCCGGATCTTGCGAGGGCCAGGCCTTGCCGTAGGCACGCGCCAGGCCGGCGAAGAATTCTTCCCCCACCAGCTGGCGCAGGACCGGGTAGGCCTCGCCCAGGGCGCGCTCCCAGCCGGCGCCCAGGTTGCCGCGATAGAGCGCCAGCCGCTCCACCCCGCCCTCCCTGAGCAGGGGTCGCAAGGCGGTTTCGTGGCTGCGGTCGAACAGCGCCGCCCCAAAGCACTGCTGGAGCGTGGCGAGCGCGTCGTTTTTTGGTGCCGGCAAAACCGGCAACCGGACCGCCGGGGTGGCGGCCGGCACGGGGTAGTCCTGCGCGATCGCATCGGCCCTGGCCGCCTCCGCCAGCAGGATGTCGACCGGCGGCAGGCCGGCATCCCATTCCACCAGGGCCGGCACCCGGCCGAAACGCGCCAGCGCCGCGCGGTACAGCTCCCACACCGGTTCGGCCACGGCGGCGCCATGGTGGTCGACCAGCGCCAGCGGTGTTTCCAGGTGGCCGGCCAGGTGGATTTCGCCGACGCTGCCCTTAGGTAACGCAGCGATGGCGGCGCGCGCGTCTTCGCCGTGGTTGCGCTGGTTGACATACAGGTTGTTCACGTCGAGCAGGATGCCGCAGCCGGTGCGGCGCACCAGTTCGGCCAGGAACTCGGCTTCGCTCATGGTGTCGGCGCGAAAGCGCACATAGGTCGAGACGTTCTCGACCAGCAGGCGGCGGCCCAGGCGTTCCTGCACCCGGTCGACCCGCTCGCACAGCAGCGCCAGGGCGGCCTCGTCGAGGGCCAGCGGCAGCAGGTCGTTGAGCTGGCGGTCGGCCAGCGCGCCCCAGCTCAGGTGCTCGGAGACGAGGAAGGGATCGACCGCCTCGACCAGGGCGCGCAGGCGCTCCAGGTGGGCATCGGAAAATCCGTGCGCCGAGCCCAGGCCGAGCCCGACGCCGTGCAGGCTGACCGGATAGTCGCGCCGCAGTTCGCCCAGCACGTGCCAGTCCCAGCCGGCGCGGGCGAGGTAGTTCTCGCTATGGACTTCGAGGAAGCCGGCCGGCGGGCGCCTGTCGAGGAAGGCGCGGTAATGCGGCGTGCGCAGGCCCACGCCGGCGGCGCGGGCCGCAGCGGGGGCGGACATGATTACTTCTGGACGTCGGCCTTGGCCGGCTCGGTCTTGTCCTGCTTGGCCTTGCCGGCCTCGAGCGAGCCGCCGAGCTGGGTGCAGGTGCCCTTGGCGACGAACTTCCACTCGTTCGGGTCATTGTCGACCTTGGCGACACCGGCGCAGCCGTGGGTGGCGGTGCCGCAGTCGTTCTGGCCGGCCTTGGCGACGCCGTAGCAGGCCTCCTGGTCGGCCTTCGGCACGCCCATCTGGTCCTGGGCGGCGGCGTGGGCGCAGACGCCGGCAAGCGCGGCGGCGATCAGGGCGTGGCGGTTGGTCATGCGGTACTCCTGGCTGAATGAAGGCGCCAGTATTTCTCAGGCGAGGTAAAGAAGCAAGTTACGCTGTCGTATTGATCTTGTTCCCCAGATGCGGCGGCAGGTTCGCCGACTGCACCGCCGGCAGCGCTGCGAGCAGTTGGGTGGCGGTGGCTTCCTGGATCTGCTGGGCCTTCTTGAAGACGGCGAGGCTCACTTCCTGGCGCTGGCCGGTTTCGGCGATGCTGGTGGACAGCTTGGCGATGCTGGACACATCCATGTCATTCTCCCATTAAGGCGTATCCACCATTTACGGCAGCCCGTGGAAGAACTTTAGGCCTTCAGCGCATCCATTTCTGCAGCCAGGCCAGCACTCCATCCGGATCATTCAGGTCCAGCCAGGCCGGCCCGCCCTCTCCGCCCGGCGGCGGCGCGTCCGAGGCCACGGCCAGGATGTCGGGATCCTCCGGATACAGGGCCGGCCGGCCCAGGCTAGGACGGAACACTTCCAGCTTGGGCATGCGCTCCCACTTGTAGCCTTCCACCAGGGTCAGGTCGGCCGGCGCCAGCCGCGCCAGGTGTTCCATCAGCGGCGGCTCCTCGGCCCCGCGCAGTTCGCGCAGGATGGCGACGCGGTAGGGAGACGCCAGCATGACCTCGGCCGCTCCCGCCATGCGCAGGCGCGCGCTGTCCTTGCGCGGCGGCTCCAGCTCGACGTCGTGGTGGCTGTGCTTGACGACGTTGACCCGCAGTCCCCGCCCCGCCAGGCGGCCGATCAGCGCCTCCAGCAGCGAGGTCTTGCCGCTGCCGGACCAGCCGACCACGCCCAGCACCGGTCCCACTTCAATAGGCGACACGATAGCGGGAGCCCCGGTAATTCATGATCGCCGCCTTCGGCAGCAGGCGCTCCAGCACCAGTCCGGGGGCGACTTGCTCGCCCTCGCGGCGCAGCATCTTGTCGACCAGCAGCAGGCGCTCGGCGGGATTGGGCGAATAGATATAGCCGCCGAAACTCACCTTCGGGATCTCGCGCTGCACCGATTCCGGCAGCGACTGCAGCGGGCCGATGTGGTCCTCGGCGGAGGGCGCGGCCGGCGCGGCGGCCACCAGGACCGGGCGCGCCGGTTCCGGCAGGGCCTCGACCGGCTCGGCGCGCGGCGCCGGCTTCGGGGCGGGCGCCGGGGGCTTCGCGGACACCGGCGGCGCCTTCGGCTTGACGGGCGCTTCCGGCTTGGCCGGGGCCGCCGGCTCGGGCGCCGCCGGCAATGGGGCGACTACCGGCGCCGCAGGCACGGCAACGGGAGCGGCGACCGGTGCAGGCGCCGGTGCGCTCGCTACCTGCGCCGCCGGCGCGGGCGCCGGCTGGCGCAGCAGGAACAGCGCGCCGAGCGCCACGACGAGGGCGCCGGCGGCGATGCCGATGATGACCGGCTTGCGGCTGCTGCGTGTGTCCGCGCTCGCGTAGCTGGGCGGCGGCGCGTGGATGGTCGGCGCGTTGCCGAGCTGGCGCTCCGCCTGTGCCTTCTTGAGGGCTTCGAGGATGTAGGACATGGCTTATTTTGCGGTCTTGGACGGCCTGTCTTGGGCCAGCAGGCGCGGCTCGGGCACGCCGGAGAGCTGGTTCAGGCGCATGTAGGTGCGCGGACCGGCCAGGCCGTCCGCCTTCAGGTGCTGCGCGGCCTGGAAATGCTGCAGCCGCTTGCGCATGCCGGTATCCAGCACACTGCCCGGCTGCGGCGCCTGGCCCCCGTTCAACCCTGCCAGGCGCCCGGCCAGCCAGTCGACGTCCGGCCCGCGCGCGCCCTCGGCCAGTTCCTCGCGGAAGGCGCGCGGCATGCGCCAGAAGGTCGTGAACTCGCCGCCGAAGCGGGCCACGAAGGTGGCCAGGTCGATCTTCTCGCGGCGCGCGCCGGCGCTCAGGGTCACGCTGTTGCCGTCCAGCGCGGACAGTACGGCGTAGCCGGTGCGCGGGCCGTCATGCAGGGTGACGACGGCCGGGCGGTCGAGCATGCGCAGTTCGTACAGGCCGCCGCGCCCCTGGTGGCAGCGCAGGTCGGCCTTGAGCGCCGCCTCGCAAGGCTTGTCTCCCGCCAGCGGCTGTCCCCACAGCGCCGCCAGCTCGCGCAGCGCATTGCTTTCATCTGCCTGCACCGGCGGCACGCTCGACGGCGCCACCGCGCTTGCCGCCACCGGCACCGCCCTGGCGGGCGCCTCGGCCTGCGCAGGCGGCGCGGACGCGGCCTTGCGCGCGGGCATGACCTGCCAGGCCGCCGCACTGACCGCGGCCGCTGCCAGCACGCCGCCGGCGATCAGCGGCATGCGCAGGCGGAGCGCTGCGGCCGGCTCGCCGGCAAAGACCTCGGCAGCCGCTTTTTTCAGGATCTGGCGCGTCACCTGCGGGCTGTTCTCGACGTAGGCGCCGAGCAGCGCGCGGTCGCACAGCAGGTTGATGCGGCGCGGCACCCCATGCGTCAGCGCGTGGATCTGGGGCGTGAGCGCGGGCGGGAACGGCGATCCGCCGGCCCCGGCCACCGCCAGCCGGTGCGCGACATAGGCGCCGGTCTCCGCCTCGGACAGCGGTCCCAGGTGGTAGCGCGCGATCACGCGCTGCGCCAGCTGCTCCAGCTCGGGACGGGCCAGCATGCTGCGCAGCTCGGGCTGGCCGATCAGGATAATCTGCAGCAGCTTGCGTTCGCTGGTCTCGAGGTTGGTCAGCAGGCGCAGCTGTTCCAGCACCTCGGCCGACAGGTTCTGGGCTTCGTCGATGACGAGCACATTGTTCAGCCCCTGGGCGTGGGATTCCAGCAGGTAGCGGTTGATCGCATCGACATAGCCTTTCAGGCCGATCGGCGTACCGGCCGGCGGCAGTTCGATGCGGAATTCGTCGCATACGCTCAGCAGCAGTTCCTCGACGCTCAGGCGCGGATTGAAGATGTAGGCCAGCCGGCAGTTCTCGGGGATCTGCTCGATGAAGCAGCGGCACACCGTGGTCTTGCCGGCGCCGATCTCGCCGGTCAGCAGGACGAAGCCGCCGCCGCTGCCGATGCCATACAGCAGGTGAGCGAGCGCTTCGCGGTGGCGCTCGCTCATGAACAGGTAGCGCGGATCGGGGGCGATCGAGAACGGCGCGCCCTTCAGGTGGAAGTAGTGGTTATACATCTGCGATCATGCGGATCCGGTGAATGTCCTAGCGGACCGGCAGCGATTTGAACTTCTTGCAATATATCTTGCTTTTGTCATTCATGTAAGCGATGGTGCTGCCCGGGTTGGACACGCGCAAAGGATAGGGCGAGGCGTCGAGCGGCCGGTAGGCGATGCCAGCGCCGGCGCGGATCGCCCCTTCCAGCTCCTCCGGCGTGCTCTCGGTCAGGGCGGCGATGAAGACCAGGTCGCTGCTGTCGTCGCTGACCATGACTTCCTTGACTTCGGCGCCCCACAGCGTGGCCTCGACCTTGAACCAGTACGCCCCGCCCTCGCGCTTGTAGGCCGGGCCGAAGGACGTGCTCAGGTAGTCGTAAAAATAACGGTTGTCGAGATGGCTGCGGCACAGCAGCGCATTGCCGACGACCTGGCTGAAGGTCGAGGGCATGGCCTGCGCGGCCACGGGACCAGCCAAAAGCGCGCCCAGCAGCGCGGCAGCGAGTGCCGATGGGAAAAGTCGCACGGCCACTCAGAGCTTGGACAGCCAGGCGCGGTTGGCCGCGATCTGGGCCTTGACCGCAGCCGGCAACGCTTCATAGCAGCCGGGATGCTGCTTGAGGGCGTGCTCGCGCACTTCCTTCTGCATGCCGTTGACGAGGAACACATACACGGCGGCCCCTTCGGCGTTCTTGCGGGTGCCCATATAGCGAATCACGGGAGTTCTCCTTCCATAGCCTGCATTATGACACCGCAGGCCCCTGCCCGGCCACGCGGCAGGCACGACAGGCGTCAAGGCGCGCTCTTGCGCCCGCGCAGACAGCCGCACCCTGTTGCGGTCGAGCCACATCGGGATGCGCACGCGATGATCTTTCCAGAGGCCGCCATGCCGCTCATCCGCAGGAATTGCACTCTGTTCCCCGTTTTCGCAGCTTCGTCGTTTTGCCGGGGCACGCCGGGCCGCCTTGCCTTATCGTTCAGGCTCTCGAATACCGCCACCGACGACAAGAACATGACCACCGTCCTCAAGCCCGCCCTCCTCGCCGCCGCCATCGCCGCCGGCTTCCTCGCCACCCAGGCCAGCCACGCCGAAGCGCCGGCGGCGCCGGTGACGCTGCAGCGCACCGTGGCGCCCTTCAGCGCGATCGAACTCGCGGGACCCTACGAAGTCGTGGTGCGCGCCCAGGGCCGCCAGGCGCTCACGCTGTCGGGCGAGCACAAGCAGCTCGAGGGGATCGAGACCTTCGTGCGCGGCGACACCCTGGTGGTGCGGCCGGTCGAGAGCAACGGTTTCCATTTCAGCTGGGGCAAGCGGCGCGCGCCGGTCGTCATCCACATCACGGCCAGCCAGCTCAAGAGCCTGGCGATGTCCGGCAGCGGCGACGTCGAGCTGGCCCAGCTGGCGGGCGAGCGCTTCAGCCTCAAGGTAGACGGTCCCGGCGACCTGCAGGCGGCGGGCGCGGTGCGCGAGCTGACGGTGCGCGCCAGCGGCAGCGGCGACCTCGACCTGCACCGGCTCAAGGCGGCCAACGTCGACCTCGACATGTCGGGGCCGGGCGACGTGCGCCTGTCCGGCGTCGGCAACCTGCTGATGGCAAGCGTGAGCGGGTCGGGCGACCTGGAGGCAGACGAGCTGCGCCTGGCGCGCCTGGACGCACGCATGCGCGGCCCGGGCGGCATGAAACTGTCGGGCAGCGCGCGCGAGCTGCGCGCGGAGATCAGCGGCTCGGGCGACTTCGAGGCCTGCTCGCTGGCGGCCGGCGCGGCCTCCACCGTCCAGCGCGGCCCGGGCAGCGCCTGCGTGGCCGGCGACATGCGCCGCTTCGACGCTATAGTAGACGGCTCGGGCGACCTGCAAGCCAGCGGCCTGCAGGCGGCCAGCGCGGTCATCCGCCTCGGCGGGCCCGGCAGCGCCACGCTGAGCGGGAGCATCGGCGAACTCAGCGCCGAAGTGAGCGGCTCGGGCGACCTGGAAGCCGGCGAACTCGATGTGAAACGCGCGACCGTGAAGGCGCGCGGTCCCGGCGGCATCGAGCTGGCCCGCGTGTCCGATACCCTGGACGCCGAGTTGCACGGTTCGGGCGGCCTGGACGCGGACCTGGACGGCAAGCGCCTGCTGCTCAAGATGACCGGCCCGGGCGCCGCCCGCCTCAAGGGCAAGGTCGAGCTGGTCAATGCCCGGCTCAGCGGTTCGGGCAGCCTCGACGGGCGCGAGCTGAGCGCGGCGCGCGCCGACATCGCCGTCACCGGACCCGCCCATGCGAGGGTGAACCTCACGGGCCAGGACGGGCGCCGCGCCGAACGCGGGAACGCGGGCCGCGGCCAGCTGCTGCTGGTCGACCGCAGCGGCAGCCGCCGCACCGAATAAACATTCCTTTTCGGCGCCGCTGCCCTGGCGGCGCCAGCTCCTCTTCCGCCAAGCATACCAGCCGATTTTCTCGCGCTCGACAATACCAGTTCCCGTACCAATAAAAATATTTGCAAAATCAACGACTTATGCAAATAACCTACGGTGATGGAGCCATATCTGCAGAGCAAATTTGCATACCAGTTAAATACCTGTTGACATCGCTGTAGCGCCTGCCTATAGTGCGCTGACTCTCCGGCAGAACCTTCCATACCATGATCGACTATCTCATCGGCGTCGACGGCGGCGGCACCGGCACCCGCGTGCGCCTGGCCCGTCGCACCAGCGCCGGCCTCACGGAAATCGCGCAGGCGACCGGCGGCCCCTCGGCCCTGTCGCGCGGCATCGACAATGCCTGGACCACCATCCAGGGCGTCGTCGCCCAGGCCTTCGCCGCCAGCGACGTCCAGCACATCCCCATGCCCTCCTGCGCCATCGGCCTCGGCCTGGCCGGGGTGCACAACAAGGAATGGGCGGCCCAGTTCATCGCCGCCAATCCCGGCTACGCCCTGCTGGCCCTCGACACCGACGGCTTCACCACCCTGATGGGCGCCCACGCTGGCCGCCCCGGCGCGATCGTCGCGATCGGCACCGGCAGCGTCGGCGAAGCCATGCTGGCCGACGGCAGCAAGGTCGAAGTCGGCGGCTGGGGCTTCCCGGCCGGGGACGAGGCGAGCGGCGCCTGGATGGGCCTGCGCGCACTGAACCACATCGAACAGGTACTCGACGGCCGCGTCGAAGGCCGCGCCTTCGCGCGCGAGCTCATCGACTTCTGCGGCGGCTCGCGCGACGCGGTGCAGGTCTGGCTCGGTCGCGCCAACCAGACCGCCTATGCCGGCCTGGCGCGCTTCGTGGTCGCGCACGGCGAGCTTGACCCGGTGGCGCGCGCCATCCTGGAACACGCGGGCCGCGAAGTGGCCAGCATCGCCGATGCGCTCGACCGTTCGCACACCCTGCCGCTGGCCCTGTGCGGCGGCCTGGGCGAAGCCCTGCGCCCCTGGCTGCCGCCTGATACCCTGGCGCGCTGCGTGCCGGCGCAAGGCGACTCGGCCGCCGGCGCGCTGCGCATGATCGAACGCCACCTGGAACAACAAGGAGCAGCACAATGAGAGGCAATATCCTCACACCTGGCGGCTGGATCCATGGCGAACTGCGCCACGGCGCCCGCATCGACACCATCGACGGCCATGAAGTCGACCCGTCCGCGAACGGCGACGACTACATCCTCCCCGGCTTCATCGACGTGCACGTGCACGGCGGCGCCGGCCGCGACATGATGGAAGGCGGCGATGCCCCGCACCTGATCGCCGCCCTGCACGCCAAGCACGGCACCACCGCCCTGCTGGCCACCACCATGACCGCGCCGGTCGAGGACATCGACCGCGCCTTGAGCGCCATCGGCGCCGCGTGCAAGTCGCGCGGCAAGGGCGAGGCGCGCATCCTCGGCGTGCACCTGGAAGGTCCCTACATCAACTCCGGCAAGCTGGGCGCCCAGCCGCCGTATGCGCGCGAAGCCACCTTGGGCGAAGTGATGCGCTTCCACGCCATGGCCCCGATGCGCCTGATCACGGTGGCGCCCGAGATCGACGGCCACATGGAACTGGTGCGCGCGATCGCCGACGCCGGCATCCGGGTCCAGGTCGGCCACACCAGCGGTTCGTACGAAGTGGGCGTGCAGGCGCTGGAGCACGGCGCGGCCGGCTTCACCCACCTGTTCAACGCCATGCCCGGCCTGCACCACCGCGATCCCGGCATGGTCGGCGCCGCGCTCGCGCACGCCGAATACGCCGAGATCATCCCCGACCTGCTGCACGTGCACCCGGGCGCGATCAAGACCGCGCTGCGCTGCATCCCCAAGCTGTTCTGCGTGACCGATTCGACCGCCGCCGCCGGCATGCCGGACGGCGAATACATGCTGGGCCGCCAGGTGGTCCACAAGTGCATGGGCGGCGTGCGCCTGGCCGACGGCACCCTGGCCGGCAGCACGCTCACCATGGACCAGGCGCTGCGCAACCTGGTGAGCATCGGCCTGCCGCTCGCGGAAGCCAGCCGCCGCGTCTCGACCAACGCCGCCGACTACCTCGGCGAAACCCAGCGCGGCCGCCTGGCGCCGGGTTGCCATGCCGACTTCGTGGTGCTCGACCGCGACCTCAACATCAAAGCCGTTTATATCGAAGGAGAAGCCCAGTGACCGTCCCAGTTCCCACCTCGCTGATGTACCAGGAAGCCTTGTCCGCAGGGGACTGCGTGGCCCGGCAGCTGGCGCAGGACGCCGACCGCTATGCCGAGCTGGGCCGCGCGCTGCGCTCGACCAACTTCCACAGCGCGGTGACGGTCGCACGCGGCAGCTCCGACCATGCCTCGAACTACCTGGCCTACCTGATCATGGCGCGCATGGGCCGCCTGGTGACCTCGCTGCCGATGTCCCTGATCACGCTATACAAATCCCCGCTGGTGACGCGCGACACCCTGGCGGTGTCGATCTCGCAGTCGGGCCAGAGCCCGGACGTGGTCGAGCCCATCCAGTACTTCCGCGACGGCGGCGCCACCACCGTGGCGCTGGTGAACGATGCGGACTCCCCGCTGGCCAGGGCCGCCGAATGGACCATGCCCCTGCACGCGGGCAAGGAACAAAGCGTGGCCGCCACCAAGAGCTTCATCGCCAGCATGGTGGCCGGCGCGCGCCTGGCGGCCGAATGGCAGAACGACCCGGAACTGAAGGACGGCATCGCCGCCCTGCCCGACGCCCTGCGGCTTGCCTCGCAGGCCGACTGGTCGGCGGCAATCGAGGTGCTGGCCCCGGCCCGCAACATCATGGTGGTCGGCCGCGGCATCAGCTTCCCGGTGGCGCTGGAATCGAGCCTGAAATTCAAGGAAACCTCGGCCCTGCAGGCCGAAGCCTTCAGCGGCGCCGAGATCAAGCACGGCCCGATGGCGCTGATCGAGGAAGGCTACCCGCTCCTGATCTTCGCTACCCGCGGTCCGACCCAGGCCGGCCTGGTGGCCCTGGCCGAGGAGATGCGCGGCCGCGGTGCGCGCGTGCTGCTCGCCGCCCCCGAGGACGTCGCCAGCCGCGACCTGCTGCTGCCGACCGCCGCCACGCCCGACCTCGACCCGATCGCGGCGATCCAGGCCTTCTACATGATGGCGGCCCGCTTGTCGGAAGCGCGTGGGCTCGATCCGGACAAGCCGCGCCACCTGAGCAAGGTCACCAAGACGAACTGAGCGACTTCCCATGAACGACGACTACCTCGACCTCGCCGGCCAGCTGATCATGGTGCGGCTGTTCGGCACCGAACTCGATGCCGACACCGACGCCTTCCTGCGCCAGTACAAGGTGCGCGGCGCCTGCCTGTTCCGCCAGAACATGGTGGATGCGTCGCAACTGACGCGCTTCACCGGCGCCTTGCGCGACGCCATGGGTCTTGACGCCTTGATCGCCCTCGACCAGGAAGGCGGCGCCGTGGTGCGCTCGACCTGGGTGCCGGCGCCGCCGAGCGCGATGGCGCTGGGCGCGGCGAACGACCCGCAGCTGGCGCGCGAGGTCGGCGCCGCGGTGGCGCGCGCGGTGCGCGCACTCGGCTTCAACTGGAACTTCGCGCCGGTGCTGGACCTGAACAACAACCCGCACAATCCGGTGATCGCCGAGCGCTCCTTTGGCGCCGATCCCGCCATCGCGACCCGCATCGCGATGGCCTGGATGGAAGGCAGCGAAAGCGAAGGCGTGGCCTGCTGCGTCAAGCATTTCCCCGGCCATGGCGACACCCACGTCGACTCGCACCGCGACCTGCCGACGGTCGACAAGCCGCTGGCCGAACTGGAACGCTTCGAGTTCGCGCCCTTCCGCATCGCCGCGCCGAAGGCGTCCGCCGTGATGACCGCCCACATCGTCTATCCGGCACTCGATCCGCACAACCCTGCCACGATGTCGCGCCCGATCCTCACCGGCATCCTGCGCGAGCGCTTCGGCTTCGATGGCGTGATCATCACCGACGGCATGGACATGCACGCGATCGCGCACCGCTACGGCGCCGGCGAAGCCGCCGTGAACGCGCTGGTGGCCGGCGCCGACATGGTGATGGCGATCGGCTCGCGCGAGTCACAGGTGGAAACCGTGCATGCGATCGCGGAAGCGATCCGCAGCGGCGTGCTGCCGCTGGCGGACGTCGAAGCACGCCTGGCGCGCCTGTCGAAGCTGGCTGCGGCGCATCCGGCCGGCCCGGTGAAGTACATGACCGACCTGGATGACCGCGGCCTGATGGCGCGCGCCTGGCGCGCCGGCTTGACGACCCTCGGCCAGCCCCAGCGTCCGGAACGCGGCGCCAGGGTGCGCCTGGTGGCGCGCGCCGACGTGGTCAGCGACGGCGTCTCGGAATCGGGCGTGCCGGCCGCCGCCATCGCGGCCGCGCTCGGCCGCCTGTACGAGGTCGAGCTGGTCACCTTTCTTGACGCCGAATCCTTCGACTGGAGCGCCCTGCCGCAGGACGGCCGCTTCACGATCCTGGCCTCGACCTCGCGCCGCCGCTACGGCCCGCATGCGCGCGCCACCTGGCTGCCCGACCTGCACGTGGCGCTGTGGAACCCCTACCAGGCGCTCGACTTCGCCGCCCCGGCCCTGATGACCTATGGCTTCGCAGCGCCCGCCGTGGATGCCGTCGTCGCCTGGCTGGCCGGCGAGATCGAAGCGCCGGGCCGCTGTCCGGTACCGGGATTCGGCTGAAATCCCATAACCACTTGCGGAAAAGCATCAGGTAACGCTATGTAACGACGCCCCCATGCTCGCGCACGCTAGGGCACAATTGCCGGGCCTGAAAATGGCAGTTTTATGGGACAATGCACATTTTGCCGGGATAGCATTCTCGCTATATTGCCGAGTATGTATGTCTCACCATTATCGACTTGATTGAAGGATTATTCATGGCCCAATTCCGTCTTGCCCGCCTCTGCCTGATGCTCGCCGCGATCGGCGTCTCCGCCCCGGCACTGGTATCCAGCGCCTACGCGCAGCAGAAGAGCGACGCGCCGGCAGCCGCCGCGCAGGCTGCGGCCAAGGACACCGTCCGTCCCGAAATGTTCAAGTTGCTCGACCCGGCCGGCATCAAGCCGCTGATCGACGCCAAGAACTATGGCGAAGTGAAGAACCGCATCGCCCAGGCGGAAGCCATGCCGAACCGTACTCCGTACGAAGACTACGTCATCAACCGCATGAAGCTGTCCCTGGCCCTGGGCTCGGAAGACAACGCCGCCGCAATGCCGGTGATGGAAGCGATCCTGGCCTCGGGCCGCCTGAGCCCGGCCGAGTCCCTGACCTACTACCAGGCACTGGGCGACGCCAACTTCAACACCAAGAACTACGCCAAGGCGATCGAGTGGTACAACCGCTACACCAAGGAAGGCGGCGACCCGGCCAAGGTGCAGCGCGCGCTGACGCTGGCCCAGGTCAACAGCGGCAACTTCGGCGGCGCCAAGGGCACCCTGATGGCCAACATCGAGGCAGCCAAGAAGGCGGGCCAGAAGCCGGCCGAGAACGACCTGCGCCTGCTGGGCCAGGAAGCCAACAAGGCCAAGGACACCGAGGCCTACATGTTCGCGCTCGAGAACCTGGTCCAGTACTACCCGACCGACGATTTCTGGGTCGACCTGCTGAACCGCGGCGTGGCCCGTAAAGCCGGTTTCGACGAAGCCACCTATGGCCCGTCCATGCTGCGCCTGGAAATGGCTGCCGTGAAGCAGATGCCGCCGGAGCACTACATGTACCTGGCTGAAGTGGCCCTGCGCGACGGCTTCCCGGCCGAAGCCAAGAGCGTGCTGGATGCGGGCTTTGCCGCCGGCGTGCTGGGCAAGGGCAGCGATGCCAAGAACCAGACTGCAATGCGCACCAAGGCGACCAAGCAGGCTGCCGACGACGCCAAGACCATCGCCGCGGGTGAAGCGAGCGCGGCCAAGGCCAAGACCGGCGCCGGCCTCGTCAACCTGGGCTGGGCCTACGCCACGATGGACCAGGCCGACAAGGGTATCGGCTTCATCCAGCAGGGTATCGCCAAGGGCGGCCTGAAGTCCCCGGACGAAGCCAAGCTGCGCCTGGGCATGGCACAGGTTCGCGCCGGCAAGAAGGCCGAAGCGATCCAGACCTTCCAGGGCATCACCGGCAAGGGCGGCGCCGCCGACCTGGCCAAGTACTGGGTGCTCCTGCTGCAACAGCAGGCTTGAAGCGCGAGCGAGCGCTCGACCTGAGAAACCGGGCTCTGCCCGGTTTTTTTTCGTCCCTGCTTTGTCCGGGATTTCTCCATGCTATGTGCGCGCGCGAACATCAGCGCCGCCGCGCCGGGTCGATAATTTCTGCCATTCAAACGCAGGCGGAGGCGGCATGACAGAGGTACGCAAGGGACAGGCACCGGCCAAGCTGGGGCGCAACGAATTCCACCTGCGCTTCCGCCAGGCCTTCTTCGATCCCGCCTACGACAAGCTGGCGCAGGAACTGGACGCCATCGAACAGGTGGCCTGGGAAGCCTATGACGAGGGCCGCAAGGCGCCGCGCACCGTGAAAGCGGGCCCCGGCTTTGCCGACCCGGGCTATGATCTCTCGGTGGAGTGGAAAGAGGCCCACGATCGCCTGCAGGCGGCCGAGCGGCACCAGAAGGACCCGTCCTCGCGCAACCGCATTCTCCTGATCAACGGCTCGGCCCGCAACGACGGCACCTGCCCCGGCGAGGTGTCCAAGAGCTGGCGCCTGACCATGCTGGCGCGCGAAGTCCTGCTGGCCGAGGGTTTCGAGGCCGACGTGCTGGACCTGAGCCTGCTCAATTCCGACTACGACCGCCACATCCATCCCTGCAAGGGCTGCGTCTCGACCGCCATGCCGCTGTGCCACTGGCCCTGCAGCTGCTACCCGAACCACGCCGAGCGCCAGGTGGGCGACTGGATGAACGAGATCTACGAGCGCTGGGTGCTGGCGCACGGCGTCATCATCGTCACCCCGGTCTACTGGTACCAGGCGCCCGCCGTGCTCAAGCTGATGATCGACCGCCTGGTGTGCGCCGACGGCGGCAATCCCGACCCCTCCTCCACCCACGGCAAGAAGGCCGAGCAGGCCAAGGAACTCGAGCTGAAGGGCTGGGACTATCCCAAGCACCTGGCCGGGCGCGCCTACGGGCTGATGGTGCATGGCGACGTCGCCGGCATCGAGGGCACGCGCCGCTCGCTGGCCGACTGGTTCGCCTGGATGGACTTCGTCGACGCCGGCAGTTTCGCCCAGCTCGACCGCTACATCGGCTACTACGAATCCTATGCCGATAGCCACGCGACGCTCGACCGCGATTGGGCGGTGCAGGAAGAGATGCGCAACGTGGCGCGTGCGGTGATGGAGGCGGTGCGCGAGATCCGCGCGGGCCGGGTCGCCGTTTCCCAACATCGTCTCAAGGACCCGCGCCCCAAGTAGAATGCGGGGATGAACGACCTCGCAGAATTCATGCATTCGGCCGCCGGGGGCGGCAAGCTTCCCCTGTACCAGCAGCTGCAGCAGGCGCTGCGCCGCGCCATCGACGAAGGCGCATGGGGCTCGGCCTCGGCCATTCCCGCGGAGCGCCAGCTGGCCTCAGCCCTCGGCATCTCGCGCATCACGGTGCGCAAGGCGATCGACGCCCTGGTCGAGGAAGGCCTGCTGGTGCGCCGCGCCGGCGCGGGCAACTTCATCAATACCCGCATCGAGAAGAACTTAGCCAAGCTCAGTTCCTTTTCCGAAGACATGCGGGCGCGCGGGCGGGTGCCGCGCAACGAGTGGATCAAGCGTTCGGAAGGCCTGGTGACGCCCGAGGAGGCGCTGCGCCTGCGGCTCTCGCCGGGCGCGCCGGTCTACCGCTTCCACCGCATCCGCTATGCCGACGAGCTGCCGATGTGCCTCGAGTACGCGACCATCGCCGCTTTTGCCCTGCCCTCGCTCGATGCGGTGGGCGATTCGATGTACGAGGCCCTGCAGGCCGCCGGCCACCGGCCGGTGCGCGCCCTGCAGCGCCTGTCGGCGCTGCTGCTCAATGCCGAACAGGCGCGCCAGCTCGGGACGCGCGAAGGCGACGCCGGGCTGTGCGTGGAGCGGCTGGGGTTTGCCCGCGATGGGCGGGCGGTGGAGTTCTGCAGGTCCTACTTCAGGGGCGACATGTACGACTTCGTCGCCGAGCTGAATGCGTCGTAGGGTGGGCGGCTTCGCCGCCCACGCGGTGGTAGGTTAACGATGAAAAGCCGTGCTGGCGGCATTACCGTGGCTTGACCGCGTGGGCGGGAAACCCGCCCACCCTACAACACCGGCTTCGAGCTTCAGATCGCGGTGAAGCCGCCGTCCACCACCAGCTCGTGGCCGTTGACGTAGGACGCCTGCTCCGAGGCCAGCCACATGGCCGCATTCGCGATCTCGACGGTCTCGGCGAAGCGCTTCATCGGATGCGCCGACTTGAGCTTCTTCTCGCTGGACGGATCGCGTTCGACCGCGCGCGCCAGCATCGGCGTCTTGACCGCGCCCGGGCACAGCGCGTTGATGCGGATGCCCTCGCGCGCGTACTCGGCCGACGCGCTCTTGGTCAGGCCGACTACGGCGTGCTTGCTGGCGGCGTAGATCGCACGGTTCGGCGCGCCCACCATGCCCGACACGCAGGACACGTTGACGATCGCCCCGCTGCCCTGGCTGAGCATCTGGCGCAGCTGGTACTTCATGCACAGCCACACGCCCTTGACGTTGGCGTCCATGATGCGGTCGAACTGCTCTTCGTTGCCCTCGGCCAGCGTTGCGCACTCTTCGTCGACGGCGGCGTTGTTGATGGCGATGTCCAGGCGGCCGTAGTAGTTGATGGCCTTCTCGACCAGCGCCTCGACCTCGCTCGCCCTGGTGACGTCGCTGCGCACGAACAGCGCCTTGCCGCCGTTTTCCACGATCATCGCGGCGGTCGCGTGGCCGCCGTCGACGGCGGTGTCGGCGACGACGACCTGCGCGCCGGCGCGGCCGAAGGCCAGTGCGATCGCGCGGCCGATGCCGCTGGCCGCGCCCGTGACCAGCGCCACCTTGCCGGCGAACGGCAGTTCCGGCGGCACTTGCGCTTTTGATATCCCTTTCATGATGCTCCTGATGCTGTGCAAATAATGCTTCCTAAGGGCAACATTTTAACGCAGCAATCGGGTCCTTGTCATAATTGGGAGTGCGGTTGTTGCTTTCTAGGGTGTCTTGTTTCCCTTGTCGCCCGCCTTGCTCTGGTCGCCCGCCATCACCACCGACAGCCTGGCTGGATCGATCGCCTTGCGGAAGGCCGCGTTCAGCTGCGGCAGCGTGACCGCCATCAGCTTGGCTTCGAACTGGGCCGACCAGTCGTAGGTGCGGCCGCGGTACAGGTAGGAAGTCCAGCCCGAGGCCAGCGCGGCGTCGTTGGTCCGGTTCTGGATGCGCTGCTGCATCAGGCCCGACTTGGCGTCGGCCAGTTCTTCGGCCGTGAAGCCGCCTTTTACGGCACGCGCCAGTTCGTCGCGCACCGCGCTATCGAGCTTGCGCAGGTTCTGCGGGGCGGCGATGGCGCTGATCGAGAAGCTGCCCGCACGGTCGAGATCCCCCGGCGACAGGTCCGAGCCGCCGCCGTAGGACAGCCCTTCCTTCTGGCGAATGCGGTCCATCAGGCGCGACTTCAGTCCGCCCTCCCCGAACACGTAGTTGGCCAGCATCAGGGCCGGGTAGTCGGCGTCCTCGAGGTTCAGGTCGAGGTTCATGCGCGCCAGGTAGAAGCCGTTTTCCTTGTCCGGCGTATCGAGCGTCTTGCTGATCGGCGCCACCTCGGCATGCTTGCGCAGCACCGGCGCCACGTTGGCCGGCGCTTTCCAATTGCCGAACAGCTTGTCGACCAGGGGCACGATCTCCTTCTGGTCGAAGTCGCCGACGATCGCCATCTGGGCCGGATTGGTGTTGTAGTAGTCGCGGTGGAAAGCCTGGATGTCTTCCAGGCGCGCGGCCTTGACGTCCTCCAGGTCTTCCTCGAGCGTGTTGGCGTGGCGGATGTCGCCGCGCGGGTACTGGTCGAAGTGGGTGGACAGGGCGCGCGAAGCCACGCTCTGCGGTTCGGCGCGGCTGGCTTCCAGGCCGACCAGGATCTGCTTGCGCAGCTGCTCGAATTCGGCTGCCGGGAAGGCCGGCTCGCGCAGCACGTGGGCGGCCAGTTTCAAGGCCTCCGGCAGGTGTTCGCGCGTGGTCTGGAAGCTGGTCGGGCCGCCGGTCATCTTGAGCTTGTCGAAGGCGTCGGCCAGCTGGGCGCGGGTGTACTGGCTGGTGCCGCGCATCAGCATCGCGGACGACAGCGCCGACACCATGCCCTTGCCGAACAGGTTCTTCTCGTCGCCCATGTGCTGGTACAGGTGCACGGTGACGGTCTCGCCGCGGTTCTTCTTCGGCAGCAGCGCCAGCTTCACGCCGCCCAGCGTGGTGAGCGTGGTGCGCTTCATGATGTTGGCCTGGCTCGGGTCGAAGTCTTCGGACACCAGGCTGGAGTCGGAGGGCTTGTAGTCCTTCATGACCGTTTCCACGCTCGGCGCCGCCGGAATAACCGCCCGCACCGGCGTGTCCTCGGGTATGAAGGTGCCGGTCACGCGGTTGCTGCGCACGAAGTAGCGGCCGGCGCTGGCCGCCACCTGCTCCGCCTTGACTTCCTTGATGCGTTCGCGGCCCAGGAAGTACAGGCGCCAGTCGCCCAGCGCGATGGCCTCGGACAGCGCCACGCCGAAGGCCTGGGCGTCGTTGACGCTGCGTTCGATCGTGTTGAGCCAGGAGCGGCGCACGCGCTCCATCTCTTCTTCAAGCGGCGGACGCTTGGCGAAGCCTTCGACGGCGTCAAGGAGGGCCTCGCGCACCGGCTCGATCGGCTCGCCCTTCTTCACCACCGCGCCGTAGAACTGCAGGCCCGGCGCATAGCCGGTCTGGCCGAAGCTGAATACCTGGCTGGCCTTGCCGGTTTCGACCAGGAGCTTGTGCAGGCGGCCGTTCGGCGCATCGCGCAGGATTTCGGAGGCGAAGCCCAGGGCTTCCGACTCCTGCTGCAGGTCGGACGGGATCTTGTAGCCGACCGCGACGATCTGCATGTCGCCCTGGCGCCGCACGGCGAAGCTGCGTTCGCCGTCCTGGGTCGGCTCGACGGTCCAGAACTGCGGCAGCGCACGCTTCGGCTTCGGGATCGCGCCGAACAGGCGGTTGATCTGGGCCAGGGTCGCGTTCGGCTCGAACTTGCCGGCCACCAGCAGCACCGCATTGTCGGGCTGGTAATAGGTGCGGTAGAAGGCCTGCAGGTTGGCGATCTTGACGTTCTCGATGTCGCTGCGGTTGCCGATGGTCGAGCGGCCGTAGCTGTGCCAGTCGTAGGCCACGCTCTGCATGCGCTTGAACAGCACCTGGCTAGGGGAATTCTCGCCGCTTTCGAACTCGTTGCGCACGACCGTCATCTCGGAGGCCAGGTCTTTCTGCGCCACCGGCGAGTTGACCATGCGGTCGGCCTCCATCTGCAGCGCCCAGTCCAGGTTGTCGGGCGAGGCCTGGAAGACCTCATAGTAGTTGGTACGGTCGAGCGAGGTGGTGCCGTTGAAGTCCATGCCGCGCCGCGCGAACTGGCCGGTGATGTCGGGGTTCTTCTTCGTTCCCTTGAACAGCAGGTGCTCGAGCAGGTGGGCCATGCCGGTCTCGCCGTAGTTCTCGTGGCGCGAGCCGACCAGGTAGGTGACGTTGACGGTCACGGTCGGGCGCGAATTATCGGGAAACAACAGCACCTTCAGGCCGTTGGCCAGGCGGTATTCGGTAATGCCCTCGGCGGAAGGGCCGAGGGTGACGCCCTTGGGCAGGGGCGCACTCTTCTGCTGCGGCGCTGTGCGCTGCTGCGCAGTATCCCGCGCCGGCGCGCTCCAGGCGGCGCCGGCCATGAAAAAGCACAGGCTGCCGCTGAGCACCTGCGCGGCGAGGCCGCGCTTGCAAGTCAATCCGTCCATGGTGTCCTGTCATGTTGGCAGGACACTTCCGTCCTGCATGTTCGTGAACAATGCAGGATGGTAACAGACGGAATCCCTACTGGCGGGCCCTGCGCTCGTGCGCTTGTTGATATGGGCTAATACGGCTCAATTCGCCCATCTCTTCGGCCAGGAATTCGAGCAGGTCGTCGGCGCTGACGATGCCGGCCAGGCTGCCGCCGGCGTCGATGACGGGCACGCGGCGGATGCCGCGCAGGCGCATGCGTTCGATGGTCTCGTAGACGTCGTCGGTGTCGCGTGCGGTGAGCAGGTCGTCGGTCATGATGTCGCCCACCTGCAGGCTGGCCGGGTCGAGCCCGGGAGCGATCACGGAAATGACGATGTCGCGGTCGGTCACGATCCCGACCGGGACGCGGGCGCCGTCGAACTGGTCGACGACGATCACGTCGCCCACGTGCAGGCGGCGCATCGTGATGGCCGCGCCCTGCACGGTTTCGTCACGGCTGCAGTGGGCGGCTTCGCTGGTGCAGATGTCGCGGATGTGCATGGCGGTGTCCCCCAATGAAAAATGGCGCTATGACTTTTATCATAGCGCCAGTTCTCGAATCTGGAAGGTGAAACCGGCAAGTGTCAGGCGGCTGGTTTCTTCTCGTCCGGGGCCGGCACGAAACATGCGTCCGCCACCTGCAGGTCGTTATCCTTGGCAAAGTTCAGCAGGAAGTGATAGGCCAGGGGCTCGATCTTCTGCAGCTCGCGGCTGACCACCACGGCCTTCACGCCGTTGACGACGGTCGGGTGGACCCAAGGCGAGAACTGGAGGTGGGAATCGCGGCCGGCGGCGCCGGGAGCGAAGCAGGACATGACGCCGCACAGGCGCTCGGCCCAGTCGCTGGGGCGGAACTGCCTGCCTTTGCTCGTAATGCCCAGGATGAAAAACTCGTCCTTCAGTTTTTTATCCGTGGTGTGCGGTAACTCGGCCATAGTGCTGCTTGCTGATACAAGAATACTGCGTGGATGAGAACAACCTCAGCTCAGTATTATATCTTATAGAAGACTCACGGACGAGACCCGATACACGCTGATACACGATAAGACTCAGCCGAGCCACACCACGCTGGACAGCAGGAGCAGCAGGATCATCCACAGGATCAGCGCCCGCCACACCAGCCCGACCGTGCTCTGCAGCGCGCGCAGGTTCGGTTCCTCGCCCGGCAGCACCTCGGTATCGCTGTCGCTCAGGTCGACCGTGGCGGCATCGGCCGGCAGCAGCTGCGGGGCATTTTCGTTCGGCGTCCCCAGCCGTACGCCCATCGCGCCGCCGCCCGCGGCCAGGATGATGCCCTTCGATTCGTCGGCCCAGCGGCGCGCAAAATTACGCCAGGCATAGATCGCATCCTCGAAATTGCCGACCACGGCAAAGGCCACCGCCGTCAGGCGCACCGGGATCCAGTCGATCCAATAAAAGGCCTTGGCGGCGAACAGGCCGAAGGCCTCGTTGCGCATGTGGTCGGGTTCGTTCCAGGCGCGCGCCAGGTATTCGGACACGCGGTACATCACCGCCCCGGCCGGTCCGAGCGGCATCAGGAACCAGAAGAATACGCCGAATACGTTGCGGTGGGTGGTGATCAGGGATTTTTCGACGGCGACCCGGGCGATCTCGGTGGCGTCCATGCCGACGGTATCCAGGCGGGTCCACTCGGCCAGCAACTGGCGCGCCCCGGCTTCGTCGCCCTGGTTCAGGGCCAGCTGGATCGAGGTGAAATAATGGCTGTAGTGACGGAAACCCAGGGTCAGGTAGACGATCAGGACGTTCCAGGCAAAGGCCAGCAGCACCAGGTTGTAGTGCATGAAGACCCAGTAGATGAGCCAGGTCGGCAGCATCAGCGCCAGCATCATCAGGATCCAGCCCATGCGGCCATTCTTCTGCTCGCCCGCATTGAACCAGCCCTCGATGCGCATCGCGAACGCCTTGATGCCACCGTAGACCTGGTTATCGGCCCGCAGCGGCTTCAGCTGTTCGATGATCAGCGCGACGAGGATGGAGAAAAATGTCATTCAGGAATCCTTTTTTGTTCTGGCAATACCATGCTGCCCGCTACGATAGCGGAGAAGCCGTCGGGAATCAAATCAGGGAGTGGAGGATTCTTTCAGGTAAGCCGGAGCAGTCAGGCGCGCAGGAAGTGGTACAGGTTGCGCAGCATGGCCGCCGTCGCGCCCCAGATGAAGTAATCCTTGTAGGGCATGGCATAGAAGCGCCGCTTGCCGCTGCCGTCCGGCAGGGCCACCGAACGGCGTTCATGGTGGGCGCCGGACATCAGGAAGGCGAGCGGCACCTCAAAGATTTCGGCTACTTCGCCCGGGTCGGCGCGCAGCGTGAACGACGGCTGCACCATGGCGACGACCGGCGTCACGCGGTAGGCGCTGATGGTGACGTGTTCGGGCAGCACGCCGATGATCTCGACGTGGCGTCGGTGCAGGCCGATCTCCTCCTCGGCTTCGCGCAGGGCGGTCTCGATCGGCGAGGAATCCAGCTCTTCGGCACGGCCGCCCGGAAAGCTGATCTGCCCGGCGTGGCTGGACAGGTGATCGGTACGGCGGGTCAAGAGCACGGTGAGGCCTTCCGGCCGTTCCACCAGCGGCACCAGCACGGCGGCGCGGCGCAGGCGCAGGGCGGGCGCGGCCAGCGACTCGTCGGAGGTTTCGGGCTCCCAGGGCAAGGTGCGGGCGAAGCGCGCGCGCACGGCCGCCGGATCCAGCAGTTCCGGGGCGAGCGGCGCTTCGCCGGCCAGGCCCTCGACCGGCATCAGGGTGGGGTCGAACACGGGCTTATGCAAATCACATTTCCTTCGGCGGAAAAGAAAAAGGCATCCTTGCGGATGCCTTTTTCAGTGCACAGACGCTATTACTCAGCAGCAGCAACGGTAGCTGCTTTGCGCTGCGGCAGCTTTTCCTTGATACGTGCCGATTTGCCCGAACGCTCACGCAGGTAGTACAGCTTGGCGCGACGGACGTCACCGCGGCGCTTCACTTCGATCGAAGCGATCAGCGGCGAGTACAGCTGGAAGGTACGCTCGACGCCTTCGCCCGACGAGATCTTGCGAACGATGAAGTTCGAGTTCAGGCCGCGGTTACGACGCGAGATGACGACGCCTTCGTATGCCTGGGCGCGCTTGCGGTTGCCTTCGACGACGTTGACGCTGACGACCACGGTGTCGCCTGGTGCGAAGTCAGGGATCTTGCGGCCGAGGCGCGCAATTTCTTCTTGCTCGAGTTGTTGGATCAGATCCATTTTTATTACTCCATAAACCATCTTGCTGGCGCTGTACGAAATGCCCAGTAGAGGATGGGGTTGAACATGCGGGCAACATGCCCGTCGTTACATGCACACAAGGTACATTCTTACTCGGCAGGCTTGTTCAGCTCCGCCAGAAACTTTTCGTCGGCCTTGCTCAACTGGCCGCTGGCACGCGCACGCTCCAGCTGATCCGGCCGTTTCTTCAAGGTCGCCTCCAGCATGCGCTGGCGGCGCCATTTCATGATCTCGGCGTGGTTCCCGCCCATCAACACCGGCGGCACCGGCTCGCCTTCGTAGACTTCCGGGCGCGTGTAGTGCGGCGAATCGAGCAGGCCGTTGACGAAACTGTCTTCGACAGCCGAGGCTTCGTCGCCCAGCACGCCGGGCAGCAGCCGTACCACCGCATCCATCAGCGCCATCGCCGGCAACTCGCCGCCCGACAGCACGAAGTCGCCGATCGAGATTTCCTCGTCGACGCAGCGGTCCAGCAAGCGCTGGTCCACCGCTTCGTAGCGGCCGCACAGCACGACCAGTCCCGGCTCGTTCTTCAAGGCCATCGCACGTTCGTGCGTCAGCGGCTTGCCCTGCGGCGACATGAACACCACGCGCGGCGCGGGCAGGCCGAGCTCGACCTGGCGCTGTTTGGCAGCGCCGATCGCGGCTTCGAGGGGCTTGGCCAGCATCACCATCCCGGGGCCGCCGCCGTAAGGGCGGTCATCCACGGTGCGGTGGCGGTCCTGCGTGAAATCGCGCGGATTCCAGATCTGCAGGCCCCAGCGTCCCTGTTCGAAGGCGCGGCGGGTCACGCCCGACTGCGTCAACGCGGTAAACATTTCCGGAAACAAGCTCACGACATCAAACTGCATCGGGACCTCGCTTCACGTTTCCAGGGTCAATAATCCAGACCCCAGTCAAGGGTAATTTTTTTCGATTCGAGATCGACGGTCCGGACGAACTGGTCCACAAACGGCACGAGGCGCTCCGATACTTTCGCATCGGGGGCGCCAGCCTCGACGGGCGTGATCCTGAGGATCGACTGCGCGCCGTTGTGCATCATGTCGGTCACCTTGCCGAGGGCTTCGCCCTCCAGGTTGACCGCGTCCAGTCCGATCAGGTCGGACCAGTAGAATTCGTCTTCCTCGAGCTTCGGGAACTCGCTGCGCGCCACGAACACGCCCGCGCCCCTCAAGGCTTCGGCTTCGTTGCGGTCACGCATGCCGACCAGGGTGGCGACCACGTCGCCGCCATGCATCTTCGCGGTCCGCACGGAGACGGAACGCTGGGCCGGCTTGTCGAGCCACCAGGTCTTGACCTTCAGCAGCGCATCGGCGTCGACCGAGAACGGGGTGACGCGAAGTCCACCCACGATCCCGAATGCGCCGGATACATATCCAACCTGAACCAGGTCGTCGGGGACTTGCACCCCGGATGCTGCCGAATCGGTCAAGCCTTGACCTGCTTTACTTAGGCTGCAGGCTGCTGGTTGGCAACCAGGCGAGCAACGGTCGGCGACAGTTGTGCGCCAACGCCTTGCCAGTGAGCCAGACGGTCAGCAGCGATACGCAGGCCGACTTCAGCGCCCGAAGCCATCGGGTTGTAGAAACCGATGCGCTCGATGAAACGGCCATCGCGACGGTTGCGCGAATCGGTTGCAACGATGTTGTAGAACGGGCGCTTTTTTGCGCCGCCACGAGCCAAACGGATAACGACCATAATATTTCCAAAAAGTTGTATTGGACGGAGAAAGCCGACGATTATAGCGCGTAAGCCTAGATAGGGGCAAGCGGTTATAGCAACACGGCGGACACGCAACGTGAGGTTCGGCGAATTGAGCATTATCGCCGATTTTTGGCGACAAGGCCACTGTTGGCGGCCCTTCCCTATTCTTCGCCCATCAAGATCCGCAACATGCGCGCAGGATTGGCCAGGAAGTCACGGGTGAGGCGGTAGTGTTCCGTATCTTCATAGGCGACCTGGCTGATGCCATGCTCGCCGAATGCGTAGATGGTGGCGTTCGGATAGGCCATCAGGATGGGGGAATGGGTGGCGATGACGAACTGGCAGCTCTGGCCGACCAGGTCGTGCAGGCGGCTCAGCAGCGCCAGCTGGCGCTGGGGCGACAGGGCGGCTTCCGGCTCGTCGAGCATGTAGAAGCTCTGTCCGCGGAAACGCTCCATGAACAGGCTCAGGAATGACTCGCCGTGCGATTGCGCATGCAGGGACTTGCCGCCGAACGAGTTGATGATCGGTGGGCCGCCAGGCCCTTCGTCGAGGCGCTCGATCTCGCTGCCGAGGTTGTAGAAGGTCTCGGCGCGCAGGAAGAAGCCGTCGCGCGGCTTTTCGAAGCCGCGCACGAAGCGCAGGTGTTCGTGCAGGCTCGAATGCGACTCCCAGGTCGCGAAGCGGAAGTTGCGGCTGCCGCCTTCGGCATTGAAGCCCATGCCTACCGCAATCGCCTCCAGCAGGGTCGACTTGCCGGAACCGTTCTCGCCGACCAGGAAGGTGACGTTCGGGTGCAGGACCAGGCGCGCGAGGGAGCGGATCGCCGGCAGGGTGAAGGGAAACGCGGCGGGCTCGAGCGGCGCGGTGGGCTTGAGCTGGATTTCGGCCAGGTAGGAGCGCGTCTTGAGCATGGTCGGATGATGGGCTGGGTGCACGCAATGCGTGCCTTCCTTGCCATTTTGCACCATACTTCGGTTTTCCTGAACTTTTGGCAATGCTCATGGCTGTCCAGCACAAGAACAAGACCATCGCCGCCCTGCTCGCCCTGCTGCTGGGCGGTTTCGGCGTGCACCGCTTCTACCTGAAAGGCGGCGCCGACCGCCTCGGGCTGCTGCACCTGTGCAGCCTGCCGCTGACCGGCATCCTGTGGGGCGCGGTCAAGCCGCACCCATTCTACGTGCTGCTACCGCTATTGCTGTCGTACATCGTGGGCTTCGTCGAGGGGCTCATCATCGGGCTGACGCCGGACGAGGCCTGGGATGCGCAGCACAACCAGGGCAGCGGCAAGCGTTCGCGCTCGAACTGGGTGCTGGCGCTGGTACTGGTGCTGATCCTGGGCGTGGGAGCGATCGTGCTGATCGGGACGATCGCGCGGGTGTTCGACCTGCTGTACACCGGCGGCTCCTACGGCTGATCGCGGCCGGATGAACGTCAGGGTCAGGTCTGACATTCAGACACGAACTCAAGCATGTGTCTGCCGTACTGCTCAGCCCGTGTCCGGATGTCAGACTTGACCCCGCAGAAATGCAATAAAAAAGCGGCCCGCAGGCCGCTCCGTGTCGATGCTCTGAACGATCAGAACTGATCGATCTCCAGCGCCAGCACGCCCGGCGCGCCTTCGACGATGGCGGTGCGCAGGCCCGGGGCGCCCGAGAGCACGTGGTCGGCGAAGAAGCGCGCGGTGGCGATCTTGGCGCGCAGGAAGGACGCATCGCCCTCGCCCGCCGCCAGCTTCTTCTGGGCGACCAGTGCGGCGCGCGCCATCTGCCAGCCGCCCAGCACGATGCCGGCCAGCTTCAGGTACAGCACGCTGCCGGCGAACACCGCGCGCACGTCCGATTTGGCGTTGGCCACGACGTAGTCGACCACCTGCTCCAGCGCGGTGATACCTTCCGCCAGCCGGCGGCGGATCGCGGCGAATTCCTCGCCCTGGACTTCACCCAGCTGCGCCTCGACCGCGCGCACCTGCTCGATCAGCGACTTTGCCACGGTGCCGCCGTCGCGCACGGTCTTGCGGCCCACCAGGTCGTTGGCCTGGATCGCGGTGGTGCCTTCGTAGATGGTGAGGATCTTGGCGTCGCGGTAGTGCTGGGCCGCGCCGGTCTCTTCGATGAAGCCCATGCCGCCATGGACCTGCACGCCGTCGCGCGCCACGTTCTCGCTCATCTCGGTCGACCAGCCCTTGATGATCGGGACCAGGTATTCGTAGACCGACAGGTTCGCCTTGCGGGTCGCTTCGTCAGGGTGGTTGTGCGCGATGTCGGACAAGGCGGCGCCGACGTAGGCCAGCGCACGCGCGGCCTCGGTCTGGGAACGCATCGACATCAGCATGCGGCGCACGTCCGGGTGGTTGATGATGGCCACCGGGCCTGGCGAACCGGCCACCTCGCGCGACTGGACGCGGCCCTTGGCGAACGCGACGGCCTGCTGGTAGGCGCGTTCGGCCAGGCCGACGCCCTGCATGCCGACGCCGAAGCGGGCCGCGTTCATCATGATGAACATGTACTCGAGGCCGCGGTTCTCTTCGCCCACCAGGGTGCCGATGGCGCCGCCGTGGTCGCCGAACTGCAGCACCGCGGTCGGCGAGGCCTTGATGCCCAGCTTGTGTTCGATCGAGACGCAGTGCGCGTCATTGCGCTCGCCCAGCGAGCCATCAAGGTTCACCAGGAACTTCGGCACGATGAACAGCGAGATGCCCTTCACGCCCGCCGGTGCGTCCGGAGTGCGCGCCAGCACGAGGTGGATGATGTTCTCCGCCATGTCGTGCTCGCCGTAGGTGATGAAGATCTTGGTGCCGAAGATCTTGAAGGTGCCGTCGCCCTGCGGCTCGGCGCGGGTGCGCACGGCGGCCAGGTCCGAACCGGCCTGCGGCTCGGTCAGGTTCATGGTGCCGGTCCACTTGCCGCTGATGAGCGGCTCCAGGAACAGCTTCTTCTGCTCGTCGGAGCCTGCGGTGAGCAGCGCCTCGATGGCGCCGTCGGTCAGCAGCGGCGCCAGCGCGAAGGACAGGTTGGCGGCGTGCAGCATCTCCATGCACGGCGTCGCGACCAGCTTCGGCAGGCCCTGGCCGCCGAATTCGCTCGGATGCTGGATGCCCTGCCAGCCGCCTTCTGCGAAGGCGCGGAAGGCGTCACGGAAGCCCTTCGAGGTGGTGACCGACCCATCCTTCCAGAAGCTCGGCTCCTTGTCCCCGGCGTGGTTCAGCGGCGCGATGACTTCGCCGCAGAACTTCGCGCTTTCTTCGAGCACGGCATCCACGGTGTCCGGGGTCGCGTCCTCGCAGCCAGGCAGCTGGTTGATCTCGGCCAGATTCGCCAGTTCGTTCACCACGAACTGCATGTCTTTCAGCGGGGCTTGATAGCTCACCTTTGTCTCCTGATGTGACTGATATGTCTTTGAATAGCGTTACGGGTATCAAACGCTACAGGCAATGTGCGCTTATAGCAAAAACGTCGTTCCCGCGAAGGCGGGAACCCAAGTTTGCCTGCGCTGCCTCTAACGTCGAACGCTAGCGATACGCATCTGAATTGGGTTCCGGCCTGCGCCGGAACGACGTGCATGAGCAATCGAAGGTGGGGGCTGCATCGACGCGCACCCACCGTCCGAAATTAGCCCAGTTCCTTCACCAGCTGCGGCACGACCTCGAACAGGTCGCCCACCAGGCCGTAGTCGGCCACCGAGAAGATCGGCGCTTCCGGATCCTTGTTGATGGCGACGATGGTCTTCGAGTCCTTCATGCCGGCCAGGTGCTGGATCGCGCCCGAGATGCCGACCGCGATGTAGAGGGTCGGGGCGACGATCTTGCCGGTCTGGCCGACCTGCCAATCGTTCGGCACGAAACCGGCGTCGACCGCGGCGCGCGAGGCGCCCATGGCGGCGCCCAGCTTGTCGGCCAGGGGTTCCAGCAGCTTGAAGTTCTCGGCCGAGCCGATGCCGCGGCCGCCCGACACGATGATCTTGGCGGCGGTCAGTTCCGGACGGTCCGACTTGGCCAGCTCGCGGCCGACGAAAGCCGACTTGCCCACGTCGCCGACGGCGGCGACCTGCTCCACGGCAGCCGAACCACCGCTTGCGGCGGCGTCGAACGCGGTGCCGCGCACGGTGATGACCTTCACCGGGTCGCCCGACTGGACGGTGGCGATGGCGTTGCCGGCATAGATCGGGCGCTCGAAGGTGTCCGGGGACTCGACCTTGGTGATTTCCGAGATCTGGGCCACGTCCAGCTTGGCGGCCACGCGCGGCAGGATGTTCTTGCCGTAGGCGGTGGCCGGGGCCAGGATGTGCGAGTAGCTTGCGGCGATCGCCAGGATCTGCTCGGCGACGTTCTCGGCCAGGCCGTCGGCGAAGTGCGGCGCATCGGCGACCAGCACCTTGCTCACGCCGGCGATTTGCGCGGCGGCTTCGGCGGCGGCGCCGCAGCCCGAGCCGGCAACCAGGACGTGGACTTCGCCGCCACACTGGGCGGCCGCGGTCACGGTGTGATGGGTAGCGCCCTTGAGGGAGCCGTTGTCGTGTTCTGCAATGACGAGTGCGACCATGTTCTTTTCCTAAGTATGTTTAGATAACCTTGGCTTCGGTGCGCAGCTTCTGCACCAGGGTCGCCACGTCCGGCACCTTGACGCCGGCCGAGCGCTTGGCCGGCTCGGTGACTTTCAGGGTCTTCAGGCGCGGGCTCACGTCGACGCCCAGGTCTTCCGGCTTGACGGTTTCAAGCGGCTTCTTCTTGGCCTTCATGATGTTCGGCAGCGTCACGTAGCGCGGCTCGTTCAGGCGCAGGTCGGTGGTGACGATGGCCGGCAGGGTCAAGCTGACTGTTTCCAGGCCGCCGTCGACTTCGCGGGTCACGGTGACTTTACCGTCTTCCAGCACCACTTTCGATGCGAAGGTGGCTTGCGGCCAGCCCAGCAGCGCAGCCAGCATCTGGCCGGTCTGGTTCGAATCGTCGTCGATCGCCTGCTTGCCCAGGATGATCAGCTGCGGCTGTTCCTTGTCGGCCAGCGCCTTCATGATCTTGGCCACGGCCAGCGGCTCGGTCTCGACGCTGGTCTCGACCAGGATGCCGCGGTCGGCGCCGATCGCCATGCCGGTACGCAGGGTTTCCTGGCACTGGGCCACACCCACCGACACCGCCACCACTTCGGTGACCTTGCCGGCTTCCTTCAGGCGCGTGGCTTCTTCCAGCGCGATCTCGTCGAACGGGTTCATCGACATTTTGACGTTGGCGATATCCACGCCGCTGCCGTCGGATTTGACGCGGACCTTGACGTTGTAGTCGACCACGCGTTTGACGGGTACCAGGACTTTCATAGGGTGCCTTTAGAAAATGGAATGGGTGACAGACGAAAATGGCCTAGATTATAAGAGAAATTCGGCTTCAGGTCGAAATTAAAGCACGATCGTGCGATTTTTAGTTAGAGGATTTCAACTAAAGTACGATCTTAAGGCTATCGGGTAGAGGGATGCGGGGCTGGCGCAGGCCTGCCCCGTCATTGTAGCGCCGCCGGGCAGGATTACTTGCGGCGCATCAGGAAGGTGAATTCGCCGTTCTCGACGGTGTGGGCCAGCAGGGCGTTGCCGGTCTGCTTGGCGAACGCCTGGAAGTCGCGCACAGAACCGGTATCGGTTGCCACGATGCGCAGCACCTGTCCGCTTTCCATCTCGGCGAGTGCCTTCTTGGCTTTAAGGATCGGTAGCGGACAGTTCAGTCCGCGCGCATCCAGGTCTCTCTGGAATTCCATGGTATCAATGTCGATAGTGGTGTCGCTCATCGCATGCCTGCAAAGTAGATGGTGCTCGGAAGTCGAATACTACTCCTTTTACGGCAGTATGACGCAGCGCACCAAAATAGTCACACATTGTTGCACGCCTGCAACCGATTGTGAAATTATCTATGCTTGCGCACCATGGCAAGTCACCAATGAAACCGATCGGCACCGCCATGGTGCGCTACATGGTAAATGCGGTTGCGCCGATGGATTGCAAGCGCATTGAACTGGCTGCGACCCGCGCATGAAAAACGCCGCCCGAAGGCGGCGCTGTTTTTACCAGATGGTCAAGAAGCGCTTACGCGCGCTCGCCCACCCAGCCGGCCACGCCGGCCAGCGCCTGCGGCAGGCCCGCCGGATCGGTACCGCCGGCCTGCGCCATGTCCGGACGCCCGCCGCCCTTGCCGCCCACCTGCTGGGCGACGAAGTTCACCAGCTCGCCGGCTTTCACCTTGCCGGTGGCGTCCTTGGTCACGCCCGCGATCAGGCTGACCTTGCCGTCCGCCACGCTCGCCAGCACGATGGCGGCGGTCTTCAGCTTGTCCTTCAGCTTGTCCATGGTCTCGCGCAGCGCGGTGACGTCGGCGCCTTCCATGGTCGCGGCCAGCACCTTGATGCCGTTCACGTCGATGGCCTTGGTCACCAGCTCGTCGCCCTGCCCCGCGGCCAGCTTCGACTTGAGCGCGGCCACTTCCTTCTCCAGCGACTTGACCTGGTCCTGCACCTGGGCGATGCGCGAGGGCAGCTCGTCCGGGCTGGTCTTCAGGGCGCCGGCGGCTTCCTGCAGCTTGCGGTTGATCGACTGCACCAGCGCCAGCGCGCCCTCGCCGGTCACGGCCTCGACGCGGCGGATGCCGGCGGCCACGCCGCCTTCCGACACGATCTTGAACAGGCCGATGTCGCCGGTGCGGGTGACGTGCACGCCGCCGCACAGTTCCTTCGACGAGCCGATGTCCAGCACGCGCACGGTGTCGCCGTACTTCTCGCCGAACAGCGCCATCGCGCCGTGCTTGACGGCGTCATCGAACGTCATGTGCTGGGCCTGGGTGGCGTGGTTCTCGAGGATCTCGCGGTTGACGATCATCTCGACCTTGGCGATTTCCTCCGCGGTCAGCGGTGCGCCGTGGCTGAAGTCGAAACGGGTCTTCTCCGGATCGACCAGCGAGCCTTTCTGCTGCACGTGGCTGCCCAGCACTTCACGCAGGGCCTTGTGCATCAGGTGGGTCGCCGAGTGGTTGCGGATGGTGCGCGCGCGCTTGACGGTGTCGACCTGCGCGTCGACGGTGTCGCCCACCTTGAGCGAACCTTCGCGCAGCACGCCGTGGTGGCCGAAGACTTCGGCCTGGATCTTCAGGGTGTCCTCGACGTCGAACAGCTTGCCGTCCGAACGGATCACGCCCTGGTCGCCCACCTGGCCGCCCGACTCCGCGTAGAACGGTGTGGTGTCGAGCACCACGATGCCTTCCTGGCCGGCCTGCAGTTCCTGCACCGACACGCCTTCGGCGTACAGGGCCAGGACGTGGGTGTTGTGGGCCAGCGATTCGTAGCCGACGAACTTGGTCTTCTCGCCGGAATACTCGACCTTGGCGGCCATCTTGAACTTGCCGGCGGCGCGCGCGGTCTTCTTCTGCTGCTCCATGGCGGCGGCGAAGCCCTCCTCGTCCAGCGTCACGCCGCGCTCGCGGCAGATGTCGGCGGTGAGGTCGAGCGGGAAGCCGTAGGTGTCGTACAGAGTGAAGGCGGTGGCGCCGTCCAGGTTCCTGGCGTCCTTGGAGAGTTGAGCTTCCAGGATCTTCATGCCGTTTTCCAGGGTTTCGCCGAAACGCTCTTCCTCGGTCTTGAGCACCTGGGCCACGCGCTCTTTTGCTTCGCGCAGTTCCGGATAGGCTTCGCCCATCTCGATGTCGAGGTCCGCCACCAGCTTGTGGAAGAACGGCTTGGTCTGGCCCAGCTTGTGGCCATGGCGCAGCGCGCGGCGGATGATGCGGCGCAGGACGTAGCCGTGGCCTTCGCTGCTCGGGATGATGCCGTCGACGATCAGGAAGGACGCGGCGCGGATGTGGTCGGCGATGACCTTGAGCGAATTGTTTTCCAGGTCGGTGGCGCCGGTTTCGCGGGCAGCCGCCTTGATCAGCGCCTGGAACAGGTCGATCTCGTAGTTGCTGTGCACGTGCTGCAGCACGGCGGCCAGGCGCTCCATGCCCATGCCGGTGTCGATCGACGGCTTCGGCAGCGGGGTCAGGGTGCCCGATTCGTCACGGTTGAACTGCATGAACACCAGGTTCCAGATCTCGATGAAGCGGTCGCCGTCTTCTTCCGGCGAGCCCGGAGGACCGCCCCAGATGTCGGCGCCGTGGTCGTAGAACACTTCGGTGCACGGACCGCAGGGGCCGGTGTCGGCCATCTGCCAGAAGTTGTCGGATGCGTAGCGCGCGCCCTTGTTGTCGCCGATGCGGATGATGCGCTCTTTCGGCACGCCGATCTCGTTGGCCCAGATGTCGTAGGCCTCGTCGTCCTCGAAGTAGACGGTGACGGTCAGCTTCTCGGCCGGCAGCATGTAGACCTTGGTCAGCAGCTCCCAGCAGTAGTTGATCGCGTCGCGCTTGAAATAGTCGCCGAAGCTGAAGTTACCCAGCATTTCGAAGAAGGTGTGGTGGCGCGCGGTGTAGCCGACGTTTTCCAGGTCGTTGTGCTTGCCGCCGGCGCGCACGCAGCGCTGCACGGTGGTGGCGCGCGAGTACGGGCGCGTATCCAGGCCCAGGAACACATCCTTGAACTGCACCATTCCGCTGTTCGTCAGCAGCATGGTCGGGTCGTTGCCCGGCACCAGCGGGCTGGAACGGACGATGGTGTGGCCTTTGGACTCGAAGAACTTGAGGAACTTTTCGCGGATTTCGGAGGATTTCATGTCGTGAGGGCGGAATGAGGGAGCATGCGCTATAAAAAATCGATTATAGCGTAGCTGGCCCGTATCGGCCCGGCCGATATTGACGGCCGGGCGCGCCGCTCAGCGCAGCAGCGACAACACCGCTAGGCGACCTTGGGACCGATCAAATCGATGCGGTCGGTACAGAAGGCTTCGACGCCCCAGTCCAGCAGTTCGCGTGCCCGCGCCGGCTCGTTGACGGTGTAGCAGAACAGGCCGAAGCCGGCGTCGCGCACGGCCTTGGCCAGCGCCGGGGTCAGGTGCTTGTGGTTGGCGTGGATCGCCACCGCCTCGACCGAGCGCGCCAGCGGTTCCCAGCCGGGCGGCAGCTCGCTCATCAGGAAGGCGCGCGGCAGGTCGGGGGCGGCATCGCGCGCGCTTTCCAGGGCCGCCAGGCTGAACGAGGACAGCAGCGGCACGCGCTCCAGCCTGCCTTCCGCGATCTCGTCCGCGAACATGGCGCGGGTGATGCGCGCCACGGTCTCGCCGGTCTCGCGGTCGAAGCCGCGCGCCGGCTTGACTTCGATGTTCATCCAGATGCCCTGCGCCTTGCAGTACTGCGCGAACTCGACGAACAGGGGCACCGGCTCGCCGCGGTAGTCGGCGCCGAACCAGCTGCCGGCATCCATCCGCGCCAGCTCATGCGCATCGTAGTCGAACACGTGGCCGGCGCCGCTCACGGTGCGGCCGAGGTAGGGGTCGTGCATCACCACCGGCACACCGTCGCGCGCCAGCATCACGTCGAACTCGATGGCGCGGAAACCGAAGTCGATGCCGCGCTGCAAGCCGGCCAAGGTGTTTTCGGGAGCCAGGCTGCCGCCGCCGCGATGCGCCAGGATCCGGGGATATCGCCACATGCCCACCTCCTATTGCAGGAATCAGGAAACTGCCGGTGTGCCGAGCTGCCGTGACAGGTACAGGAAGAGTACGAGGTTCAGCACGACGGTCAGGTAAAACTTCCACTGGAACGAGGTCTTCGACGTCTTGTGCCGCAACCACTGCTGCGCCAATACGGCGCCCGGCCAGCCGCCGACCAGGCCGAGCAGCAGCAGGGTCGACTCCGGCGTGCGCCAGTTGCCCTTGCGTGCCGCCGACTTGTCGATCGCGTAGGCCACGAAACAGCTCAGGCTCATCGCCAGGTAGGCGGCGCCGACCTGCAGCGGCAGGTCCCACTTCCAGGTGGCAGCGGCGTACAGGACAGCAAACAGCAGGAGCGACAGGTAAGGCATACGGTGAGCTTACCCCGGCAAATACCTTGGTGTCTACATGGAAAGGAAATACTGCTTTCGGCCGGTGACCGTGGGATAACGAACAGAGGGCGCGATGTCGAAACGCCTACCCTTGATCTTCTACATGTCACAGCAAGGAGTACGAGATGGCTTTCGATCTTGGCAGTCTTCTGAACCAGTACCTGGGCGGCGGCGCCGGCGGCGGCAACCCCCACCAGGCCAACGACGACTTCGACCGGGTGGCCTCGAACGCGCCGCCCGACGTACTGGCGCGCGGCGTGACCGGGGCCCTGCGCTCCGACCAGACCCCGCCCTTCCCGCAGATGGTGAGCCAGATGTTCGGGCAGAGCAATCCGAACCAGCGCGCCGGCATGCTGAACCAGCTTCTGGCCACACTGGGCCCGGCCGTGCTGTCCCAGCTCGCCAGCCGGGCCGGCGGCCAAGGTGGACTTGGAGGCCTGGGCAGCATCTTCGGCGGGGGCCGTGCACCCACCCAGGTCACCCCGGAACAGGCCTCACAGGTCTCGCCCGAAGAGGTGCGCGAACTGGCCGAAAAGGCCGAGCAGGAAAACCCGAGCATCGTCGACCGCATGGGCGACTTCTATGCCCAGAACCCGACCCTGGTCAAGGCGATCGGCGGCGCCGCACTGGCCATCGCACTGGGCCATATGGCGCAAAACATGCGCCGCCAGTGATCCATGGCGCTTCACCGTTGAATAGCGAACAGAGCAAGCATTAGCAAAACGCCTACGCTCACTATTCAACCGTATGCAGTCAGGAGAACGAATATGGCATTTGATTTGGGCAATCTGTTATCGCAGTATCTGGGCGGCGGCAACCAGGACCGGGCGGCGGACGACTTCGACCGCGTGGCCCAGAGCGCGCCGCGCGCAACGGTCGCCGAAGGAGTCGCCAATGCCCTGCGTTCCGACCAGACCCCACCCTTCCCGCAGGTCGTCAGCCAGCTGTTCGGGCAAAGCGATGCGAACGGCCGTGCCGGCATGCTGAACCAGCTGCTGGGTTCCCTGAACCCGGCACAGCTGTCTTCGGTGGCAGGCGGCGTGTTCGGCAAGCTGTTTGGCGGCGGCAAAGTGACGCCGGAACAGGCCTCGCAGGTCTCCCCCGAGCAGGTGCGCGAGCTGGCTGAACAAGCCGAGCAGCAGAATCCCGGCATCGTCGACCGCATGAGCGCCTTCTATGCCGAACACCCGACCCTGGTCAAGGCGATCGGCGGCGCCGCGCTGGCGCTCGCGCTCGGCCACGTGGCACAACGCATGCGTTCCCAATCCACCATTCACCAAGGAGATGACATGGGCATCCTGAGCAATATTTTTGGCAAGATCTTCCCGAAGGCGCACGCCGCCAACAAGGGCCCACAAGCGCAGGCCCAGGCCCCGGCGCCACAGGCCCAGCCACAGGCTGCTCCCCAGCCCCAGGCGCAGCCGCAAGCACAGCCTCAGGCCCAGCCGCAGGCCGCGCCGGCCATGATGGACCAGGTCGACGTCGAGGAAATCCTGACCACCATGCAGAAGTCGTCGGGCCAGCAGCTGAACTGGCGCAGCTCGATCGTCGACCTGCTCAAGCTGCTCGGCCTGGACAGCAGCCTGCAGGCCCGCAAGGAACTGGCCGCCGAGCTGCACTACACCGGCGACACCAGCGATTCGGCCTCGATGAACATCTGGCTGCACCGCCAGGTCATGAACAAGCTGGCGGCCAACGGCGGCAAGGTGCCGGCCGACCTGCGCGACTGAATACGGGCCGTAGGGTGGGCAAGTTCCTTGCCCACGCGGTGATAGCTGGCGGCTAAATTATCCG
Source organism: Massilia sp. LC238 (assembly GCF_000735635.1). NCBI lineage: Bacteria > Pseudomonadati > Pseudomonadota > Betaproteobacteria > Burkholderiales > Oxalobacteraceae > Massilia > Massilia sp. LC238. Next base: position 32,010 of record NZ_JNNN01000078.1, on the reverse strand, counting down.
GCACGAAAGCGGAGCCGATAGTGATCACCGCGTGGGCGGGAGGACCCGCCCACCCTACAAAACCGCTATCTAGTCGGCCAATGAGGTGTTGGCCGCCGTCCCGCACGAAAAACAGAAGCGGGCGAAGGCATTCTTGCGGCTGCTGCAGCAGCCGCAGCGGTCGAACAGGCCGATGCCGCAGTGCGGGCAGAAGTCGACGCTCGCATCCTTCAGGTCGACCGGCCGCTCGCATCCCGGACACACGCCCTTGCCCAGCCGGGCAAGGGCGGCGTCGTAACGCAGGGTCTGGCGGCGCTGCACATCTGGCAGCGCTTCGGCCTGCCGCTGGCGCGCCAGGTAGTGCTGCAGCGAGACGATCGCGTAGCGCCCCACCAGCACGGTGACGGCGATGCCGACCAGGTAGCGCACGTAGCCGCCATAGCTCGGCAGGTAAGGCACGAGTTCGAAGAAGAAGGCGAACAGTGCGAAGAAGATGAATCCCCACACGAAGGGCCAGTACTGGCTCTGGCGCTTGCGCGCGAACAGCCAGCCGGCCAGCACCAGGAGCGGCAGGGTCAGGGCCAGGCGGTACAGGAAGACCCGCAGTTCCTTGGACGTGGCCGCCTTCTCGTAGGCGGCCCGCGCCGGCCTTTCCATGCGCTCCCAGCGCATCTGCGCGCGCTGCAGGGCCTGGTCGGCATCCAGCAGGGCCTGCTGCTGGGCCTGGACGGCCGCCAGCGCGCGGCGCTCGTCGGCCTCCAGCTTGTCCAGTCCGCGGGTACGTTCGAGCAGCTCGGGATCCTGGTCCGGACGCGCAGTCGCGCGGCGCGTGGCCAGCCAGTTATCGAAGGTCTCGCGCGCCGAGCGGGTATTCGCGCGCGCCACCTCGTGCTGCTGGGTGGCCTGCTCCAGGTCGAGCTGGGCGCTCTCGCGCCGCGCCCGCGCCGCTTCCTGGCCGGCGCGCAGGGCATCGACCGCGTTGCGGTCCATGAACTGCTCGATGCTCAGGGGCCGCTCGACGTCCCACAGGTTATCGACGATCTTGCCGCCCAGGCCGATCAGGAAGGCGGCGAACGCGAACGCGACCAGCCACAGGGCGCGTTGCATCCATTGTTCGGTCAGGCGCAGGCCTTTGCTCATGAAACGGTCCTCCAGTGACGGTGATGGCGCAAGAGTGCCACCGGAGCGAGTCGCGGGCCAGTGCCGGCCGCAAGGGAGAGGCGTGCCGATACCCGGGGTACCGGCACACGATACCGCGGTGGATCAGAAGTAGGACAGGCCCAGCGCCTTCTTCACTTCGTCGGTGGTCTGCGCCGCCACTTCACGCGCCCGCATGGTGCCCTCCTTGAGGATCTGCAGCACCTGGCCGCGGTCCTTGGCAAACTCTTCGCGGCGTGCGCGGATCGGCGCCAGCAGCTCCTGCAGGATGCCTTCCAGGCGCTTCTTGACCACGCTGTCGCCCAGCCCGCCGCGGGTGTAGTGGGCCTTCATCTCGGCCAGGCCTTCCTTGTCGGTGTCGAAGGCATCGAGGTAGATGAAGGCGACGTTGCCCTCCAGGTGGCCCGGGTCGGACACCTTCAGGTGCAGTGGGTCGGTGTACACCTGCTTGACCGCGGCGCGGATCTCGTCGGCGCTGGCGCCCAGGTTGATGGTGTTGCCGAGCGACTTGCTCATCTTGGCGCGGCCGTCGATGCCCGGCAGGCGGCCGACTTCCGGCACGATCGCCTTGCACTCGACCAGGATGTCCTTTTCCGGGCTGTAGGTCCGGTTGAACCTGCGCACGATCTCGTTGCACTGCTCGATCATCGGGATCTGGTCCTCGCCCACCGGCACCACGCTGGCCTTGAAGGCGGTGATGTCGGCGGCCTGGCTGGCCGGGTAGGTCAGGAAGCCGGCCGGGATGTCGCGCTCGAAGCCGCGCAGGATGATCTCCTGCTTCACGGTCGGGTTGCGCTCGAGGCGCGCCACGGTCACCAGGTTCAGGTAGTAGAAGGTGAGCTCGGTCAGTTCCGGGATCTGCGACTGGATCAGGATGGTCGTACGGGCCGGATCGATGCCGCAGGCGAGGTAATCGAGCGCCACTTCCACCACGTTCCGGTGTACCTTACCGATGTCATCCATGTTGTCGGTCAGCGCCTGGGCGTCTGCGAGCATGACGAACTGGCGGTAGGTATTCTGGTACTCGACGCGGTTGCGCAGGCTGCCGACGAAGTGGCCGAGGTGCAGCGGACCGGTAGGTCGGTCGCCGGTGAGGATGATTGGCGTGGAAGTGTTCGGGGTTGGGGAGCTCATCGGGTTTCCTTGTTATTGCCCCGATCCTCCTGCGCTGGATGCGAAAACGCCACCCGGATCGAGGCGGCGTTAGTCGAAATGCACATCATTCCTGTGGCCGCACGCTAGGAGCGGCGCCACCAGGTCAACAAAAAGTGATGTGCTTTCGGAAAATTCATGGACCGCATGGTTGCAGGTTGGCGCAAGGATGTCAACCGCTACCGAGTCCCTGGCCTGCGGCCGGCTCTCCCCTTTCGACGATTTCTTGCCTGGGACGCCGAGCTGTAGGAAACTTGTTGTTAGAAAATTAATACTTGGTGAAACTGATGAATCCACAAAAGAGCACGAACAGCCAAATCCGTCCCCTGGAACTCTGGGGCGGCCTCGAATGCACGGTCAACCGTGTCCGCGACGAGTATTTCAGCCAGCTCGAGCGCAACGGCCATCACGGCCGCGCCTGCGACATCAAGCGCTTCGCGTCCACCGGCATCCGCGCAATCCGCTATCCCGTGCTATGGGAACGCACCGCGCCCGATGGACTCGCCAGCGCCGACTGGAGCTGGGCCGACGAGCGCCTGAACGCCCTGCGCGAAGCCGGCGTGACGCCGATCGCCGGCCTAGTCCACCACGGCAGCGGTCCGCGCGACACCAGCCTGGTCGACCCGGCCTTCGCCGAACGCCTGGCCGAGTATGCCGGCGCGGTGGCCGCGCGCTATCCGTGGCTCGAGTACTACACCCCGGTCAACGAGCCCTGCACCACCGCCCGCTTCGCCGGCCTGTACGGCGTCTGGTACCCGCACGGCCGCGACGACCGCACCTTCATCGAAGCCCTGCTGGTCCAGTGCCGCGCCGTGGTGCTATCGATGCGCGCGATCCGCGCCGTCAACCCGAACGCCAAGCTGGTCCAGACCGACGACCTCGGCAAGACCTACGGCACGCCCGAGCTCGCCCACGTGGCCGAGTTCTACAACGAGCGCCGCTGGCTGGCCTGGGACCTGCTGTGCGGCATGGTCGACGAGCAGCACAAGCTGTGGAAATACCTGACCAGGACCGGCATCGCGGCCGAAGAATTCCTGTGGTTCCGCGAGAACCCCTGCCCGCCCGACATCATGGGCGTCAACTACTACGTCACCTCCGAGCGCTGGCTGGATCACCGTCCCGAGCGCTTCCCCGAGCACCACCGCGGCGTGGCCGACGGCATCCCCTGCGCCGACATCGAGGCATCGCGCGTGCTGGCCACGCCGACCCCGGGCATCGCCCCGCTGCTGCTTGAGACCTGGGACCGCTACGGCATCCCGCTGGCCATCACCGAAGCCCACATCGACGCCAACCGCGAAGACCAGCTGCGCTGGCTGCTCGAGATCTGGGAAGCGGCCCAGCAGTCGCAGCAGAACGGCGTCGACGTGCGCGCCGTCACGGTCTGGTCGCTGCTCGGCTCCTTCGACTGGAACAGCCTGGTCACCCAGAACAAGGGCTACTACGAGCCGGGCCCCTTCGACGTGCGCTCGCCCATGCCGCGCCCGACCGCGCTGGCGCGGATGATGCAGGAACTGTCCTCGGGCAAGCCGCTGTCGCACCCGGTGCTGCGCGGCCAGGGCTGGTGGCGCCGCCAGGGCCGCTTCCTGTGCCACCCGCCGGTGGCCACGCCTGCGGCGCTCACGTCCATCTCGGCCGACGGCCACCGGCTGGTCGGCACGGGCGCGGCACCGATCCTGATCCTGGGCGCGACCGGCACCCTGGGCCGCGCCTTTGCACGCGTCTGCCGCAAGCGCAACCTGTCCTACCGCCTGCTGTCGCGCAAGGAGATGGACATCGCCGACGCCGGCTCGGTCGAGCGGGCCCTCGCAGAGCACCAGCCCTGGGCGGTCATCAATACCTGCGGCTACGTGCGCGTGGACGATGCCGAGAACGAAGCCGAGCGCTGCCTGCGCGAGAACACCGCCGGCGCGGCGATCCTGGCCGCCGCCTGCGCGCGCCACGGCATCCACCTGACCACCTTCTCGAGCGACCTGGTATTCGACGGCAAGCAAAGCCGCCCCTACGTGGAGTCGGACCCGGTGGCCCCGCTGAACGTCTATGGCCGCAGCAAGGCCGAGGCCGAGGTGGCGGTGCTGGACGAACACCCCGGCGCGCTGGTGGTGCGCACCAGCGCCTTCTTCGGCCCCTGGGACCAGTACAACTTCGTCACCCTGGCGCTGAATGCGCTCGAGCGCGGCGAGCCCTTCGTGGCCTCGAACGATCTGACCATCACGCCGACCTACGTGCCGGACCTGGTACACGCCTGCCTGGACCTGGCGATCGACCGCGAGGCCGGCATCTGGCACCTGGCCAACGGCGGCGAGCTGACCTGGGCGGAACTGGCCCTGAAGGCAGCCGAGCGGGCCGGCGTGGATGCCAGCCGGCTGGAGGCACGATCGATCGCCTATCCAGCCGCGCGCCCGGCCTACTGCGCCCTGACGAGCGAGCGCGGCATCCTGCTGCCGCGCCTCGACCAGGCCCTCGACCGCTACCTCGAACTGCGCAACGTGCACGATCCGGAGATCGAGGAACTCCAGCACACCGCCGAAAGCCGCCAGCCGGTGGCCAGCGGGCACCGGCAGCAGGAAGAGACGCCGCCGGAGGCGGTGCAGGCGGGGAATTGCTGAGGGGTTAACTCTGCGCTAGCAAAGTCTACTTGGGTCCCGGCCTGCGCCGGGACGACGGTTTTTGCGGTCGCGTGTCGACGCAAGCATTGCTACCCGCACCGTTTGAACCGTCATGCGCGCCACTGGCGCCCATGACTCCCGGCGAAGGCCGGGATCCAATTCCGTACCGCCACCGCTGTACTGACACCCCCACTCCCACGCTACAATCCCGGGCAAACAACAACGCCACCGCCCACCCATCGTGCAAGAGCAACACGCCTTTCCGTTCCTGCGGGAAATCCTCCTCTTCCTGATCCTCTCGGGCATCCTGATTCCCATCCTGCAGCGCCTGCGCATCAACCAGGTGATCGGCTTCCTCGCCGTCGGCACCCTGGTCGGCCCCTTCGGCCTTGGCCTGTTGGCCGGCGAGCTCCCCTGGCTGGCCTTCCTCACCTTCCCGCGCGACCAGGGCATTGCGGCGCTCGCCGAGATCGGCGTGCTGTTCCTGATGTTCATGATCGGGCTCGAACTCTCGGCGGCGCGCCTGTGGGCGATGCGGCGCTGGGTGTTGGGCGCCGGCACCGCGCAGGTGCTGGCCAGCGCGGCGCTGGTCGGCGGCGTCCTGCTGCTGGCCTACGGCCTCGACGCGCAGGCGGCCCTGGTCGTCGGCCTGGTGCTGTCGCTGTCCTCCACCGCGGTCGTGATGCAGCTGCTGGCCCAGCAGGGAGCCACCGGTTCCCCACTCGGCCAGGCCGCCTTCGCCATCCTGATGCTGCAGGACCTCGCCGTGGTGCCGATCCTGCTCCTGATCGGCGCCCTCGGCGGCGGCAGCGGCGGCGACAGCGTCGCGGTACTGGCGCTCACCACCCTGCTGAAGGCCGGCATCGCCATCACCCTGATCTACCTGGTCGGCGGGCGGGTCGTCCACAAGCTGTTCCGCGCGTTTGCCGAGCACCGCCAGCCGGACGTGTTCATGGCGCTGATCCTGCTGAGCACCTTCGGCATCGCCGGCCTGTCGGCCGCCGCCGGCCTGTCGATGGCGCTGGGGGCGATGATCGCCGGCCTGCTGCTGGCCGAGACCGAGTTTAAGCACGAGGTCGAGCTGATGGTCGAGCCCTTCAAGGGCCTGCTCATGGGCCTGTTCTTCATGACCGTAGGGATGAGCATCGACACCCGCCAGATCCTGGCGGCGCCCCTGCTGCTGGTCGCCTCGCTGGCCGGGCTGGTGCTGATCAAGGCACTGGTGACGGCAAGCCTGCTGCGCATCGGCGGCCAGCCCTGGAGCCGCGCGCTGGAGGGCGGCCTGCTGCTGGGCCAGGGCGGCGAATTCGCTTTCGTAGCAATCGGCTACGCCATGACTTCGCGGGTGCTCGACCCAGCCCTGGGCGGGCAGGTCATGCTGGTGGTCGGCCTGTCGCTGTTCATCACGCCCCTGCTGGCGCGCCTGGGACACGCCATCGGCGAGCGCGGCGAACACGCGCGCAACGAACATGCGGCAGAGGCCGACAACGGCGCCCTGGCCTCGGCGCGCGGCCGCGTCATCATCGCCGGCTTCGGCCGCGTGGGGCAGCAGCTGGGCAAGCTGCTGGGCGAGCAGAACATTCCCTTCGTGGCCTTCGAATGTGACGCCAAGCTGGTCTCGAAGCTGCATGCGGAAGGCCAGCCGGTCTACTTCGGCAATGCCGCGCGCCCCGAGCTGCTGCGCCGCGTGCATGCCGACGAAGCGCCGGCGATCGTGCTGACCATGGACCATCCGGCGTCAAGCATGCAGGCGGTGCGCGGCATCCGCCGCGAGTTCCCGCATGCGCGCCTGTTCGTGCGTTCGCGCGACGAGAAGCATGCGCGCGCCCTGCGCCTGGCCGGCGCCAGCGTGGTGGTGCCGGAAACGCTGGAAGCGAGCCTGCAGCTGTCGGCCTTCGTGCTGGAGGCGATGGGGCTGGACGCGCGCACGGTGGACGGCATTGTCGACCACGAGCGCGACCTGGTGACGGCCAAGCTGCTGGAGCCGGAGGGCGCCGCCTAGCGCCGGTCGTCGTCGGAACGGTCGAGTTGTGTACGCCTGACAAAGCCCGTACGCAGCGGAACAGCCTCGCTATACTGGACCGGTCCACCGCCTGGAGGTGCATCATGTTCGCCCACTTCGTCTGCACATTGCTCGTCGCCTTTCCCCTGCTGGCCGGCGCGGCTGACACCCTGGTCGTCAACAGCCGCGCGACCGGGACACTGTATCTTCCCGGCTCCCCTGGATTCGCCTACTCGCTGGACTTCGCTTCCGAGCTGCGGCCGGCGTCGGTCGGGCGCCAGTCCGGGGACATCATATTCAGCGAATACGGTCCTGCGACCTTCACCCTGAGCTACAACGGGCGGACCGAAGTCTGGTCGGACGCCTGGGATCCCGGCATGGGCCAGACCTCGGGAAGAATGTCTCCCGGTAATCCCATTCTCAATACCGGCGACACGTTCTCGCACGACTTCCGCTTCCTGCTCACCCGCGACAACTACGGGGCGGAAGGAGGCATTTCGCTGAGCACGCCAAGAGGCTTGTTTCCTGGATCGCTGGATTTCGTTCCCCAGGCATTCACGGTGACCGATCCGGACCGGGCCAGCCTGGTCATCAACATGCTCATGGGCGGCGAACGCATCGCCCAGTGGTACGGGACGGTGGACAGCTTTTCATTGTCGATCAGTCCGGTGCCGGAAGCGCGCGTCATGCAGGTGCTGCCTCTGGGATTGGCCGTCCTCCTCATTGCGGGGTGGCGCCGCCGCATGCCGGCCTAGGCGGGCACGCGCGCCGCCCTGCCGGCCGCCAGGCAGCCCCACCAAGCGGCCTCTTCGAACACCGACAGCCCGGACAGGTCGGCATGGGCAAACAGCAGCGGGCCATCCGCCTCGCGCAGCGCCGCCAAGCCGGCATTTGCGCGAAAGCCCGGCTGCGGCACCGCCATCGCATGCGCGCGCAGCGTGATGTCCACGCGTTCGACACACGGGGCAAGGGCCCAGCCATAGGCTTCCTTCAGGTCGCTTGCAGCCAGTTCCAGCAGCGCCTCCGGACTGGCCGACTGCAGCCATCGGCGCGCTTCCCCTGGCGTGCGCCCCGACAGCGCCGTATAGGCCGTGAACACGGTCTTCCCGGGCGGGCGCGAACGGATGTCCTGGTGGGTCGAGACAACGTAGCCGAGTCCCCTGCCCCTGTAGACCACGTTGTCCCAGGCCAGCTGGGCCTCGGGCAGCTCGCGCGGGAAGTCGCGCATCAGGAAGTTCGACACCATCCAGGGCGCGTAGTCCGGCAGGTGGCTGCGCGGGTCGAAGCCGTAGCGCTCGATGCCCTCGACCACGCGGCTGGCGACGAACAGCGGCATGGCTAGAATCGCGCGGCGCGCCCGCACCAGGAAAGAACGTGGTTTACCCTGCTCGAGCGTGAAGCACAGCGCCTCGACCTTGCCGTCCACTTCTGCCACGTGCGCCGCCGTCCCCGCGCGCCGGCGCGTCCCCGCCTTGGCTGCGAGCGCTTCAGCTAGCGGCGCCAAACCGCCCGGCCAGGTCAGCAGCGCGTTCTCCTCCGCATTCGCCGCCAGCCCCCAGCGCCCGGCAAAGTAATGAATACCGGCCCAGGCGGACACGCGCTCGATGCCCGCGCCGTAGTCGTCGCGGCAGCAGTAGTCGAGGTACCAGCGCAGCGTGGCCGAACGATAGCCCTGGTCGCCCAGCCACTGCGCGAAGCTGACGCGGTCCAGTGCCGCAAACGCCGGATCGTTCGAGGACAAGGCCAGCGGGAACACGAACGCGCGCCGCCCATCCTTGCCGCGTACATGGCGCAAGCGCGCCATCTCATCGAAGAAGGCCTTGTGCTCGGCCGCATCCTCAGCGTCCGTGGGGACCAGCCCCTCATGCCAGACACCGTCGCGCAGCAGGCGTTCCTCGGGCCCGTGCAGGATGAAGCGCTCGTCGTAATAGGGCTTGTCCTGGTCCGCGTCGCGCAGCAGGACGCCGAGGTCCGCCAGCATCTCGCGCACATGGGTCGATTCCGGACCGGGCAGCGGCAGGTAGTGCGCGCCCGTCGGGCAGGCCAGGTCGCCATAGCGGCTGCCTGCCGCATTGCCGAAGGCTTCAGGCCCGTCGAGCAGCAGGAAATCGTCATGGCCGAGTCGACCCAGCTTCCACGCGGCGCTTAAGCCGGCAATCCCGGAACCGAGGATCACCACGTCGGTATCGATCGTTTCGCTCGGGGGCGGCAACTGCCCGCGATCGCGCAGGAAGTGCCCTTCCGCCCTGCCGGGCGTGTGCACACTTGGCGTGATCTCTTGCCAGCGCAGGAAGCCGGCGCTGGTGGCCAGCCCGGCAGCGCCGGCGCCCGCCGCCGTCAGCAGGAAGGAACGGCGGTCCATCAGCGGATCACCTGGTTCCAGTCTTCCTCGAACTCGCGCACCAGCGACTGGGTGTCCAGGCGGTTCGGCACCATCTGGCGGCGCGGCATGTCGGGCGGCCAGTCGAACATGGCGCGGGTGGTCTCGCCGGTCAGGTAGCGCATCGGCAGGCGGTACGAGGTTGGCGGCACGAAGCGGCCCTGGGGCGAGGCCATGATGAAGCCCCACTCGCCGAAGGATGGCACATACAGGTGGTAGGGCCAGGTCTTCAGCCCGACTTCGCGCAGCGTCGCCTCGATGGTCCAGTAGGCGTTCGGCGCGAAGAAGGGCGAGGTCGACTGCACCGCTATCAGCCCATTGGCCGCGACGTGCTTGCGCAGCATGCCGTAGAAGGGCACCGAGTACAGCTTGCCGAGGGCGAAGCTGGACGGATCGGGGAAGTCGACGATGGCCACGTCGTACATGCCGGCCTGCCTTTGCAGCCAGATGCCGGCATCGGCATTGATGATCTTCACGCGCTTGTCCTGCAGCGCGCCGGCATTCAGCTTCACCAGCTCGGGCCGGGTCGCGAAGGCCTGGGTCATGGCCGGATCCAGGTCGACCAGGGTTACCTCTTCCACCTGCGGGTAGCGCAGCACTTCGCGCAGCGCCAGGCCGTCGCCGCCGCCCAGCACCAGCACGCGCCTGGCCCAGGGCAGCGACTGCATCGCCGGATGCACCAGTGCTTCGTGGTAGCGGTATTCGTCGCGCGAGGAGAACTGCAGGTTGCCGTTGATGTACAGGCGCAGGTCGTCCTTCCAGCGCGTGATCACCAGGCGCTGGTAGGGCGTGGTGGTCGAGTACACGACGTCGTCGCCGAACAGGCCGTGTTCGCCCCATTCCACCATCCGGTCCGAGAAGCCGAAGCCCAGCACCAGGGTGAACAGCACGGCGCTGGCGCGGATCGCCTTGCCGCGCAGGTGCTCCAGCTCATGGCGGAACACGTACAAGGTCCACATCGCGACGCCCACGTTGAGCATCCCGAACAGGAAGCCGGTGCGCACCAGCCCGAGATGGGGCGCCAGCACCAGCGGGAACAGCAGCGACACCGCCAGCGCGCCCAGGTAATCGAAGGTGAGCACGCGGCTGACGATCTCGGCGAACTCGGTACGGCGCTCGTTCAGGGCGCGCATCACCAGCGGCACTTCCATGCCGACCATGGCGCCGATCAGGAACACGGTCACGTACAGCACCGTGCGGAAGGGCGCGCCCATCCAGGTGAAGGTCATGAACAGCACCGCCGCCGAGACCCCGCCGATCAGGCCGACGGCCAGTTCGATGTCGATGAAGCGGGACAACACGTCTTCGTCGCGCACATACTTCGAAAAGTGGGCGCCGACACCCATGGCGAACAGGTAGCAGCCGATGATGGTGGAAAACTGGAGGACCGAGTCGCCCAGCAGGTAGCTGGACAATGCACCAGCAATCAGTTCGTAAGCAAGTCCGCAGGAAGCGACAACAAATACCGACAGGATGAGAATTTTTTTGGTCATGAAACAAATTTGTTCTAAGATCGCTGCTGCAATCTTGACTACTTTCTTTGGAGAAGCTTGTGCCCGCCATCCTAAACTATGTGCTGCATCTTGCGACGGCAATCGCGCTGGTTCTGGCATTTTTTGTGGTGTACACGCGGGTCACGCCTTACGACGAAGTACTGCTCATCCGCCAGGGGAACTGCGCCGCCGCCGTCTCGCTGGGCGGCACCCTGCTCGGCTTTTCGGTGACGATCGCCTCGGCGCTGATGCACACCGATAACTACTACGAATTCTGCGGCTGGTCCGCGCTGGCCATGCTCATCCAGGTGCTGGTGTTCGTCATCGCCACGCGCCTGCTGCGCATGTCGAAGGACCAGATCGAGCACAACAACGTCGGTTTCGGCATCCTGCTGGGATCGATCTCGCTGTCGATCGGCCTGGTCAACGCCGGCAGCATCTCGTGATTTCACCAGGCTTCATCCAACACGCATAAAGAGGAACCACCATGTCTCTCGGCTCATTCATCAAGAAGCAGTTTCTCGACGTCCTGCAATGGAACGAGGAAGGCGAAGGCGTGCTGGCCTGGCGCCATCCGATGGAGGATTACGAAATCCAGAACGGCGCCACCCTGGTCGTGCGCGAGTCGCAGGTCGCCGTGTTCGTGGACGAGGGCCGCGTGGCCGACGTGTTCGGCCCGGGCACGCACCGCCTCACCACGTCCACCCTGCCGGTGCTGACCAACCTGAAGAATTGGGACAAGCTGTTCGCCTCCCCTTTCAAGTCGGACGTGTACTTCTTCTCCACGCGGGTGCAGACCGGCCGCAAGTGGGGCACGCCGCAGCCGGTGACGATCCGCGACAAGGATTTCGACATGATCCGCGTGCGCGCCTTCGGCATGTACTCTTACCGCATCGCCGATCCGCGCCTGTTCTTCACCGAGATCAGTGGCACCCGCGCCGTCTACACCCGCGAGGAAGTCGAGGACCAGCTGCGCGGCCTGATGCTGGCCACCATGGCCAACTCGCTGGGCGCCTCCAGGATCGCCTTCCTCGACATGGCGGCCAACCAGACCCTGATGGCGCAGCAGATCCGCGGAGACCTGGCCAGCGCCTTTGGCCGCTACGGCATCGGGCTGGACGAATTCAACGTCGCCAGCGTCAGCCTGCCGGAAGAACTGCAGGCGGCGCTCGACGAGCGCATCTCGGCCGGCATGAAGGCCCGTCTGGGCGCCGACAAGATGGGCGGTTTTACCCAGTTCCAGGTGGCCAGTAGCATCCCGCTGGCGGCCCAGAACGAGGGCGGCGTCGCCGGCATCGGCGCCGGCGCCGGTGCGGGCATCGCCATCGGCCAGGCCATGGCCCAGGGCATGCAGGGGGCGTTCGCCCCGGGCGTCGCCACGCAGCCGCAGCCGGCCGCGGTGCCGGCCGCGAGCGAATCGATCGAAGACCGCCTCGCCAAGCTCAAAGGCCTGCTGGACAAGGGACTGATTTCGCAAGGCGACTATGACAGCACCAAGGCCGAGCTGCTCAAGAAACTGATCGGCTGATGCAGACCGTTTCCTGTCCTTCCTGCGGCGCACCGGTCAGCTATCGCTCGCACGCCTCGGTCCTGGCGGTGTGCGAGTACTGCCGCGCGACCGTCGTGAAGGAGCTCGATGCGGTGCGCGACCTCGGCAAGATGTCCGAGGTGCTGGAAGACTATTCGCGCATCCAGGTCGGCACGGCCGGCACGCACGGCGGGCGCGGCTTCACGGTCGTGGGCCGCATCCAGCTGCGCTATGACGCCGGCATGTGGAACGAGTGGTATGTGCTGTTCGACGACGGCCTTGAAGGCTGGTTGGGGGACGCCTCCGGCCAGTACGTGATGACCACGAAGCGCGAGCTCGGAGCCGGCTGGCCCGCATTCGACGCTGTCCGGGTCACGCACCAGTACGACGTCGGAATTGGCCCCTACGTGGCTTCCGACAAGCGGGTGGCTAGGTGCACCGGCGGCCAGGGCGAGCTGCCGTTCCGTGTCGGAGAAGGCTGGGAAGCGCGCGTGGCCGACTTCCGGCGCGGCCCGAGCTTCGCCACGCTCGACTACTCGGATGGCACGCCGCCCTTGCTGTACGCCGGCACGGCGGTGACGCTGGAGGAGATGAAGTGCCAGCTGCTGCGCGACGACGAGCAGATCAAGGCCAGCGCCGGCAAGTACCGCGGCAAGGTCGACGTGCTGCAGTGCCGCTCCTGCGGCGCCTCGATCCGCCACCTGCCCGGCCTGGCGGCCAACTGCGTCTGCCCGGCCTGCTCGACCCGCATGGATGCATCCTCGCCCAAGGTCGAGGTGCTGCTCAAGGGCGAGGAGCACGAGCGCGTCCAGTTCACCCTCGCGCTCGGCTCCGTCGCGAAGATCGGCGCCCAGACCTACCAGGTGCTGGGTGCGATGCGGCGCCAGGACGACGAAGGCGAAACCTGGGACGAATACCTGCTGTTCTCGACCCAGGGCCCCTTCTTCTGGCTGGTGGAGAGCAGCGAAGGCTGGTTCCGCTCGCAGGTGCTGGACGACTGGCCGGCGCCGGCGCTGCCGGCCATGCCCGCCGTGCAGCTCGACGGCGTGGAGTACAAGCGCACCTGGGTCTACCAGGCGCGGGTGCTGTATGCCGCGGGCGCCTTCAACTGGCGCGTCAAGGCGGGCGACACCGTGCAGGTCGCCGAGTACGAACACGGCCAGAACGGGCTGGCGGCCGAGCACACGCCGGATGAGCTGACCTGGTCACGCTCCTCGCCAGTGGCGGAGGATCAGGTGCGAACCTGGTTCGGCCTGGCGAAGCCGGCGGCGAAAGCGGCCGCCGGCAAGAGCCTGACGAATTCGGACATCGCCTGGCGCGCCCTGCTCTGGATCCTGGGCCTGAACTTCATCCCGCTCGTCTTCAATTTCACCGCGACGATCTTCTTGCTCGCGGCCGGCCTCGTGGCGCTGTTCCTGCCGATGATGCTGGCGCCCGAGAAGAAGCAATCCTGACCTCCATCGCATGAACCGCAACTTCCTCCTTTACGCCATCGTCGTCACCCTGGTCACCACCATCGTGTGCTGGGTCAGCATGGCATCGAGCAGCCGCACCGGCGGCGGCAACAGCTGGCGCAGCCACAGCTATGGCAGCGGCAGCGGCGGCTATTCCGGCGGCGGCCACAAGTGAGCACGCCGCACCGCCCTGCCGGCATCCATCTGCTGGCCGACCTGGCCGGCATCGATGCAATTCTCTTGACGGATGCGCAGGCAATCGACGCCCTGCTGCGCGAAGCCGCGCTGGCCGCCGGCGCGCGCATCCTGCACAGCCACTTCCACGCCTTCGGACCGGGCATGGGCGTGACCGGCGTGTTGCTGCTGGCCGAGTCGCACATCTCGATCCACACCTGGCCCGAGCATGGCTTTGCCGCCACCGACATCTTCATGTGCGGAGAATCGCAGCCGCAGCGCGCGCTCGCGGTCATCGACGCGGCCTTCAGGCCGAACACGCGCTCGGTCCAGACCATCGCGCGCGGACAGCTATAATCCGGAACTTGGCAAGAACAACCCAGCAGGAACAGAATGACGCAAGCTGCTTCCCCTTCTAGCGCGCTGCCGAAGGCGCTCGGCCACATCCGCGTGCTCGACCTGTCGCGCGTGCTCGCCGGCCCGTGGTGCTCGCAAAACCTGGCCGACCTCGGCGCCGACGTGATCAAGATCGAACGTCCCGGCAATGGCGACGATACCCGCGCCTGGGGCCCGCCCTACGCCAAGGATGCGCAAGGACACGACACCAGCGAAGCGGCCTATTACCTGGCGGCCAACCGCGGCAAGCGCTCGGTGACGGTGGACATCGCCAGCAGCGAAGGCCAGGCCTTGCTGCACGCGCTGGTGAAGCATTGCGACGTGGTACTGGAGAATTTCAAGGTCGGCCACCTCAAGCGCTATGGCCTCGACTACGACACCCTGAAGGCCATCAAGCCCGACCTGGTCTACTGCTCGATCACCGGTTTCGGCCAGGACGGCCCCTACGCCCATCGGGCCGGCTACGATTTCCTGATTCAGGGCATGGGCGGCCTGATGTCGGTCACCGGCGAACGCGACGACCTGCCGGGCGGCGGCCCGCAAAAGGCCGGCGTGGCCCTGACCGACCTGATGACCGGCATGTACGCGACGGTGGCCGTGCTGGCTGCCCTGACCCACCGCGACCGTACTGGCTGCGGCCAGCACATCGACATGGCCCTGCTCGACACCCAGGTGGCGATGCTGGCCAACATGGGCAGCAACTACCTCAACAGCGGCAAGCCGCCCAAGCGCTGGGGCAATGCGCACGCCAACATCGTGCCCTACCAGACCTTCGCCTGCCTGGATGGCCACATCATCGTCGCCACCGGCAACGACGGGCAGTACCAGAAGTTCGTCGAAGCGGGCGGCCGCCCCGAGCTGGGGAGCGACCCGCGCTTCGCCACCAATCCGCTGCGCGTGCAGAACCGCGACCTTCTGGTGCCGATCCTGGCCGAGATGGTCAGGGAAAAGCGCCGCGACGAATGGATCGCCCTGCTGGAAGCGGTCGGCGTGCCTTGCGGGCCGATCAACGACATTGGCGAGGTGTTCGCCAACGAGCAGGTGCAGGCGCGTGAAGTCGCCATCGAGCTGCCGCATCCGACGGCGGGCAAAGTGAAACTGGTGAGGAATCCGATCCGGATGTCGGCCACGCCCGCGACCAGCGACAAGGCCCCGCCCCTGCTGGGCCAGCACACCGACGAGGTGCTCGGCGACATGCTGGGCCTCGGCGAGGCGGAGATTGCCGCCTTGCGCGGCAAAGGGGTGGTTTAATGTAATTGGTGCTTGAGGTCCGACAGGACGTCATGCACCCGCGTCACCACCGAGGCGACCTGGGGCGAAGGCTGGGCGCTGCGGCACATGCGCTTGGCTTCGTCGCCCATCTCTTCCAGCCGGTCGATGCATTGCACCATCTGCATCTGGTCGTTCGATTGCATGACACGCTGGGCTTCCGGCATTTCGTGGGCGATCTTCTGGATGCAGTCGCGGATTTCGCTAGGCGCCCCCTGGTCGTTCCGGGTGACTTCTTCGGCCTGGTTGATCGTCTGCTGGATCTGGCTGAAGCGTTGTTGAATTTCGGCAGCTTGCAACATGATGACCTCCTGAAAGTAAGGCGGAGAACCGCTCGGATCAATCACTTTAGTCCTCCCAGCAGGGATATCAAGCACGCGTTTCTGCCGTGCGCGCGCCAATGCTGGTACAAAGGCGCCAGGTGAAATACGGTAGAGTCATGCAATCCTCGCCACCTCCTTGACGGATCATGCCCAGCCCATCGCATCAACTGCTGTTCGCAGCTCTCCTGCTTGCTGGTCCGGCACAAGCCGCGCCTGATGCCCAGGACATCCGGATCGCCCCGCCAAGCTGGGCCGTCAGCATGCCTCCGGGCACAGCGGCGTACGCTCCGCCTGTCAGCCCGCTACCGAACTGGTATGAGGTGCGCGCCGGTGCTTGGCAGGTGCCGCTGGAAACTGTGCGGGAGATACGGGCACTGGTCGACGCCAGGTTAAGCGCCAACGAGCTGTTTGGGAACAAGGCCCGCATCGCGACCTACGCCATCCAGTTTCGCGGCGAGGCCAGGGACGGCAGGCGTGTTGTCCGACTGGCCGGCGCCTGCAATGTCCACGACACGCCCCCATGGCAGTTGTCGGAGACCTTCTTCAACGTGAATGATGGCGGCAAGTGCTATTTTGATGCCGAATACGATCCGCTGGAAAAACGTCTCAGCCGTTTTGACTATCACGGCTACGCGTAGGCCCGCCCCGTATTACAGCGAACGGACGGCCGCCACCGGCGCCAGCCGCCGCAGGCGCAGCGCGATGGCCATCCCCACGCCGAGCAGCCCGCCGAGCACGGCGACCACGCCCGGCCAGCCCCAGTGTTCCCACACGTAGCCGGTGAACCAGCCGACCACGCTCGAGCCCACGTAGTAGCAGAACAGGTAGATGCCCGAGGCCAGCGCCTGCGGCGGCCGGGCGCGCCGCCCGACCCAGCTGCTGGCCACCGAATGCGAGGCGAAGAAGCCGAAGGTCGCGAGGCCGGTGCCGAGCACGATGGCGACCACCGAATCGTGCAGCGTCACCAGGAGGCCCGCGATCATCACCCCCATGAACAGCCACAGCACGTTGCGCCGTCCGAGCCGGTCGGCCAGCTTGCCCGCCCACATCGAGCTGAACATGCCGAGCAGGTAGAGCAGCGACACCGCGCCCACCGCGCTCTGGCTCAGGCCGAACGGTGGCCCAAGCAATCGGTAGCTGATGTAGTTGTACAGGCTGACGAAACAGCCCATCAGCAGGAAGGGTAGCACGAACAGCCAGGGCAGGCCTTTGTCCGCCAGGTGGGTGCGCAGGCCGTCGAGAAAGCCCGGTCCCCTCGCCCGCTTCACTTCGCCATGGCGCGACGGAGGCAGGCTGCGCGAGAACTCCCAGGCCGCGTACAGGCCAGCCGCGCCCAGCAGCCCGACCGCGATGCGCCAGGAGACGAAGTCGCTGATGACCGAGGACAGCACCCGCCCGCTCATGCCCCCGAAGGCGCTGCCGCTGATGTACATGCCCATCGACAGGCCGAGCGAGTTCCCTTCGATCTCGTCGCTGAGGTAGGCCATCGCCACCGCCGGCAGGCCGCCCAGCACCAGGCCGAGCAGCATGCGCACGCCGACCAATTGGGTGTAGTCCAGCGCGAAGGCCGACAGGATGGTGAGCAGCGCGCCGCCGACCATCGAGGCCACCATCAGCTGCTTGCGCCCGATGCGCTCGGCCACGCTGCCCGACAGCAGCAGCGCCACCGCCAGCGTGGCGGTGGAAACCGACAAGGCCAGGCTCGATTGGGCGGGCGTGAGTGAAAAGTCCTGCGCCAGCAGCGGCATCAGCGGCTGGACGCAGTAGAGCAGCGCGAAGACGGAGAAGCCGCCGAAGGCCATGGCGCGGTTGATGCGGCGGAAAGCGGGACTTCCCGCCGCGATCGGACTGCGCGCTTCTGCCACAGCGAGTCCGTTACGGCAGGTCCGGATCGAGTTCGGACCCGGCGTAGTTTTCCAGCTCCGTGAAGAGCTGCTTCATCGTTGCCTTGGTCTTGATGTGCTGCAGCACCGTGCAGTGCTCGCGGTAGGTGGCGATGCGCTCGGCGATGATGGGCTGGTGCTGCGCCGGGACCTGCGCCATCAGCGCGGCCCAGCCGGCTTCGAAGTCCGGATCGTTCTTGCGCACCGACTTCACCAGGCGCTCGAACTCCTTCTGCCCGGTGCGCGCCGTGATGCGCCCGCCGCCCTCGACCGCGAAGATGATCGCCAGCGCGATCACGCCTTCGGCGTTCAGGTCCGGGTCGTTGATCGGGCCTTCGTAATGGTGGCGGCGGATCCACTGGGCCGCGCGCACGATCGCCTGCACGCCCTGGCGCTGCTTCAGCTGGCCGATGTAGCGCTCGTAGCCGGTCCAGCTCTCGCCCGGGTCGGCCGTGCACAGGTCGACGAACAGTTCCTTCAGGCGGCGCTGGGAATAGATCGGGTCGACGTCGTACTCGCCGACCAGGCTGTCCTCGGGCAGCGCCGACAAGTCCTTGACGAGGCGGAAGCCCTGCTGGAACACCAGTTCGGCGCCCTCCTCGATCAGGATGTCGAGCGCATCGAGGTCGTCGTCGCTGTCGACCAGGTGCTCGAGGCCGAGCGAGACCCCGCCCACGGTGAGCAGCAGCGCGCGCTGGATGCCCTCGGCGGTACGGTCGTTGGTGAACTTCTCGGCCACCATGGCGGTGATGCCGGACAGTTCCTCCGCCAGCAAGGCGGCCTCGTCCGGCGTGGCCTCGGTGGACAGCAGCTTGATCGCGCGCACCAGGCGCGGCGGCTTCTCGATGACGATTGCAGGCAGCATCGTTCCTGGCGCTCCGCTCACGAGAAGATGTCCGTGCCCATGCTGCGGCGGGTACCGCGGCGCGGCATGCTGCGCACCGACGGCACCTGCTTGCGCAGGCGGTACAGCAGTTCACGCGTGCTGCGCTGCATGAAGGGCGATTCCTCGTCCGGGTCGTCCGGCAGCTCGACGTCGGCCATCTCGGCGCTGTGGCGGAATTCCGGGAACAGCTCGAGCAGCGAACGCTCCCAGCCGTCCTCGCTGGCCTTGGCCAGGTCGACCGCCAGCGGCGCGATGTCGCTGTCACCGCTGGTCTGGGCAGTGACGTAGCGGCCCTTCGACAGGATTTCACCGGCCAGCTCGAGGATTTCCTTCGGGGCCAGCGACCACAGGATGGCGAACACGGTGGCGCCATGGTCGGTGGCGGACGCTTCCTGCAGCAGCTCGTGGCGGCGGTCTTCGTCGTCGTTCGCGTAGACGATGCCGTGCACGTGGTTGAACAGGTTCTCGGCGATGCGTTCCGGATCGTCCTCGATCAGGTTGTCCGGCCAGGTCGCGGCGATGTAGGCCAGGCTCTCGGCCCAGGCCTTGGGCGGCACCAGCATGGTGGCCAGCGAGGTCTTGGCGCCGTCGAAGCCGGACAGGTGCAGCGCGGTGACCTGGGGCGGCAGGGTCGACAGCACTTCGACCACGGCATAGTCGCCGTGCTCGTCGGCCGCCTGCGAGAACGCCTCTTCGGCGTGCTCGAGCGAGCCGGCCAGGACCAGTTCGCTGACCTGCCTGGTCAGCGCCGGCAGGTTGGCTTTGTTCTCGTCGCTCATTCGCGCTCTCCGTCCGCATCGAACAGCTGGGTGAAGTCGTCGGTGGCAGCCGTGTCGTCCATGTCGTCGTCGTCGCCTTCGTCGCCTTCTCCAAGGCGGGCAAAGTCGCGGTCCTCGTCTTCCCAGCGGCCCTGGTTCTTGTACAGGAAGGCCGTGATGATGGCCTGGCGCGCCAGCTCCGGATAATTGGCCGTCATCGCTTCGTACATGGCGCGGCCCTGTTCACCTTCGCACTCGGCCATCGCGAACACGCGCGCCGGGTCGTCGCCCTCGTAGTCGGCGGCCTCGCGCAGCAGGCCGCGCGGATCCTTGAACCTGATGCAATCAACGAGCGCGAAGGCCATCAGGTTGACGTCGTCCAGGCCCGATCCGCTCGCGTATTCCGAGACCAGGGCGCCGACCATCATGTCGTAATTCTTCTTGTTGGGCGGGTCGCCCAGCGTGCCCTCGATCTGTCCGTCCAGTTCGCGCGACTGGAACGAGAATTCGGGATGTACGTTTTTCATTGTGTGTCCTGTTGATTCATTGCTGTAGGTTCACGCCGTTCAGCGCGAACAGCGAGCGCCACAGCTCGAAGGCTTCGGCCTCGGCATCGAGCACGATGCGGTGGTTGACGCTCTGGTTGTATTCGGCACGCTTGACCGGATCCGACAGGATCTCATAGGCCTTGGTAACGGCCTTGAAGCGCGCTTCGGCGCCCGGTGCCTGGTTGCGGTCCGGGTGGTAGCGCATGGCCAGCGAGCGATAGACCTTCTTGATCTCGTCGTCGCCGGCATTCGGGGCGACACCGAGGATCGCGTATAAATTTTCCAATTGGAACTCTCTTAAGGCAAAGCCGCACAGCTGCAGCCGCAAAACGGCAAGGACGAGATTATCCTATAGAAAACGACAAGTTGGCGAGAACGGGTCTCAGTGGCGGTGGGGCGGGACCGGCGGCGCCGGCTGCGGGCGCGGCGCTCCTTGCAGCGGCGGCAGCGGCATGCCGGCCAGGGCCAGCAACCAGGCACGGACCAGTTCCGGATGGGTGGCGAGGGTTTTCATGGTGGAACCTTGCGAATGGACGGAGTTACCCCAAGTATGTAGCTGCGAAACGGGGCGTACCGTGCGCTTCACCACATACTGGAGTGAGAGGCTGCTGCGTTACGGTAAAATGTCCGGAATAACCTATCCCATCTCTTTTTCATGAGCATTGATAAGAACACCCCGACGGCGGCGGGCAATCCCCCCTCGTCCAATTTCCTGCGCGCCATTATCGAAAACGACTTGGCAGCAGGCACGCACAAGCGTGAGGGCATGCCGCCCGTGATCACCCGTTTCCCGCCGGAGCCGAACGGCTACCTGCACGTGGGCCATGCCAAGTCGATCTGCCTGAACTTCGGCCTGGCGCGCGACTACAACGGCCGCTGCCACCTGCGCTTCGACGACACCAATCCGGAGAAGGAAGACCAGGAATACGTCGACACCATCATGGATTCCGTGAAATGGCTCGGCTTTACCTGGGAACAGGGCGACGGCGAATACCTGCATTACGCCAGCGATTATTTCGACAAGCTGTACGAGATGGCGGAATACCTGATCCGCGAAGGCAAGGCCTACGTGGACAGCCAGAGCCCCGAAGAGATGGCGAAGAACCGCGGCAACTTCAGCACGCCGGGCACCAATTCGCCCTTCCGCAACCGTCCGGTGGAAGAATCGCTGCAACTGTTCCGCGACATGAAGGCCGGCAAGTACAAGGACGGCGAACACATCCTGCGCGCCAAGATGTCGGAAGACGCCATGTCCTCGCCGAACATGACCAACCGCGATCCGGCCCTGTACCGCATCCGCCATGCGCACCACCACCGTACCGGCGACGCCTGGTGCATCTACCCGATGTACGACTTCACGCACCCGATTTCGGACGCGCTGGAAAACATCACCCATTCGATCTGCACGCTCGAGTTCCAGGACCACCGCCCGATGTACGACTGGCTGGTGGACACCCTGGCCGACGGCGGCTTCTTCCCGCGCCCGGTGCCGCGCCAGTACGAGATGGCGCGCCTGAACCTGACCTATGTGGTCACGTCCAAACGCAAGCTGCGTCAGCTGGTGGACGAAGGTGTGGTGACCGGCTGGGACGACCCGCGCATGCCGACCATCGTCGGTTTGCGCCGCCGCGGCTACACGCCGGAATCGATCCAGCTGTTCTGCGAGCGCATCGGCGTCTCCAAGGCCGACGGCTGGATCGACATGAGCACGCTGGAAGGTGCGCTGCGCGACGACCTCGACCCGAAGGCGCCGCGCGCCATCGCCGTGCTGCGTCCTCTGAAACTCATCGTCGACAACTTCCCGGAAGGCGAATCGGTCGAGTGCTCGTCGCCGGTCCACCCGCACCATCCGGAGATGGGCGTGCGCAGCTTCCCGTTCACGCGCGAGCTGTGGATCGAGCAGGAAGACTTCATGGAAACCCCGACCAAGGGCTACCACCGCTTCACCCCGCCGGTGGGCGAGCAGCCGGGTTCGCGCGTGCGCCTGAAGTACGGCTTCGTGGTCGAGTGCACCGGTTTCG
Source organism: Massilia sp. LC238 (assembly GCF_000735635.1). Lineage (NCBI taxonomy): Bacteria > Pseudomonadati > Pseudomonadota > Betaproteobacteria > Burkholderiales > Oxalobacteraceae > Massilia > Massilia sp. LC238. The sequence continues at coordinate 10,000 of NZ_JNNN01000078.1, read as the reverse complement.
ACAAGGACGAGAACGGCAAGGTCACGGCCGTGCACGTGAAGTACTTCGAGGATTCGAAGTCGGGCACGCCGGGCGCGGACAACTACAAGGTCAAGGGCAATATCACCTGGGTCAGCGCGGCCACCGCGCTGGAGGCCGAAGTACGCTTGTACGACCGCCTGTTCACGGAGCCGCAGCCGGACGCCGGCGGCAAGGACTTCAAGGCCGCGCTCAACCCGAACGCGCTTGAGACGGTGACCGCCTACCTGGAACCGGGCATGAAGGATGCGGTGGCCGACCAGCGCTTCCAGTTCGAGCGCCACGGCTATTTTGTGGCGGACCGCGTGGATTCGCAGCCGGGCAAGCCGGTGTTCAACCGCGTGACGACGCTGAAGGACAGCTGGGGAAAGTAATTCCTCTTACGCCTTACTGTTAAGGCAATCATTTCTGCGTTCTGCAGGTATTTGAGGGGAGCAATGCTAGACGGCATTGCTCCCCGAATTTCTTGTTTTTGATCGAAAACGTTTCCACCCTGTCTACATCGTTGCACATCCACTATACCTATTCATCCTGATAGGTTCGTCGTTCCGTAAACATGCTTAGTGTAGGCATGTATGTCGCATTATCGCGACGCATTCACCTAGCAAGCGAGATTACGGATCATGCCTCCCCGCAGCTCCTCCAACCATCATGTCGTCATGCCGACGGCGATGCTGACCGGGGCATTGCTGTCCGTGGCGGTCGGCGCTGCCCTCTACCTGGCTACCGCCAAGGCGATCGAAACCGATGCCCATACGCGCTTTCGCGGCATGGCGCGCACCGCCCAGTTCGCGATCGAGGCGCGCATCAAGAGCTATACGGATGTCCTGCGCGGCACGGCCGGACTGTTTCGCGCCAGTTCCATGGTCGGGGCCGACGAATTCCGCCACTACGTCGAGCAGCTCGACACACCCCGCAACTTCCCGGGCATCGAGGTCATCAATTTTGCACGCGCCGTCGGCCCGGCTGAACTGCCGGCAGTGGACGCGGACGTGCGCCGCCGCCTGCGCCAGTACGGCATGCCCGAGCCCGCCACGAAGCTGCAAGCCCTGCCCGGCCGCGACAGCTACACCATCCTCCTCTACATGGAACCGGCCACCCCGCAAACGCTCGACAAGCTCGGCCTGGATCTGGAAGCGCGCAGCTACATCCGCCGTACGGCGGCAGAGTCGCGCGACAACAACACCATCGCGGCCTCGGGTTTCCGCGTCAGGATAGGACCCGGTCCGATCCAGAACGCGCTCGCGATGCGCTTGCCGGTGTACCGCAGCGACATGCCGATCGATACGGTCATCCAGCGCCGCGCCGCCTACATCGGCTCCGTCGGCATCGGTTTCGGCGTCAACAGGATGGTCGACGGCGTGCTCGAGGGCTTCCCGCTCGACGGGGTGCGCCTGGTACTCACCGACCTCGACGATATCCCGCAGGAGCCGGGCGAGAACGGGCGCAACGGGGTCCTGTATGACAGCAATCAGGCAACGAAAGTCCCGCAGCAGCTGGTCTCCAACGAAGCCGGTCTGCTGCGCGCCAGCCTGCCGATCGCATTCAACCAGCGCCATTGGCTCGCCGAGTTCAGTATCGAGAAATCAGCGCTGTACACGCGCTTCGACCTGTTCTATCCCTGGCTGGCCGCGCTGGCCGGCACGCTCAGCACTGCCCTGCTCTATGCGCTGTTCCAGACCATGGCCTCGTCGCGCCGCAGCGCCCTGCGCATGGCCGAGGACATGACGCGCGAGCTGCGCGCCAGCCAGGCCAAGCTGCAGGCCACCAACGAAAAGCTGCGCCAACTGGCCGCGCATGCGGAGCAGATCAAGGAAGGCGAGCGCAAGCGCATCGCGCGCGAGATCCACGACGAGCTCGCGCAGAACCTGCTGGCCTTGAAGATCGAGGCCGAGATCCTCGCCAACCGCACGCGCAACCGCCATGGCCGCCTGTACGAACGCGCCAGCGCCACGGTGCGCCAGATCGACCTGACCATCCGCAGCGTGCGCCAGATCATCAACGACCTGCGGCCGAACGTGCTCGACCTCGGCCTGAACGCGGCGGTGGACTGGCAGGTGGCGGACTTCTCGCGCCGCACCGGCATCGAGTGCGAACTGGTCGAGGACGAAACCGAGCACTACCTCGACGACGGTTGCGCCACCGCCTTCTTCCGCATCCTGCAGGAGTCGCTCAACAACGTGGCGCGGCACGCGCGCGCGACCAAGGTACGGATCGACCTGCACCAGCACGCCGACATGCTGACCATGACGATTCGCGACAACGGCATCGGCATGCAGCCGGGCAGCCGCAACCGCAACGGATCCTTCGGGCTGGTGGGCATCGAAGAGCGCGTCAACATCCTGGGCGGCAGCTTCTCGATCAGCAGCGGCCCGGAAACCGGCACCACCATCGTCGTCACCATTCCCGTAGGCGGGCATCCATCCGAACTACCCGCTGCCCCAACTCACGACAGCGGTGCCGCGCTGCCGGCCATCGCCTGAGCATGGAGCGGATGTGCGCCCATGTTGTCTCGTTTCAGCACAGCAGTTACTTGGTTGACAGAACTCAACATTAAGACTGACCGGTCGCAGGACAATTGTTATCACTGCCACCGGTCAAGACGCAGTTCCTGACTTCCGATTAACCGCGTCACGTTCTTTGAGGAGGATTCGCTGACGTACCGCTTCAACACTAGGGATAAAAGAAGAATGCCTTAACAAACAGATCTACAACAAAAGGTGATAACTATGTCGACCAACGAATTCGCAGCATTTGAAGCACTTGATCTTGCCCCGATCAAAATGAAACTGATGCATGTGGAATCCGGCGAAGGCTGGTCCGCGCTGCGGGCTGATGCAGTGGAAACGGAATACCGCCGCTTCCTGTTCCTGATGAAGAAATACCCGGACGCGGAGGCATCGCCGACCGTCGACGTCGACATTTTCTGGCACTACCACATCCTCGACACGATGAAGTACGCTCGCGACTGCGAAGCCTTGTTCGGCTACTTCCTGCACCACTATCCGTACGTCGGCATCGGTGCGGATGCGCACGACGGTGACCAGGCCGCCGCAGGCGATCGCATGCGTGCGATCTACGAAACGGAATTCGGCGCCGGTCCAGCAGCCAACGCTGCGTTCGCATTCTGCTCCGCGCCTGGCAAGCCACTCGTTGCCGCGAATGCCGGGTACGCATTCTGCTCCGCACCGGGCAAGCAGCTCGACGCCGTGAATGCCGCATACGCATTCTGTTCCGCCCCCGGCAAGCCGCGCGACGCCGCGAACGCCGCGCATGCATTCTGCTCCGCGCCGGGCAAGCAGCTCGACGCCGTGAATGCCGCATACGCATTCTGTTCGGCCCCGGGCAAGCCGCGCGAAGCCGCCAACGCCGTGCATGCATTCTGCTCCGCGCCAGGCAAGCAGCTCGACGCCGTGAATGCCGCATACGCATTCTGTTCGGCCCCGGGCAAGCCGCGCGAAGCCGCAGGCACCGCATACGCCTTTTGCTCTGCGCCGGGCAAGCCGTCGCAGGCCCAGCCTGATACCAAAGGATATGGCGCCGCATCGGGCAAGGAGCTGGCGCACGCCGCCTGATTCTCCTTCCCTGAACGGCCGGCCGGACGATGCTTGCGTCCCGCCGGCCGTTTTTCATTCAGGCCGCCAGCGCTTGCCCCACTCCCTGCGGGCGGGTCATCAACTCGCGCAGTTCGCGGATGCTTAACTCGCTCTCTTCATGCATGCGCAGCAGCAGCGTGGCGCCGATCGGCAGCGTGTTGTGGCGGATCTTGCTGATCACCGGCGGCGCTACTTCGAGCACGCGCGACAGGGCGGCGTCGTTCTTCAGGCGGAGCCTGGCAATGATGGCGTCGAGGAGCCGGTTGGGGTCGTATTCCGCGCCGGGCGGAAGGCGTCTGATGGGCATGGTTTCTTTCAGGATTGTTAAATATTTGTCACTTTGCGTGATCTATCGCGAATTCTTTGCGTACAGGACCGATATTGCATCGTTTGTATGGCATTTTTCGCCTGGGACGAAATGATACACATTAGGAAAGCCATTTGCACAAGCTACTGGCCTTATGGAAGGCATCCTCGGGTGGCAAGCGCGTGCGCATGCCTCCGGCAGGCCGGACGCATCGGTGGAGAGGGAGATTGCCGCCCCGGGCGCAGGGCGGCGGAAGGATTTACTTCTTCTTGCCGGGGGCGGCCTTCTTGGCCAGGCCGCTGGCCTGGTACAGGGTTCTGGCGTCGGCATGCGCACGTTCGACGGTGCGCATCTCGGGCTTGTCGTCGTGGGCGACGAAAAATTCCTTGTCCTGCGCGTCGACGACGATCTTGATCGCGGCGGCGTCCGCGATCCCGTATTTTTCGACGATCAGGGTGGTCACTTCGTCGAGGTATTCTTCATAGGTCATGCTGGTTCTCCTTGGGTGCCCGATTGTACGGGAGCCGCGGCAAGTTGCGCCAGCGCCGCCGGCACGTCCGGATGGCGCAGCCGCACGCGCAGCTCGCGCTTCAGGCGCGTATTGTCCAGGCGGCGCGATTCGGACATGAAGGAGAGCAGCGTCGGCGTGACCACCGCCTGCAGCTCGGCGCGCGGCAGGCGCGGCGGACGCGCCAGGCCAAAGGCATCGGCCACGGCGTCGAAATAGTCGCCCATCTTCATGCGCGTGTCGTCCACCGCGTGCACCACCCGGCCCGCGCCGCGCGCGCGGAACAGCGCAAGCAGGACGATGTGCGCCAGGTCGTCGGCATGGATGTGGTTGGTGTACACGTCGTCTTCCGGCCGCAGGGCCGGGGTGCCCTGCTCCAGCCGCTTGAGCGGGAGCCGCCCGGCGGCATAGATGCCGGGCACGCGCAGGATGGCTAGCTGCGTGCCGCCCGCCAGCGCCCAGGCGCGCAGCACCCGCTCGGCATCGACGCGCCGCTGCGCACGGGCATTGCGCGGCGCCACCGGACGCGTCTCGCGCACCAGTTCGCCGCCGCAGTCGCCATAGACGCCGCTGGTGCTCACGTACACCAGGCGCGCTGCCTTGCCCAGCGCCGCCACCAGGTGGCGGGTGCGGCGGTCCAAGGCGCCCTCGGGCTGGGGTGGCGCCAAATGCACGACCCAGTCGGCCAATCCGCGCAGGCGGCCCAGGGTTTGGGGCTGGTCCAGGTCGGCGACGATGGGCACCGCGCCCGCGCCCCGCAGTTCGGCGCAGCGCTCGCGCTGGCTGGTCAGGGCGAATACCCGGAAGCGCCCCCCAAGCAGGGGCAGCAGGCGCATGCCGACGTCGCCGCAGCCGACGATGAGCAGGCGCGGACGGAGGAAAGCGGAAGGCTGGGTCATGGCGAGGGTGCGGATTGGGAAGCCCGTCACTCTAGCACAGCGCCGTCCTGGCGTTTCCCGGCCCCGCTGGCCCCGGTGTAGAATACCGGCCATTCACAATCGGCATCCAGACCCTGCATGACTTTCCAGATCACCGTCCAGCCCAGCGGCCACCAGTTCACCTGCGAAGCCGACGAAACCGTCCTCTCCGCCGCCATCCGCGCCGGCATCGGCCTGCCCTACGGCTGCAAGAACGGCTCCTGCGGCTCCTGCAAGGGCAAGGTCCTCGATGGTGAGCTGACCCACAAGCCGCACCAGCAGCGCGCCCTGAGCGACATCGAGAAGACCCAGGGCATGTCGCTGTTCTGCTGCGCGGTGCCGCAGCAGGACCTGGTCATCGAAGCGCGCGAAGTCGGCGGCAGCTCGGAGTACCCGGTACGCAAGATGCCGACCCGGATCGCGGGCGTCAAGCGGGCCGCGCCGGACGTCGCCATCGTCACGCTGCAGCTGCCGGCCAACGAAGCGCTGGCCTACCGCGCCGGGCAGTACATCGAATTCCTGCTCAAGGACGGCAAGCGCCGCGCCTACAGCATCGCCTGCGCGCCCTCGTTCAGCGGCCCGCTCGAGCTGCACATCCGGCACCTGCCGGGCGGCCTGTTCACCGACCACGTCTTCGGCGCCATGAAGGAGCGCGACATCCTGCGCTTCGAAGGCCCGCTCGGCACCTTCTTCCTGCGCGAAGAATCCGACAAGCCGATCGTGCTGCTGGCTTCCGGCACCGGCTTCGCACCCGTCAAGGCGCTGGTCGAGCACCTGATGCACCTGAAGTCGACGCGCCCCGTGCGCCTGTACTGGGGCGGCCGCCGTCCCCAGGACCTGTACATGGACGAGCTGTGCCGCGCATGGGAAACCACGCTGCCGGACTTCCAGTACGTCCCGGTGATCTCGGACGCGCTGCCGGAAGACGCCTGGCAGGGCCGCACCGGCTACGTGCACGCAGCCGTGATGCAGGACCTCCCGGACCTCTCCGGCCAACAGGTCTACGCCTGCGGCGCCCCCATCATGGTGGAATCGGCGCGGCGCGACTACGTGGCGCAGTGCGGACTGCCGGAAGACGAGTTCTTCGCCGACGCCTTCACCAGCGAGGCGGACCTGGCGTAGGGTGGGTGGCTCTGCCGCCCACGCGGTGATTGTTATGGGCTCCGTCGTCGTACGCGATGATCTGGCTGCAAACTATCCCCGCGTGGGCGGGGAACCCGCCCACCCTACAACGGCAGGGCCGCAATTCGGGCACAATGCTGGGTTAACGAGCCCGAGCATTGTCCCGAAAGCCCTTCATGTCCCTGCTGTCCCCTTCCAGCGGCCTGGCCGTCCTGCGCAACCGCAACCTCGCCTTCTACCTTTCCAGCCGCTTCCTCGGCACCCTCGCGGTGCAGATGCAGAGCGTCGCCATCGGCTGGCAGGTCTACCAGATCACCGGCAGCCTGTTCGACCTGGGCCTGATCGGCCTGGCGCAGTTCGCGCCCTTCCTGGTGCTGATCCTGTGGGCCGGCCACGTGGCCGACCGCCACAACCGCCGCAACATCGTCCTGCTGTGCATGGCCACGCAACTGCTGTGCAGCCTGCTCCTGGTGAGCTTCACGGCGAGCGGCAGCACCATCGTCTGGCCGGTGTTCGCGATCCTGGTGCTGTTCGGCTCCGCGCGCGCCTTCATGATGCCGGCCTCGCAGGCGGTGCTGAAGAACCTGGTGCCCGACCAGGACTTCAGCCAGGCCGTGGCCCTGAGCTCCTCGACCTTCCACGTGGCCGTAATCGCCGGCCCGGTCATCGGCGGCCTGCTGTACGCCTTCGGCCCGATGACCGTGCACGTGATCTCGGCCAGCCTCTTGAGCATTGCGGTGCTGTGCATGTCGCGCACCCGCGCGACCCGACAGGCGCGCAGCCAGGGCCCGGTGAGCTGGCATTCGCTGATGGAAGGCCTGCGCTTCGTGTGGTCGCGCCCGATCGTGCTGGGCGCGATCTCGCTCGACCTGTTCGCGGTGCTGTTCGGCGGCGCCACCGCCCTGCTGCCCGCCTATGCCCACGACGTGCTGCATGCCGGCCCCACCGCCCTCGGCTGGCTGCGCAGCGCTCCGGGACTGGGAGCGGCCCTGTGCTCGATCGCGCTGGCCTTCTTCCCGATTACGCGCCGCGTCGGCCTGTGGATGTTCGGCGGTGTCGCCGTGTTCGGCCTGTCCACGTTGGTGATGGGCTTCACCAGCAGCTTCCCGGTGGCCCTGGGCGCCCTGTTCCTCCTCGGCGCCGGCGACATGGTGAGCGTCTACATCCGCCACCTCCTGGTGCAGTACGAAACCCCGGACGACATCCGCGGGCGCGTCAGCGCGGTCAACTCGGTGTTCATCGGCGCCTCCAACGAGCTGGGCGAATTCGAATCGGGCGTCACCGCCGGCTGGCTCGGCCTGGTGCGCGCGATCCTGCTGGGAGGCGCCGCCACCCTCGCCGTCACCGGCCTGTGGGCGCTGCTGTTCCCGGTGCTGTCGCGGATGGATCGTTTCCCGCACCATCAGGAAGAAAACAGCGAAAGGCAGCGCGCATGAACCGCCCGGTGCTGAGCGTGCTGGTGGTCGAAGACCATCCGACCATCGCCCGCCAGCTGGTCGATTTCCTCGAGGGACTGGGCTGGCAGCTTGACCATGCCGGCAGCGGCACCCTGGCCGTGCGGCTGGCCACCGAGCATCGCTACGACGTGGTGCTGCTCGACCTCAACCTGCCCGACATGGATGGCCTGCAGGTGTGCCGCGAGATCAAGGCGCATGCCCCCAGCAACGTGCCGGTCCTGATGCTGACCGCACGCGACGCCTTCGAGGACAAGGCGCAGGGCTTCCGCGAAGGCGCCGACGACTACCTCGCCAAGCCCTTCGACCTGCGCGAGGTGGCCCTGCGCTGCGAAGCGCTGGCGCGCCGCGGGACGTTGCATCAGCAGCAGGAGATGCGGGTCGGCCCGCTGACCCTGCTGGCGCGGGAAAAGCGCGCGCTCTACGAGGGCCGGCCCCTGGTCCTGACCCAGGCCGGCTTCAGCATCCTGCAGCTGCTGTGCAGGGAGCATCCGCATCCGGTCTCGCGCTCGGCCCTGGTCCAGCACCTGTGGGGCGCGAATCCGCCCGACAGCGATGCGCTCAAGTCGCACATCTACACCTTGCGCAAGACGCTGGAAGGGGCCTCCGGGCGCAGGCTGCTCGCCACCATCCTGCAGCTCGGCTACCGGCTCGACCTGGAGGCCTAGCACCATGCCCAGGTCGATCCGCCGCAGCCTGTTCACAGCCCTGGCGGGCTTCACCGTCCTGATCTGCCTGTGCTACACCGGGCTGGCGGTGGTGATCGCCTACGTCACCGAGGACATGCTGGTGGAGCGTCTGCTGGAGCGCGAAGCGGCCGCCATCGAAGCGCAGGCCGCCCGCCACGGCGGTCTGCCCCGTCCCGCCAGCGACCTGGTGAGCGTCCACACCAGCCGCGCTACGCTGCCGGCCGTCGTGCGCGCGGCCGCCGCGCCCGGCGACCTGCGCGCCGAGGTGTTCACGCGCACCGGCCAGCATTACCACCTGATGGTGCGCGACTTGCCAGACGGGGCCGGCGGCGCCAGGCGCATCTACCTGCTGGCCGACGTCGCTCCCGTGCTGGTGGTGTCGAAGGTGGTGCAGGACGTGGGCGGGGTGCTGATCTTCCTTGCCGCGGCGCTGATCGCGCTGGCCCTGCTGCTGGCCTGGCTGCTGGCGCGGCGCCTGGTACAGCCGCTGCAGATATTGGCGCACGAGGCGCAGGCCCTGCGTCCCGGCGGCACGGCGGGCTTCAGCGCGCGCGGACGGCCGGACGAGATCGGCATCCTCGCGGAGCGCCTGGAGACCAGTTTCAGCGCGCTGCAGGCGGCGCTGCGCCGCGAGCACGATTTCACGCGCGACGTCGGGCACGAGCTGCGCACGCCCCTCACCGTCATGAACAACACCCTGGCGCTCGCAAGCACGCGGCCGCTGGGCCGCGAGGAGCTCGGGCAGCTGCAGGCCGGCGTGGACGAACTGCGCGCCACCATCGACGTGCTGTTCGCGCTGGCGCGGGCCGAACACGTGGGGCTGGAGACCTTCGACCTGCGCGCCTGCATCGAGGCGGCGCTGCTGCGCATTCCCGGTGCCGATGCCTGGGACGACGAGCGCCTGACGCTCACGCTGCCGGAACGGCTGCAGGTCCTGGGCAACCAGCACCTCGCCCAGCTGCTCGTCACCAACTGCGTGGGCAATGCCCTGTTCCATGGCGGGCCGCAGACCCGGCTTGCCATCGACTACGACGACGGGCGTCTGCTCATCGTCAATACCCTGGATGCGGCGCACGCCGGCCGGGTGCAGGGTTTCGCGCACGGCCAGAACCTCCTGGGGCGGGTGGCTCACGGCATGGGCTGGGAGATCGCGTTCCAGCCTGGCGCAGAGTGCTACCGGGTCGAGATCGTCCTGCCGCCCGCGCGCTGAAAAAGGCGGCGGATTTCACCGCGATTTCACCGCCTCCCCCTTAGGCTGGGTGCTGCTAGCAAAAACGTGCACAAAAGTGTGCAGCGTTCTCTTCCTGCCCCGAACCGTCTTGTTGACCGAGCTCGTGCCTGGCAGGCGTGACTTTCCCGCCTCCCGCCGGCACCTGGCCGGCGGCAGTG